>JAJDAR010000535.1 GCA_029261775.1 Deltaproteobacteria bacterium | reverse complement strand
CCGGGGCATCGAGGTCGGCTTGCGGCGATCGATCTGGACGTCGAGGTGGTTGAAGAAGTCCAGCGTGCCGGGGAAGCGCTTCTTCGAGCGCCGGGCCCCCTTCGCGATGACGGTGATGCGACCCGTCTCCGGCGTGAGCAGATGCAGGATGCGGTCCGACTCCCCGAAGTCCACGTTGCGCAGGATGAGCGCCTCGGTCAGGAGCGTCGTCATCAGCGCGGCGCTTCGGGCGTCGCCTCGACGTCGCCTCCCGGGGCGATCGGCGCGGGTGCGGGCGGCGCCACACCGCCCGGAACGATCGCGTCGAACCCCGCACCAGATCCGGGAAGAACCCCTTCGGTACCGGCTCCAGATCCCGGAAGGATCGTGTCGAACCCCGCCCCGGATCCCGGAAGGATCGTCTCGGAACCGGGAAGGATCGCGTCGGGCGGCGCAGCCTCGGCCGGGGCGGCGTCCAGGAGTCCGTGCTCGCGCGCCAGGGCCCGCACGGCATCGAGTCGGAGCACGACCCGCTCGTCGGGCGGCGGAGCGATCACCGCGGCCACCGGGCGCGAGGCGCGGCCGGCGACGAAGGCACCCGTGGCGATCAGCAGGGCAGCGACAGCGGCGATCCCGACCAGCAGACCGACGGGTGGCAGGGACCTTCCCGGCCGCGCGACCGGCTCGGCCAGCATGCGCATGACGGCCTCGTCCGGATCCAGTCCGATCGCGATGGCCACCGTGCGCACGAAGCCGCGCACGAAGCCGTCGGTCACGCCGTCGAAGGCGCCCCCCTCGAGCCGCTCGAGCGAGCGTCTCGGGATGTGGGTGAGCTTGACGAGGTCGTCCAGCTCGATGCCCCGCAGCCGTCGCTGACGGGCGAGGTACGCCCCGATGGACGGCGAGGGGCTCTCGTCCCCTTGAGCGGTTCCGGTCGGGCTCACCTGGGCACCCTGCGCGCTCGGCGCGCCGAACCCGTTCGCATCCGGCGCGATCGGCTCGCAAGAGCCGCTCGCGCCGAGCGCTTGTGGCTCAGCGGAGGCGATCCAGGTAGTCCTCCGATCGCTTTCCCCATGGCCCGTTCGGTCGCTGCGAGGTGACGGCCGTCAGATGGGTGAGTGCCAGTCCCCGGTTGCCCAGGCCGACATGGATCTCGGCGATGCGATAGTTGGCCTCGGCCGTGGCCAGAGGGCCGGGCTGCAGCTCCAACACCCGCTCGAAACGCCGCATCGCGACGTCCCGGTTCCCCCGTTCCGCCTCGATGATGCCGAGGTTGAGAATCGCCCGCCAGTAGCCGTCGTGGTACTGCGTGGCGAGCTCGAGCGCCTCGGTCGCCGGGCCCAGCTGGCCGAGCTTGTAGTAGGCCCAGCCCTGGTTCGTGAGCGCCGCCCAGGGCGTCGGGAAGGTCGGATCCTGCACGAGCATCTTGGTGTGTTGGACGGCCTCGGCGTAGTGCCCGAGCTCGATGGAGACCGCCGAGAGGCTCAAGCGCGCCTGATGGAACCCGGGCGACACGTCGAGGGCCTTGCGCAGGTGCACCGCGGCGAGCTCGAAGAGCCCCTTCAAGCGATAGGCCTCCGCCAGGGCCAGCTGGGTCCACTTGTCGCCGGGGTTGAGCCCCTCGGCGATCCGCAGCTCGCGGATCGCAGGAGCCACGTTCCCCTCACGCAGGTAGCCGCTTCCCATGCGGTAATGAGAGGCCGACCGCTTCTGGTTCTGCTGCGTCTCGAGTTGCGTCTCGGCACGGCTTTGTCCCCCGGAGCTTGCACAGCCCGCACTCAGCGCAGGCAGCACGAGGCCGAGGACCAGGCCACGGAACAGGGTTCCGGTGGTGGTCCACGCGCGGAGCTGGATCGTCAGGTTCGGAATCAAGGTCGAATCCCCCTCAGAACTCGGACAGGATGCGCGCCAGGAACTGACGCTTGGACTCGTCGGACGGAGAGAGGCGCTTCTTCACGAGACGCAGCCTTCCGAGCGCCGCCCTTCCGCGGCCGCGCCGGCGCCCGGCCTTCGCCACGGGGGCATCGCCGTCCGGGTCGGGCTCCTCGGACGCGGCTTCCGCCTCGGGCGGCGGGCCGGCGGCGGGCTCGGCCTCGGTCTCGGAGGGCAGCTCGGCTCCGTCCACTTCCACCACCCCCAGCAGCTCGTCCGCCGCCTCCGGGTCGTGGGCCGCGTCGGACTCCAGGTCCTCGTCGAGCCCGGTCGCGCTCTCCGGTGCGAAGTCCTCGACGATCAGCGGGCGCGCCTCGGGCAGGCTCGGATTCGTGAGGGCATAGTCCTCGAACTCGCCGCCGGACCGGAACTTCGTGAGCATCGGGACGCTGGCCTCTCCGACCGGAGGCAGCGAGCCCCCGGCATCGGCCAGTGCGCTCTCGACCAGCGAAGCCAGGGCGTCGGTGTCCGGCGGAGCGGCCGGCTGGGTGATCTCGCGGGTGGGCGCCGTGTCGGGCCGGGCCGTCTCGCCCAACGCCTCGGTGAGAAGCAGCTCGTCCTCCGATGCGCCGGGGGACGCGGCGCGCTCGGAGCGCGGATCCAGCTCTCCCATCAGGTCGTGCCACATGCCGAACGCGCGCTCCGCCTCGCCCTCCTCCAGCTCGTCGTCGTCGAACAGGAAGCCCATGCCCTCGCCGAACGCCATGGCGGCGTCGAGGCCCTCCTCGAGGGCATCGATCGTGCCCTCCGGCTCGAAGTGGACGACCTGACCGCTCTTCAGCGAGCGCACACCCACCAGGACGCCGGGCGGTCCCTCCGGAGCCTCGAACAGCACGAGGGCAGCCCGCGCCGGTGCCACGGGCAGACCGTCCGTTCGTACGACGGGAGTGTTGAGCGAGAAGCGCAGACCCCGGAACCACGAGGGCTCGAGCGCCGGGGCCTCGCTGCGGCGGGCGAAGAACATGCCTCGCTATCGGCCCTTGGGGTCACCCACTTGAGGCTCAGAGGGATGCAGGTGGCTCGCCGAACCCACCTCGCCCGAAAGGTTTTCCGTCGATGGTGTCCAAACCGCCCCAGAAAGGGTCTCCGGGGTTTCGCGGCCGCCCTGGGGGGATACAATGCCGAGGCCGCCCCAAGCGCTCTCGCGGACTGTGCGTCCGGAACGCCCCAAGGAGCCCACCCCGTAGTGGCCCAGCCGAAGAAGCCGATCGAGCAGGTCGAGCGCGTGGCGATCCGGTTTGCCGGCGACTCCGGCGACGGCATGCAGCTCACCGGAACGAAGTTCACCGAATCGACCGCCCTCGCGGGCAACGATCTCTCGACGTTTCCCGACTTTCCCGCGGAGATTCGCGCCCCGGCGGGCTCTCTCGCCGGCGTGTCCGGCTTCCAGATCCACTTCGCGAGCGAGGACATCCGCACGCCGGCTGACCAGCCCGATCTCCTGGTCGCACTGAACCCGGCGGCGCTGCACGCGAACATCGAGGACCTGCGGCCCGGCGGCATGGTGATCGTCAACAGCGACGCCTTCACCGGCAAGAACCTCGAGCGGGCCGGCTACGACGGCGATCCGTTGCCCGCCCTCGAAGACCGCTTCCGGGTCGTCCAGATTCCCCTGACGGCGCTCAACCGCGAAGCGATCAAGGATCTGAAGCTCGGCACCCGCGAGACGGATCGCTGCAAGAACTTCTTCGCGCTCGGTCTCATGTTCTGGCTCTACAACCGCCCGGTGGAGTCGACGCTGCGCTGGCTCGAAGGCAAGTTCAAGGGCAAGGTCCTCGAGGCGAATCAGCGGGTCCTGAAGGCGGGGCTCCACTTCGGTGAGACCACGGAGCTGTTCCCGGTCTCCTTCTCCGTTCCCAAGGCGAAGATCCAGCCGGGCACCTATCGCAACATCACCGGCAACACGGCCCTCGCCTGGGGCATCGTCGCCGCGGGAGTCCAGCTGGGAAAGCCGGTCTTTCTCGGCGCCTACCCGATCACGCCCGCCAGCGACGTGCTCCACGAGCTCGCGCGCTACCGGCACTTCGGCGTCAAGACCTTCCAGGCCGAGGACGAGATCGCGGCCGCCAGTGCGAGCATCGGTGCGGCCTTCGCCGGTCAGCTCGCGGTGTCCACCACCAGCGGGCCCGGCTTCATCCTCAAGCAAGAGGCCCTCGGCCTCGCCGTGATGACGGAGCTGCCACTGGTCATCGTCGACATCCAGCGCGCCGGACCTTCGACGGGCATGCCGACCAAGACCGAGCAGGCCGACCTGTTGGCCGCGCTCTACGGGCGCAATTCGGACAGCCCGGTGCCCGTGCTCGCGCCGGCCACGCCCGGCGACTGCTTCGGCACCATGATCGAGGCCTTCCACCTGGCGGTGAAGTACATGACGCCCGTCATCGTGCTCTCGGACGGGTACATCGCCAACAGCTCGGAGCCCTGGCTGATCCCCGACATCGATACCCTTCCCCGCTTCGACGTCGAGTACCGCACCGATCCGGAGGGCTTCCTGCCCTATCGCCGCGATCCCGAGACCCTCGCGAGGCCGTGGGCGATCCCCGGAACGCCCGGACTCGAGCACCGGATCGGGGGTCTCGAGAGTGAGGTCGACACCGGGGCGGTGTCCTACCTGCCGGAGAATCACGGTCGCATGGTGCAGCTGCGCGCCGAGAAGGTCGCGCGCATCGCGCAGGACATCCCGCCGGCGGAGGTGAACGGCGCCGACCGGGGAGAGCTGCTCGTGATCGGCTGGGGCGGCACCCACGGTGCGATCACCTCAGCGGTGAACGACGCCCGCGCCGAGGGTCAGGACGTGTCGAGCCTGCATCTCCGCCACTTGAATCCCTTCCCCTCCAACCTGGGCGAGCTGCTCGAGCGCTACAAGCAGGTGCTGGTTGCCGAGCTCAACTGCGGCCAGCTCTGGCGCCACCTGCGCGCAGAGTTCCTGGTCCCCGCCGAGAGCCTCTCCAAGGTGGAAGGCCAACCCTTCAAGGTCAGCGAACTGCGCGAGCGCATCGACTCGATGCTCGGCGGGAGAAAGTAGATGGCGGCCGCTCCGACGATCGCGAAGGCCAAGGACTTCGTCTCCGACCAGGACGTGCGCTGGTGCCCTGGCTGCGGTGACTACTCGATCCTGAAGAACGTGCAGAAGGTGATGCCCGAGCTGGGCGTGCCGAAGCAGAACGTGGTCTTCGTGTCGGGAATCGGCTGCTCCAGCCGCTTCCCCTACTACATGAACACCTATGGCTTCCACACGATCCACGGCCGCGCACCCGCCTTCGCGACGGGGATCAAGGCCAGCCGCCCCGACCTCTCGGTGTGGGTCGTGACGGGCGACGGGGACGGGCTGTCGATCGGCGGCAATCACCTGCTGCACACGATCCGGCGGAACCTCGACCTGCAGATCCTGCTATTCAACAACCGTGTGTACGGCCTCACCAAGGGACAGTACTCGCCGACCTCCCGCGAGGGGATGCGCACGAAGTCGACGCCGCAGGGCTCGATCGACCACCCGATCGATCCGATCGCCTTCGCGCTCGGCGCGGGAGCCACCTTCGTCGCGCGCACGGTCGACGTCGACGCGCCGCATCTCCAGGAGATCCTCCACCGCGCCCATGCCCACAAGGGCACGGCATTCGTGGAGATCCTGCAGAACTGCCCCGTCTACAACGACAACGAGTGGCTCGAGGTCGAAGACCGGAAGACCCGCGTCGGTGCCGCGCTGATGCTCCACAACGGCGAGCCGCTGGTCTTCGGACCGAAGGACGCGCGGCGGGGGATCAGCATCCAGGACGGCGTTCCGTCGGTCGTCGATCTCGCCGCGGACGAGGACCCGATCGCCGCGGGCGTTGCGGTCCACGACGAGACGCACCGGAGCCCGAGCTACGCGTTCGCCCTCGCCTCGCTGGCGCGGCCCGAGTTCCCGCTGCCGACCGGGGTCTTCCGCGCCGTCGCGAAGAGCACCTACGAGTCGATGCTCCAGGCGCAGGTGGACGACGCCTTCGAGCAGCGAGGCCCCGGGGACCTGCGCGCCCTGCTGCACTCCGGCGACACCTGGACGGTCGAGGCCTGATCGTCCGCCAGGGACGGCCGTGCCGTCCTCGGAACTTCAGTGACCTCAGGCCTTCGCTGGCCTCAGGACTTCAGGTGGGGCGCGTGCTCCGCCAGCGTCTGCCCGATCGTGGCAGGACTCGGTGAGACGGCGACACCGGCGGCCTCGAGCGCCGCCATCTTGTCGCTGGCGCGCCCCTTGCCGCCGGCGATGATCGCGCCGGCATGACCCATCCGCTTGCCGGGAGGCGCGTTCTGGCCGGCGATGAAGGCGACGACCGGCTTGGACATCTTCTCCTGGACGAAGAGCGCAGCCTCTTCTTCGGCCGAGCCGCCGATCTCCCCGATCATCACGACCGCCTGGGTCTCGGGATCGGCCTCGAAGAGCGCCAGGGCGTCCACGAAGGTCGTCCCGATCACCGGATCGCCGCCGATGCCGACGCAGGTCGACTGACCGATGCCCAGTCGCGAGAGCTGGTCGACGGCCTCGTAGGTGAGAGTGCCCGAACGTGAGACGACCCCCACCGGACCGGGTCGGGTGATCTGCGCGGGCATGATCCCGATACGGCACTGCTCCGGGGTGACCACCCCCGGACAGTTGGGTCCGACCAGCCGTGTGTGACTGCCCTTCATCGCGCGCTTGGCTTTGGCCATGTCGATCGCGGGAATGCCCTCGGTGATGCAGCAGGTCAGGTCGAGGCCCGCGTCCACCGCCTCGAGGATGGCATCGGCCGCGCCCGGCGGCGGAACGAAGACGACCGAGGCGTTGGCCCCGGTCTCGGCCACGGCCTGCTGAACCGTCTCGAAGATCGGGATGCCCTCGATCTTGGTGCCGCCCTTGCCCGGGTGCACGCCCGCGACGACCTGGGTGCCGTACTCGACGGAGAGGCCCGCGTGGAACTGACCCATGCGGCCCATGCCCTGGACCAGCAGCTTCGTGTTCTTGTCGGCGAGGATGGCCATCGGTTCAGGCTCCACGCGCCGCGGCGACGGCCTTCTCGCCCGCCTCCTGCAGCGTCTCGGCGGGGGTGATGTCGAGGTCCGACTCGGCCAGGATCTGCCGACCCTCGGGGGCGTTCGTGCCCTGGAGGCGGACGACCAGCGGAACCCCGACCCCGAGCTCGTCAGCGGCGGCGACGACGCCTTCCGCGATCAGGTCACAGCGCACGATCCCGCCGAAGATGTTCACCAGGATGGCCTTCACCTTCTCGTCCTGGAGGATGAGCTTGAAGGCTTCCTTCACCTTCTCGGTGTCGGCGCCCCCTCCCGCGTCCAGGAAGTTCGCGGGGCTTCCGCCGCAGACCGCGATCATGTCGAGGGTCGCCATGGCCAGCCCGGCGCCGTTCACCATGCAACCGATGTCACCGTCGAGGCCGACGTAGGCGAGGTCGATCTCGTTGGCCGCGCGCTCCCGCGGGTCCTCCTCGTCGGGATCCCGCAGCTCGGCGATCTCGGGATGGCGGAACAGCGCGTTGTCGTCGAAGTTCAGCTTGCCGTCGAGGGCGAAGAGGTCCCCCCCGCCCGTCACCACGAGCGGATTGATCTCGACCAGCGAGGCATCCTTCTCGAGGAAGAGGCGGAACAGGCCCTTCAGGAACACGTCGAGCTTGCCCGCCTGCCCCTTGTCGAGCCCCAGGGCGGCCGCGATCTTGCGGACCTGATAGCCCTGCAGGCCCACGTTGGGATCGATGAACTCGGTGTGGATCTTCTCGGGCGTCTTCTCCGCGACCTCTTCGATGTCCATCCCCCCTTCGGTCGAGGCGATGATCGCGAAGTCCTCGGTAGCGCGGTCCAGCGTCAGCGCGAGGTAGAGCTCGCGCGCGATGTCCGAACCCGCCTCGACGTAGACCTTGCGAACCAGCTTGCCCTCGGGTCCGGTCTGGTGGGTCACGAGGGTCATGCCCAGGATCTCGCTGGCATGCTGCTTGGCCTCGGCCGGGCTCTTGGCCAGCTTGACGCCGCCGCCCTTCCCGCGCCCACCCGCATGGACCTGGGCCTTGACCACGGTCACGGCCGTCCCGAGGCGCTTCGCGGCCTCCTCGGCCTCGGCCGGTGTGGTGGCCAGCCGCCCCTCCGGCACGGCGACGCCGTACGAACGGAAGAGCTCCTTCGCCTGATACTCGTGAACGTTCAACGGAGGCTCCTAGAGCTGGATCTGGTCGACGAGGGTCTTCACGTGCTCGACGCTCGCGTCGAAGAGCTTGCGCTCTTCGGCATCGAGCTCGACTTCGAGCACCTTCTCGACGCCGTTCGCGCCGAGGATGCAGGGCACACCGACGTAGAGCCCGTCCACGCCGTACTCACCCTCCAGCAGGCAGGCGCAGGCGAGCACGCGCTTCTTGTCCTTCAGGATGGACTCGGCCATCTCGATGGCCGACAGCGCGGGGGAGACGAACGCCGACCCCGTCTTGAGCAGGGCGACGACCTCGCCTCCCGCGCCCTTGGTGCGCTCGACGATGGCGTCGATCTTGGCCGATGAGAGCAGCTGTGTGAGCGGGATGCCGGCGACCGTGCAGTAGCGGACCAGCGGCACCATCGTGTCGCCGTGGCCGCCCAGCACGAGGGCGGTCACGTCCTGCACGGAGACGCCCAGCTCCCAAGCGACGAAGCTTCGGAAGCGGGTCGAGTCGAGCACGCCCGCCATGCCGACGACGCGGTTCTTCGGGAAGCCCGAGACCTCCTTGAACGTGTAGACCATCGCGTCGAGCGGGTTGGAGATCACGATCACGTAGGCGTCCGGGGCATTGTCTCGCACGCCCGCGGCCACCTGCTTCATGATCGAGAGGTTCGTGTTCAACAGGTCGTCGCGGGACATGCCCGGCTTGCGCGCGAGGCCGGCGGTGATGATCACCACGTCCGCGCCGGCGATCCCCTCGTACGCGTTCGTTCCCTCGATGCGCGCGTCGGAGTCGACCAGGGGCGCACCCTCGGCCAGATCGAGGGCCTTGCCCTGGGGCATGCCCTCGACGACGTCGAAGAGGACGACGTCTCCGAGCTCCCGATACGCGATCTGCTCGGCGAGCACGCCGCCGATGTTGCCTCCGCCGATCAGGGCGATCCTGGGTCGTGCCATGGTGGGGGGTCTCTCCTGGCGCTTGGCCATGTGGCGGATCCGGGCGGCGCAGGCGCCGCGCTCGTCCTCTGTGAAGCGGAACGGCGGGTCCGGACGCACTCCGGCCGGATGCACCGGGAGCAGGCGCCCCCGCATTCGCCGCCCGGGGGCGATTTAGCCGATCCCGGGGCCCCTCGCATCCCGCGCGGCAGGAGCCCCCGAATCGGGCGCCCCCTGCGGCGGCTCGCTCCCGGGCCGGGCCGCCAGGCTCTCCTGCACGAGATGGATCGGGATGCCCTGGGGACACACGGGATCACAGGCCGCGCACGCGGCACAGGAACTGGCCGCGAGGCCCTCGAGCCCCGCGCGGCGCAGGTCGAGGCTGAGCCGGGCCGCCGCGATGACGGCGTCCCGCGGGTCGAGCAACGGGCGCCCGCCCGCCTCGGCACAGGCCGCGCTGCACAGACCGCACACCAGACACGCCTCGCTGGCGAGCCGCAGCCGACGTTCCGCTGCGGAGGCCGGCCGGATCCCGTCGGGGCCGTAGCTCTCGAAGAAGCGGGCGAGAGGATTGCCGACCTCGTTGCGACCGGTCCACTGCCGCGCCACGTGCGCGATTCCGGTCCGCACCTGGAGCACCAGGGCGCGGAGGGAGCCGGTGCGGGCGAACTCGCGCAGGAAACCCCGGTATCCCCTCATGCCGGGCCTCTCGGCGCCTGCCCGGAGTCGTTGCTGCCCAGCACGTGCCGCGCAGCGCGCTCGCCCGCCGCGATCCCGGTCAGGAGCGCGACGCCCAGCCCGGTCCGCTCACGGGCCGGGTCGAAGCCTCCGATCCACTCGCCCGCAGCCCACACGCCGGCCGGCGCCGTCGGCTGCGGCCGCAGCGCGCCGTCGACCGAAACCCCAGCGGCGTACAGGGGCTGCGGATTGGCGTAGCCCTTGCGAACGCTGCGATGAGCCGGGATCCCGTCGACCCGGCGCCCGTCGGGGTCGGAGACAGGCAGCCCCAGCAGCGGCTCGTGGACGCCCCGGGGCCCCGCCTCCAGACCCCCGCCGACGAATCGGCCGGTGGCGAGCACCAGCCCTTCGGGCTCCAGGGCTTCGAAGGCCCCCGGCTGCTCGGGCTCGACCCGCAACCTGCCCTCCGCGGCCAGCACGCGACCGGCGCGCCCGCGCAGCAGCTCCACCCCGGCCGCGGCGCAGGCCCGGTCGAGCGCCCGCGTCAGGCGGTAGCCCGCAAGGGCAAAGGGGGGAAAGCTCAGGGCCTCGCCCACCGGTCGTCCCTGCGAGACCGACGCCAGCAGCGCTCGCGTGCGAACCAGGCCCAGCACCTGGGGCAGGAGCACCAGCTCGTCGGCGCCGCCGAGACCCTCGAGGGCGGCCTTGAGCAGACCCTCCCCCTCCGCGCCGTCGAGACGCGCTGCGATGCGGGCCGGGCTGCCTGCACCGGACGCGAAGCGGTCGTCGCGGGCGCGCACCACCTCGACCGGAAGCGGCCCGAGCCCGAGCGCGGCGATCTCGGAGGCCAGGGTTCTCGCGCAGCCGCGCGCGTCCCAGCCCTCGACCCCGGGAACGTCCACAATCGTGACCTTGCGGCAACCGCCGAGGTCGGAGCTCGCGACGCCGGTCAGGGCGAGGTCGCTGATGCGCAGGGTGCCTTGCGCGCTCGGCAGGAGCAGGTTGCGATCCAGGCTTCCGTGGAGATCGATCCCTTCCGCGCGGAGCCAGCCGGCGAGGCGCTCCGTGGCCCGCTCGAAGGCCGCCGCCAGGGCTTCGCCGCCCGCCGCTCCGAAGGTGGTCGTGTACGGATGGCGGGACGCCCCCGAGAGCAGGATCCGAAGGCGTGCGCGAGAGGGCAGCGCTTCACCGCTGCGCGGATCCCTCCAGGGCAGGTGGGGCACGCCCGGCGAGGCCGCGGCCACGTCGATGGAGCCGCCGGTCAACGCTGTCGCCCCGGGTCCCGCCGCCAGCCGCCGCACCGGGACGCCAGCCTCGGCGAGGACCAGCGCGGCGGCGCTTCCCGCGAGTCCACCCCCGATGACGAGTGCGCCGCTCATGGACCGGCGCCCCCCCTGCCGGGTGCCCGGCTCACGGGACGGCGCCCCCCATGCCGATCATCCCGAAGTGGACCGAGCGGTGGACCTCCATGGCGGCGACCTGCGCTCCGTCCAGGACGGGGGCGACGGCCCGCCAACGTTGGGCGGCGAACTCGGCGACCTCCCGGATCGTCCGTTCGGCATCCCAGCCGAGCTCCTCCGCCAGCACCCCCGCGGCCGACGCTGTGCAACCGGCCCCTTGACAGGCGCCCAGCCCAAGCCGCACCCGCAGCATGCAGTCGGACAGCTTGCGGACCCCCTCGACGCGGGCGACGTGCCGCAGCTCGCTGTCGAGGACCGGTTCGCAGGCACAGATCGTGCGCGCGGGGCTCTGCACCGGATCGCTCGCTCCGACCACCTGGCCCGCGCGGGCGCCGTGCCGGAAGGCCAGCCGAAGCGCCGCCGGAAGGGAGATCGCGGCCTTGCGCGCGAGCGCCGCCACGTCGACGGGCTCCTCGCCTCCGGGTAGCGGCAGCTCGGCGGTGCGACACGGTGCGTCGTTCCCGAGCTCGGCGCAGAGGCGGTCCGCCGCGTCCTCGGCCATCAGACGAAAGGCGGCAAGCTTGCCCCCCGTGATGGTGAACAGGCCCGGTGCCTGGCCGCCGGCGCCGTGATCGATGACCTCGTAGTCGCGGGAGAGCTCGTCCTCGTAGGCCCCGAAGCCGTAGAGGGTCGGCCTCACGCCCTGGAGGGTATGGGTCACCCGATGCCGGCGGATGTCGGGGATCGAACGCTCCATCGCCTCGAGCACGTACGCGACCTCGTCCTCGGTCGCCTCGATCCGATCGAGGTCGCCGTAGTAGTCGTCGTCGGTGGTGCCCGCCATCGAGTTCTGCTCGTGGGGAAAGGTGAACATGTCGCGCCCATCGACCCCTCGCGCGTAGATGGCCAGGTTCGAGACGCGGCGCTCGAAGACGAGGTGGATCCCCTTGCCTGGCCGCTGCCGGACCAGCTCTCCCATCATCTCCGACACCTGGGGGACCCAGGGTCCGGCGGCGTTCATCGTGAGCGCCGCCTCGACCTGCCAGGTCTCCCCCGTCACCGTGTCCCGCACGCGGGCGCCCTCGATGCGCCCCCCGGGCGAGCGCAGCGGCTCGACGGCCTCGGTGTGCGTGAACACCCGCGCCCCGTGAGCCATCGCGTCCAGCGCGTTGGCGATGCAGAGGCGACCCGCGTCCACGCCCCACTCGTCCAAGGTGAAGGCGCACTCGATGCGGTCGGAGAGCATCGGCTCGAGCTCGCGGGCTTGGGCGCTCGTGAGGCGCGTGTGGGGCCGGCCGTTCTTCAGCGGCTGATAGGCGTCGTACATCTCGAGGCCGACCTCGACGATCTCCGGCCCGATGCGGTCGTCGCTGAAGACGGGCATCAGGAACGGGATCCGGAACACGAGGTGGGGGGCGATGCGCTGGATCGCCCCGGAGTCGAGGCACGAGTGGTGGGTGACCTCGGGGTCCTGCTGCAGGTAGCGGAGGCCTCCGTGGATCATGCCCGAGGATGCCCAGGACGTGCCCGAGCCGAGCTCGCGCCGCTCCACGAGGGCGACCGAGACGCCACGCAATGCGAGGTCGCGCGCGATGCCGGTGCCGTTGATGCCCCCGCCGATCACGAGGACGTCGCACGGGAGGACCCGGCTCACCGGGTGGTGAGGGTCGCGGCCTCGCGGCGAAGCGCGTCCGCCCGCGCGGGATCGATCTCGGGGATCGCGAGCTCCTGGCCGGGGTAGACGCGCGAGGGATCCTTGATCTGGTCGCGGTTGGCGAGGTAGAGGGCCGGCCAGAGGGTGGGATCGCCGACCGTGAGCCGCGCGATCTTCCACAGGGTCTCGCCCGCCTGCACCCGGTGCAGCCGCGGCGCGGCGGCGTCCTGGGCCGGGGCCGCCGTCACCAGCGCGATGCTTCCCAGCAGGAGCAGAAGGGTCGGCCGGCGCGCCACCTAGCTGCTCTTGCGCTCGCGCGAGACGCGCAGGCGGAGCTCCTCGAGCAGCGCCTGATCCACGGACGAGGGCGCGTCCATCAAGAGGTCCTGCCCGCGCTGGGTCTTGGGGAAGGCCACGACGTCTCGCAGACTCTCGGCGCCGGACAACACCATCACGGTGCGATCGTAGCCGAAGGCGAAGCCGCCGTGGGGCGGTGCGCCTGCCTCCAGCGCGTTCAGAAGGAAGCCGAAGCGGCTCTCCATCTCTCCCTTCTCGTAGCCCAGGAGCTCCAGGATGCGCCGCTGCACGTCCGCGCGATGGTTCCGGAGGCTGCCCGAGCCCAGCTCGAGCCCGTTCAGCACCACGTCGTAGTGGGTCGCACGCACCTTCTCGGGCTCCGTCTGCAGGAGCGGGAGGTCCTCGTCCATCGGCGCCACGAAGGGCATGTGCATGTAGGTCAGCACACCGTCCTCGCCTCGCTCGAAGAGCGGAAAGTCGACCACGAACAGCGGGTCCCAGGTCCGGCCGTCGACCCGTCCGAGCCGCTCCCCGAGATCGACCCGCAGCCTCGCCAGGATCGCGTTGGCCCGCTCCGGCACATCCGCCTGGAAGAAGACCAGACTTCCGGGCCGCGTGCTGCAGCGCTCCTCGATCGCAGCGCGCTCGGCATCGGAGAGGAACTTCACGATCGGCGACTGCCAGCTCCCGTCCTCGGTGACGCGAATCCAGGCCAGCCCCTTCGCCCCGAGCTCCTTGCGCACGAACTTCTCGAGGCGGTCGATCTCCCCTCGCGACAGATCGCCCGCATCCTGGATGGGCAGGCACTTGACGATGCCGCCCCCGTCGACGACGGCGCGGAAGGCCCGGAAGTCGCTGGCCGCGAACAGATCGGTCAGTTCGACGAGCTCGAGCTGGATGCGGGTGTCCGGCCGATCGATGCCGTAGCGGGCCATCGCATCGGCCCACGAGACGCGCGGGAAGGGTCTGGGCAGCTCGACCCCGGCCCCCTCCAGGCAGGCCCGGCAGGTGATCTCTTCGAGGATCTCGAGAACGTCGTCCACGCCGACGAAGGACATCTCGAGATCCACCTGGGTGAACTCGAGCTGGCGGTCGGCGCGCTGGTCCTCGTCCCGGAAGCAGCGTGCGATCTGGAAGTAGCGATCGAAGCCCGCGACCATGAAGAGCTGCTTCATGATCTGCGGCGATTGCGGCAGGGCGTAGAAATCGCCGGGCTGCATGCGGCTGGGCACGAGGAAGTCGCGAGCTCCCTCGGGCGTCGCCTTGGCCAGGATCGGTGTCTCGATCTCGAGGAAGTCGAGGTCCGACAGGACGCGACGGAAGGCCTGGGCCAGACGGCTGCGCAGCTCGAGGGCGCGCTGCAGCGGCGGTCTGCGAAGATCGTGGATGCGGTGTCGGAGCCGGATGCTCTCGTCGACGCCGCTCTCCTCCTCGATCGGGAATGGCGGGGGAACCGCCGAGTTCAGCACCCGCAGCTCGCTCGCCTCGATCTCCACCTCTCCCGTCGGGAGCTCGGCGTTGACGTTGCCTTCCTCGCGTCGGACCACCCTGCCGCGGGCCAGCGCCACGAACTCGGTGCGCAGCTCGTCGGCGCGGCGATGCACCTCGGGCGAGCTGTCGGGCCGGAAGACGACCTGGACCAGACCGCTTCGATCGCGCAGATCCGCGAAGATCACACCGCCGTGGTCGCGATGGCCGTGGACCCAGCCGGCGACCACGACTTCCTCCCCGACGAGCGCCGCGTGCACCTCTCCGCAGCGATGGGTGCGCCGCAGGCTCCCCATCCCGTCGAGGCTCACGTCCTGCCGGCCCCCGCGTGAGGGACCGCCTTCGGCTTCGCTGGCTGTGCTGGGCTCTCGATCGGTCACGGGACCCTTCTTCCGCCTGCTCCCGGGAGGCCGAAAACGGCTTCAAAATCGGGCAGTTGGTTAGCAGAGGGCCCCGGCGGCCGCCAACGGCTCGCAGCCGTCGCGGCGAATCCGGACGGCAGGGGAGCCCTGCCGGCTCGCGGAGCCGACGCGATGCTAGGCGAGATCGCTGGCGGAGCAGACCCGGTTCCGGCCCTCGGACTTGGCGCGGTACATCGCCTTGTCCGCCGCGTCGAGCAGGGCCTCGCGGCCCGCCCCGTGGGCCGGGAAGGTGGCGAGGCCCACGCTGCAGGTCACGTGCAGGGCCTCTCCGGCTGTGCCCTCGAAGGCGGTGGCCTCCACCGTCTGCCTGATCCGCTCGGCGATGTTCTGCGCGACGTCCTCGTCGGTGTCCACGAGGATCATCGTGAACTCGTCTCCACCGTATCGGGCGACGGTGTCCACGGTGCGGACGCACTGCAGCAGGACCTGGGAGAGCTGGCGAAGCACGTTGGAGCCGACGATGTGGCCGTGGTGATCGTTGACGAGCTTGAAGCGGTCGAGATCGAGGAAGACCAGCGACAGCGGGCTGCCGTATCGCTCCGCCCGGCGGACCTCACGCTCGATGGCCTCGAGCAGGTACCGGGCGTTGTAGAGCTCCGTCACGTCGTCCACGAAGGCCCGCTCGCGGGCGCGGTGATAGCGCTCGGCGTTCTGCAGGGCGACGCCGGCGTGGCTGGACACGATGCCGGCCCGCTCGACGGCGCTCTCGTCGAAGGCCGCCTCGGGCGATACCACGGCGAAGAATCCTCCCTCGGTCTCGGCGCCGCGCACCGGGACGAGGAGGATCTCCTGGACGGGCTGGCCGGCCTCGCGCAACGCGTCGACCAGCGGGCCTTCCGTCTGCCGGCTCGGATGGTCCTCGTCTTCGAGGGCCATGCGCTTGCCGAGCACGAGTCGATCCCGCAGCAGTGCCTCGGCGTGCTCGCTGAGACCCCGCGCATGGAACCCGTCGGAGCCGGGCATCGCCGGGCGCAGATAGGTGCAGAGTCCGAGTTGGCTGCCGGCCGCCTGGACCACGAGGTCGAGACCGACGGCGAACACGTCCTCGGGCTCGAGACAGGCGGTGAGCGCCTTGCAGGCCTCGAGCACCATCACCTCGTCCCGCAGCCTTCGGTTCTCGGCGAGGAGACCGCGCCGAGCGATCGTCCGCTCCGTGATCAGGATCAGGTCCGAGGCTCGGACGGGCTTCTGCAGGTAGTCGACCGCCCCCATGCGCAGGGCCTCGACGGCACTGTCGACCGACGCGTGCGCGGTGACGAGGACGAAGTCGGTGCCGGGATGCTCGCGCTGCACACGGGCAAGCAGCTCGAGACCCGAGAGGCCGGGCATCGACAGGTCCGAGAGCACCAGGTCGGCCGGTTGGCGCTCCAGGGCCGCAAGAGCCTGTCGGCCGTCCTGGCAGCACTCGACGTCCGCGCGCGAGGCCAGCACGTCTCGTGCGAGCTCCCGGTGATAGCGGCTGTCGTCGACGACCAGGATGCGAGGTCGGCGCCCCGCCTGGACCATGAGCTCCCCCTTCTCGTGGGTGCGGTGCCCCTGGAAAATCGGCGCTGCGTACGCGGGTCTTGAGCCTAGCGGCCCGATCGCCGAGGATTCCCCGAGGGGAGCCCCGAAGGCAGGTGCCCCCTGGGGCACGGCCCCACCGCCGGGCGGTGGGGGCTGGGCGCGGACGAGCGTCGGCCGCCGACTAGTGCGCCTCTGCGACCTCGATCGTCCGCTTCGGCGAGACTGTGCGCCAGGTCGCGCCGGCGTCATCGCTGCGCAGGACCATGCCGCGCTGGCCGACGAGGTACCCGGTGTTGCCGACGAAGCTGACGTCGCGCATGAACGTGAAGATGCCGTCGAAGATCTTGTCCTTGGGCATCTCCCAGGTCTTGCCGCCGTCGTCGGTGGTCCGGAACAGGCCCTTCTCTCCCACGATCACGGCACGGTCGGCGGTGATGGGCTGGACCGCGAAGATCGCCTGCTTGCGGCCGATGTCCTCGTATCGCCACGTGCGCCCGCCGTCCTTGCTCCGCAGCACGACCCCGCCGAGACCCGAGATGTAGCCCTCGTTCGGGTCGGCGAAACGCACCGTGAACAGGTAGGGATTCTGCGCGATCGACACCTCGACCTGCGGCTGGTCCGAGAGGCGACCCTCGAAGTACCGATCGAGGAACTCCGGGTCATCGGCCAGGAAGTCCTCGTAGTCCCAGGGCGGCGCGCCCCGGCGACGCACCCGGTCCGAGAGGACGCCGGCCGCCTCGATCGAGGCCTGCACCTCCTGGATGCGCGCCTCGATGATCTCGAACAGCGGGAAGGGATTGTCCTGCTTGCCGAAGTCGCGGATCTCCTTCGCGGACACCCGGGGCTGGATCGCGATGTTCAGGTGCTGCTGGTCGGCGATCAACGAGGCGAACTTCTTGATCACTTCGCGGCTCTCCTGCGCGATCTCGATCTCGTTGTAGCCGAGCGGAATCGGATCGACCTTGATGCCGGAGAGGATCTCTCCGTTCTCCCAGGTATCGCCGCCGTCCTCGCTGCGGAACAGATAAGCGAACTCGCCGATGATCCAGCAGTAGTTGGTGTCCTTGGCGAGGCAGGACACGTCGTTCAGGCCCACGTCCTCGAAGACCGCGTCGCCGTTGCGGACCCGCTCCTGATCGTAGATCGACAGCCACACGAACTGGGGGTGGGTCTCGTCGATGGTGAGCGAATCGTCGCGCCAGCTCTTGCCGGCGTCGGAGGTCACGATGATCGTGCCCCATTCACCGACCGCTACGGCGCGGTCAGGGCTGACGGCCTGCACGGAGAACAAGTGGACTCCCTGCTCGTCCTTCGGTGTGCTCTGCTTCGTCCAGGTCTTGCCGCCGTCCTCGGTGCGCAGGACGAGTCCGAGCTGTCCCACGGCCCAGCCGAAGCGCCGGTCGGCCATGCTGATGTCGTAGATCAGGCTCTTCACGCCGCTGTTGCTCTTGGTCCAGCTCTGCCCACCGTCTTCACTGCGGTAGATGGCGCCCCAGTAGCCCGAGGCCAGGACCAGGTCTTCGTCGACGACGGAGACCGCGAACAGGTTGTCCAGGATGTCGATCTCGCCAGCGCCACCCCGGGGCTCGAAGTGGACCTCATGGCAGCCGACGGACACGAGCAGGAGGGCGGCGAGAACGCCGAGCGCGCGGCGGTGGAGCATGTTCGTGAGCCCTTTCGAAGCTTTGGCGGCCGGGTGGAGAGCGGCCGGGGATCGGACGGCGGATGCTAACACGACGCCTCCCGGCCGGCTGCCGGGGCGTCCCACGGGGTCGACGCCCGCCGCCCGCGCCCCGATCCAGATCGACCAGGAGGGGGAGCGTCTCATCCGTTTGTCCCGGCCTCCCGGCCTGCCTAGCGTCCCCGGTCATGCTGACCCCCGGCCCCATTCCGGCCCCTTCCCCCCTCGAGCGGGCAGCCCATGGGGTGCACGAGTGGTCCCGGCGCCAGGGCCTGCAGGCGTGGCTCGAGTTGGGGTGGATCACCCTCTCCGGGCGCCAACGAGATGGCGCCGCGCTCGCTGGGGCGCTGGGCCGACTGAAGGGGCCCTTCGCCAAGCTCGGTCAGTTGGCCTCGACCCGGGTCGATGCGCTGCCCGCCGAGACCCGCGCCCGTTTCGCCGCCCTCCGCGACCGCGTTCCCCCGCTGCCGTTCTGGCGGATGGCCCGCGCCCTCGAAGCCGAGCTGGGACGACCCCTCCGGGAGAGCTTCGCGGCGATCGATCCTGTCCCCCTCGGTGCGGCCTCGGTCGCCCAGGTGCATCGCGCCCGGCTGCTGGACGGCCGGGAGGTCGCGGTGAAAGTGCAGTACCCCTGGCTCGAGGCCTCCGCGGAACGCGACCTCCGGCTGCTCCGGCGGCTCGTACGGCGGCTCGCCCCCGAGACGGATCGGGGCGCGCTCTTCGACGAGTTCGCCGCCGCCTTCCGCGACGAGCTCGACTTCGAGCGTGAGGCGCGCATGGCCGGCGAGATCGCGCGCAATCTCGCGGACGACGATCGCATCGTCGTCCCCGGCATCATCGCGGAGCACTCCACCCGACGGGTGCTGACCATGACATGGCTGCCGACCCTGAGCCTCCAGGACCCGAAGACCCTCCGAGCGAGGGGCGTGCCGCTCGCGGACGTGATGAAGCACCTGGTCGCCGCCTATGCGCGGCAGATCTTCGTCGATGGTCTCTTCCACGCCGATCCCCACGCCGGCAACCTCTTCGTCGTCGACGAGCCGCGGGCCACCACCGAGCCTCGGGTCCTGTTCGTCGACTTCGGCCTGTCCCAGCGATTGGATCCGTCACTGCGCCGGGAGGTCCGCCACGGCATCTATGCACTGCTCCAGCACGACCTCGAGGGCTTCCTCGCCGCGATGCAGCGGATGCAGATGATCGAGCCCGGAAGCGAAGAGGCGGCGCGGCGCAGTGTGGGGACCGTCTTCGGCCGGCTGCGGGGCGGGGGCGCCGGCGGCGCCCTCGCTTTGTCGGGGGACGGCGTGCTGGCCCTGAAGGACGAGGCCACCGCGCTGCTCTACGAGACGCCCGGGCTGACCCTGCCGCCCCAGCTCCTGCTCTACGCCAAGACCCTGTCCTACGTCTTCACCCTCGGCCGCGAGCTCGCGCCGGAGCTGGACCTGATGAAGATCGCGGTCCCCTACCTGCTGCGCTTCCTGGCCGAGAGGGATTGAGACGGCGGGCGTTTGCGGGCCAACGGCTTGCGGGCGAACGGGGAGTGAGGCCGCGGATCAGCTCTTCCCGTCGTCCCCTGCCCCCGCCAGCCGCAGTCCCTGCAGGCGGATGAAGCCGGTCGCGTCAGCCTGGATGTAGGTGTCCGCCTCTCCCGCGTCCTCGAAGCTCGAAAGGGCCTCGGAGTACAGGGAGACGGGGGAGCGGCGCCCGGTGATCTGCAGGCCGCCCTTGAAGAGCCGCACCCGCGCCTCGCCGGTGACGTTGCGCTGGGAGCTCTCGATGGCGGCGCGCATGAAGTCCATCTCGGGCGAGAACCAGAAGCCGTTGTAGATGAGCTCCGCGAAGCGCGGCATCAGCCGGTCGCGCTCGTGCATCACCTCGCGATCGAGGGTGATCGACTCGACGGCGCGATGGGCGGCGTGGAGCACCGTGCCGCCCGGCGTCTCGTAGACGCCTCGCGACTTGAGGCCGACGAAGCGGTTCTCCACCATGTCCACACGGCCGATGCCGTGGGCCCCGGCGATCTGGTTCAGCCGCCCGAGCAGGGCGGCCGGCCCGAGGGGCTTGCCGTCGATGCTCACGGCATTGCCCTGCTCGAAGCCCACGATGACCTCGGCCGGCGTGTCCGGCGCATCCTCCGGGCTCTTGGTCATCACGAACATCGACTCGTCCGGGGCGTTCCACGGATCCTCGAGCACGCCGCCCTCGAACGAGATGTGCAGGAGATTCCGGTCCATCGAGTAGGGCTTGTCCACGGTCGCCGTCACCGGGATCTCGTACTTCTGCGCGTAGGCCATGCAGTCCGTCCGGGAGCGCAGGTCCCATTCGCGCCACGGCGCGATGACCGCGAGCTCGGGACCGAGCGCCCGGTAGGCCAGCTCGAAACGGACCTGGTCATTGCCCTTGCCGGTCGCCCCGTGGGCCACCGCGTCGCACCCCGTCTCGCGGGCGACGTGTACGTGGTGCTTGCCGATCACCGGCCGCGCGAGAGCCGTTCCCAGCAGGTAAGTGCCTTCGTAGAGCGCGTTCGCCTGGATGGCGGGGAACACGTAGTCGCGGGTGAACTCCTCGCGAAGGTCCCGGATCACGCAATCCACGGCGCCGCTGGCGCGGGCCTTGTCCGGCAGACCGGAGAGCTCCTCCTCCTGTCCGACGTCCGCGCAGTAGGCGACCACCTCGCAGTCGTAGGTCTCGATCAGCCAGCGGAGGATGACCGAGGTATCCAGCCCCCCGCTGTAGGCAAGACAGACGCGCTTCACATCGCCCGACATTCCTCGTCCTCCCCGCCTGCCCTTCTCGAGGCCGGGCCCGGAAGGGGCCCGTCAAGCGGCCGGATACTAACGAAGCCGGGACCGGCGCTCGACGCGGCACGCAGGTGGAGCGTGTGCTCGGGCCGCGATCAGGCATCCGGAGGGACAGCCCCGGAGCCGTACCCTCAGTGCTGAGAGGCGCCCGGCAGACGGACGATGGACGTGCGGCCCAATCGCGGGTGCGCGGTGCCGTGGACCAGCGCGCCGAGCCCCGCGAGGCTCGTCTGGACGGCGCCGGGCTCCGCGAAGGGCTCGGAGAACGCACCGCTGCGGGGCTTCTCGGAAACCGACAGGAGCAGGGCCTCTCCATCGACCGCGCCGAGCTTGCGGGCGGCCAGGGTGAGGCGGGCCGGGGGCGGGTCGACGGCGAGACGGGCCTCGACCATGGCGCGCAACGCAGTCGCCAGGGTCGTCCCGTCCCCCTCGAAACCGTCCAGGCTCGCCGGGGCGAGCAGCAGCAGCTCGACCCCCAGGGTTTCCGCGAGCTCGCGCACGCTCTCGGCAACCTGTCGCACCAGACCCGAAGGGTCGAAGCGTTCGCTCCGCGTCGACGAGCCCTGACCGACGAGGACGGCACTGAGCTCGTCCGCATGCTTGCGAAGCTGCCCGAGACTGCGCAGCGAGTCCTCGAGCCGGGCCCGGTGTCCCGGGTTGCGGCGCCCTCCGGTCTCCTGCAGCAGCGTTTCGAGGCTGGTCGAGATCTCGTCGATCGGAACCTCCATCTCGCGCCGCAGGCTCATCAATCGCTCGGTGCCCTCGATCTCCTCGCTCAGGAGCACCACGACGCCGACGCCCTCTCCGTCCCGCAGGATCGGTGAGATCACGACGCAGTAGCCGACCCCGCGTTCGCGGATCCGACAGCGCGCCGTGCCGCCCCGTTGGCACGCCGATGCGACCGAGACCAGCATGGCCTCCCGAGCTCCGCCCTCGAAGAGCTCGGCCAGCGGCATCCCGAGCGCTTCCTGGGCATCGACGCCGAAGCAACGCTCGAAGGCCGGGTTGACGTGGACGGCGTTCGCCTGAGGGTCCCCTACCAGGACCGGCGCATCGATGTAGTCGATCAGGGCGTCGCTCACTCGGCCACTCCCACGATCCCCGCCTCGAGCAGCCGTCCGAGGGTGTGCATCGTCTCGAAGGGATCCATGCCGCTGACCGCGACGAGGTCGCTGACCGGCGTGTGGCCGTCGATTCGCGAGATCAGGAAGCCCGCACCCGCCGGGAGGTTGAACTTCATCAGATCCTCGGGCGCCATCTCGATCACCGGGACCGAGGCGGAGGAGCCGAGCCGCTGGATCACGTCCTCGTGCAGGTGCATGCGCAGCAGCTCGAGCAACGCGAGCGTCTCGAGATCGGAGGTCTGCTCCGTCCCCGTGGTCGTCATCAGCTCGTAGGCCTCGTCGACGAGCCCACCGGAGAGCAGCTCGACGGCCTCGTCCCGCAGCTCCAGCTGGGTGTGGTGCTCGACACCGTCCCCCTCCAGGCCGGCCGGGTCGCCGATCGCCCTCAGGTAGTCCCGTGCACCGGGATGGGTGGGCTCCACACTGAGCACCCGGCGCCAGCATTCCGCTGCCGCCTCCCGGTCGCCGTCCGCGAAGAGCGTGAGGCCCTCGGAGAGCCACTGCGCGACGGAGCGATTCGAGGACCCACCCATGGCATCAGGCCTTCGTCTGGACGTCGTCGAAGTCCTTGAGCTGCACTTCGTAGAGCTCCTGCTCCTCGATGATCTGCTGGATCTCGTCGTCCGAGAGCGTCCCCGTGGCGTTGACGGTGATCGACTG
>JAJDAR010000534.1 GCA_029261775.1 Deltaproteobacteria bacterium | reverse complement strand
GGCACAACGAGAGGCCGAGTCCGAATCCACTGGGCTCGAGTCCAACGCCCGGCTGGAAGATCTCTTCCAGTTGATCGGGCGGGATGCCACGTCCCCCGTCTACGACGTCCAGGCGGACTCGGCTGCCTCGCCGCTTGCCATCCGCCTCCAGCGCGGTACGAACGAGTATCGTCTGCCCTGGGCTGGTTGCCTTGATCGCGTTGTCGAGCAGGTTCTCGATCACCGAGAGCAAGCGGCTCGGGTCCCCAAGCATGGGAAGCCGAGCCAGCTCGTGGCCGACCTGGTAGTCGCGATCCGGACAACCGACTCGCGTCGCCTCGACTGCGTCGTCGACCACGCTCACCAGGTCGATCCGCTGGAGATCGAGGCGGAGACCCGAGTGGAAGAGCAGCAGGTCGAGCCGGCGGGACATCTCGCGGCTCGCGCCGCGGATTCGCCGCAGGGTCCCGGAAAGCTCGGGCGCCAGTGATGCGCTCAGCTCCTCCACGCGCTGGCGCACCTCTTCGGTCGGCTTGCGGAGCTCATGGGCGACCCCACGCACGAACTCGGCATGGAGCCTCCGCGAGTTGATCTCGGCAATCTCCTCGGCCTGGCGCTCTACCTCCCGCTTCAACTCGGCCAGCAGCGTGAGCCGCCCGATTGCGAGGCCGGCGAACGCACAGAGGGTTCCGAGCTGCGGCGTCAACTCCTCGGCCCGCTGGGACGTGATTCCTTCCAGCTGCAGCAGGCGGACCGGTTCCCCGGGGACGGTCAGCTCGAGAACACTCGCTTCATCGGGGGCAGCGACCTCCCAATGGATGGACGCCTGGTGCGCCGCCGCGAAGCCGCGAAGTGTGGCGAGCACCTCCTCCGGGCCATCGGCCTCACAGATCGCCCGTGCTGCGCGTAGGACGGCCTGTCGATCCGACAAGGCTCGCTCGAGGGACGTCGTCTTCTCGGCCACCTTCGCTTCGAGGTCCTCAGCAGTCGCTGCGGCCTCCAGGGCCGTCGTCGCCACGTGCCGAAGGCTCGCCAGCATCCTGGCGTGTTCGTCGCCATAGGGCAGACCATCCGACCGCGACCCGACGACCACGAGTGCACTCGGCGCGCTGTGGGGAATCAGAGGAAGGACGATCTCGGGAACGTCCGGTCCGGGGTCCTCGGTCCGGGCACGCGCTCGCACGATGGCACCGCGCGCAGACCGTTCGTGATGCCAGAGCAGAAGACCCCGTTGAACAAGCGGCTCCGAGCAGCGATCTGCCTCCGCTTCGAGCACGCAGCGGACCTCGCTGGCGCCGAGGTGGGTCTGTATGAGCCCCTGGACACGGCGAAGGACTCGCCGCGGACTTCGCGCGGCCGCGAGCTCCTGGCTCGCCTCCTCGAGAAACCGTTCAAAGGCCCGCTCCCGAAGGACGCGGCCTGCCGCCCCACGGCGAAGTCCGAAGTGGAGGAGCTGGTAGAGCACCGTCGTGGTCAGCGCGACCGGGACTACCTCTGCAGATACGGTGGCTCCGCGCTCTCCGAGAAGCGAGAGCGTGAATGACACGACCCCGCTCGCGAGGAGGAGCGCGACCACCGCTGCAAGCCCATTGAGGAACGCGCTCCGCACCCACACCGGGGGATCAAGCAGCCGGTACCTGACGATCGCCCACGAAATGGCCGCCGGGAAGGCCAATAGCGAAAGGATGAACGGTGTGCGAAGTGCGGGCGGAGGCAGCCCTCCGGAGAGGAAGTAGACGAACGGTGCTGCACTGCCAACCCCGAGGCCAAGCAGCAAGGCGCGAGTGCGTGCTCGCTCGATGGGCGTCATGGAGCGTGCGGTGAGACTCCCCACCACAAGAATGCCGCCCGCCAGGAACGTTGCGCCCACCACGATCCTCTCGAGCGCATTGAGGAATGCCGCGTCCTGCAGGTGGATCTGGGCGAACGCCGCCGGGAAGAGCCAGAAGACGTAGGGCACCACCGCGACGCCTGCGGAGCGAAAGCGCGGCGCCACTACCGGGAATCGCATCGCCAAGTGAATCATCGATGCGGGCAGGAGCGTGAGACTGAACAGGCCGAGTCGAGAACGGAGGGACGCCAGCCCGAAGAGTCCAGAGTCCTCCTGTAGGACCAGGTCCATCTGAGCCAGGACACTGGATCCCACGCACCATGCAACCACAAACAGCGGCGGCGCTACGGGATGAAGACTTCCCAGACCGACAGTCAAGGCGAAGAGCAGGAAGGCCGCGCCCAGGAATATCGTCGGCCAGTTCCGCGCGACCGCCTGCCACCCGGCACCGGCCGCGAGCCCGGCGCGGACGGTCACGGGCTCCCGATCGCGAATGAGCCGGACGGATGCAGCCGCCTCCGGATACCGCTCAAGGGCAAGACGGAGCTCGTGGCGGTTCCGCGGCGAGATCAATGGCTCCCCATGTCCCAGGACGACATCCAGGACTCGGTCGTGAGGCTCGAAGAGCGGATTCTCGCCGCGGAGGAAGGCAGCTCCGAACGGCACTCGAAGGGACTCATCGACAGGGGCGTCCAGCCCTCGAATGCTTCCGACGAGGGTCGAGGGAGCCGGCCACACGACGAGCCAGGGCGCGAATACGGCGGCCGCCACGATCCACCGTCGGACTGCCAGCCTCCCGCTCATTCCTGGGCCTCCGAGTCCTGACGGAGGAGAAGCGCAGCCGGCAGGAGGAGGAGGTCGGCGAGCAGGGCAAAGACGATGCCGAGGCTGGCGAGGAGACCGAAGGAAACGAGCCCTCCCCAACGCGAGAACATGAGAACGGCAAAGCCGAGTGCCAGGCAGATGCTGGTGATCACGACGGCCTCGCCGACCGTCGTGAGCGTCGTTGTGATTGCGTCTAGGCGCGAGGAGCCGCCAACACGGGCACGCTGATAGCGAAGAGAAACGTGGATCGTGTCATCCACGGCAATCGCGAGGAGCACGGCTGCCACCATCGTGTTGGCGGGATCCACCGCAATGCCCGCCCAGCCCATCAGCCCAAGAAGCGCGACCACGGGCAGGACGTTCACGACGGTTCCCAGCGCTGCCAGCGCCGGGGCCGACCACAGGAGCGCCCACAGGGTCAAGGCGACGACGACGAACGCCGTCCCGAAGCTCCGCCACTGGGTATCTCGAATCCTTCGCTCCGCGAGCGCGGCCAGCTCGAGGCCCCCGTGCAGCTCGACCCGATAGCCCTGGGGCCCGACATCTTGGTTCACCTCGGCGATGAAGTCGCGGAGGCGATCTACATAGGGAATCTGGTCTTCGCCATTGAGCCAACTGCGATGGACCGAGACTCGCGCGCGGTCCAGGTAGACCCGGCCAGCATCGCCCCGCTCGGTGGCGGACTCACTCCAGAAACCGGAGAGGCCGTCGTAGGAGGCAACGATCGGCATCTCGGCAGGTGCAGCCGCTACGAGCTCATCGAACGACCGAGCCCGGCTTCCATGGTCGATGCGGTAGGCCTCCTCGAGGAAATCGAGGAAGCTCCAGGCGATTCCGCTGCTCGGCTCTTCGTCGAAGTACTGCTCGAGACGCTCGAGAATCCGGAGGCTCTCCGCGTCGTAGATCCGCTTCCCTTCCGGAACGGTGACCACCAGTTCGGTGGTCATGGGCTTCCTGAAGTTGGCCTCCATGAAGCGAACGGAGCGCAGGACGAGCGACTGATCACCGAAGTCGACCTCGTAGTACAGGCGAGGAATTCCTGCCGCGAGGCCGATGAGGACGGCCAATCCCGTGACCAGAACGAAGGTGGGCCTGCCCGAGACCGCGCCCAGCGCAGCGCTCAGCAGCTCCCGGACCACGCCAAGACGAGCACGGTCCGCGCCCCGCGTGCGAGGAGACATGAGGCAAAGGAGTGCGGGCAGCAGCGTGAATGTGCCGAGGAAGGCCAACCCAAGCCCGATTGCGGCGGCAAGACCGAATTGCCTGAAGCTCGCGAGATCGCTCAGGAGGAACGAGCCGAAGCCCGCGGCCGTCGTGACGGCGGCCCAGAAGCAACCCGGTCCAACCTCGTCGGCAGCCTCGACGAGCGCTGGGCCAGGCCCGAGCTCGGGATGACGCAGGAAGCCGGTGAGAAGATGGATCGCGGCAGTGATCGCGATGACCACGAGAATCGGCGGAAGGGCGGCGAGGATCGTGGTCATCGGGATCGAGAGGAGCGCGATGACGCCGTGGATCGCGATGGTGAGCCCTCCGACGGAGAGCACGGGGAGGATGGTGAGCCAGGCGTCTCGAAAGAACCCCCAGAGGATTGCCAGGATGAGCACGAACATGAGGAGCGTGAGGTTGATCGAGTCTGCGTCCAGGTCGTCGTCTGCAACCACCGTCCAGACGGGATCGCCTGCGACGAAGATCTCGCTGCCGAGCTTCTCTTCGTAGCGCGGAACGAGATCGAGGATCGCGTGCACGAGCTCACGAACGGGCTGGCTGTCGAGCGATTGGAACTCGACGATGATCCCGGCGGTCTTGCCATCCTCCGAGACGACGACGTTGGCGAGGAAGGGCTCTCCGAGCGACTGCTCAGCCAAGCGCTGCCAGTCCGACGACAGCGGGTAGTCCCCTCCCCCGCCGCGCGCCGCGATGGTCCGGGTCTCCAGCGGGCCGACGACAATCGGCGCGTTGAGCACGCTCTGCGTGCGGCGCACGTTGGGCAGGGCGTCGAGGTCTCGCTGCAGCTCCCCGATGAACTCCAGCGCGGCCCGATCCCGCACCGAGGAGCAGACGTCGCTTCCGGGGCAACCAAACACGACCAGCACGTGCAGGCCGCTGTCGAACTCCTCGAAGAAGTCGGAGAGCCGATGCACCGCGGGGTCATCCGGGCCGAAGTAGGCCGCGTACCCGACCTCGCTGGAGAGCTGGGCGGCCTGGTACGCGAGTCCCAGCGTGACGGCGAGCCCGACCGCGACCGTCACCAGCGGCCGTCGGACGCTGATCTCCGTCAGAAACCGAGCAAGGCTCGATACACGGTTGAGCATGGCCGGACCCTCGGCGCGGGCCCCGGCCCCGCCGTCTGCTCAGTATACCGGCATGACCTCATCTAACAGCCTGTTTTCATGACGCTTTTCGACAACCAACCGCAACCAAGACACGCAAGTCAAAGCCAAAGGAGGCGAGAATCAAACGGGATTCCGCGGGTCTGGAGCTGGTCCGACGGCGGTTGCGTTTTGATGCCGCGAGACCGGCGCGGCGGGTGGTTCTTGGTTCGACCGAAACCGCCAAGACCCATCTGTGAGAACACCCTCCAGACCGGAGAGTCGCCCACAACCGCTGCATTTTCGGGCCGTTACTCACGGGGTGACAGCTCGGAGGCCGCTCGCGACGAACGGCATGGGCCTTGCTCTCTGATCGGCACCCCCTCGGAGCCGGCATTCCTTCGCCGTAGTTCTCGAGGAGGTTCGCGGTGGCGGCGAACGCAATGGTGGCGGGGAGTGCTGACTCCATCCTGCGACTGGTCCGGCGGCTGGACGCAGCGCCCTCGGAGACCGTACGCTGGGCACTCGTGGAGAACCTCGGAAAGATCCGCAGGCGGAGCCGCGCCAACGGCACTGTCTTCTACTACGTCGACTTCCGTCCGTTTGGGAACGCCTACTCGGACGAGGGCCAACCGCTGCGGACCCGCGAGGCCGCCGAGAATCTTCTGTCGAAGATTCGGGCAAAGGTCGCCCTCGGGAAGCCGCTCCAGGCCGTCCTCGTTGCCTACAAGCGCGACGCAACGGGTCACCTCACCGTTCACCGGTTCATGGCGGACTGGCTCGCGGATCTCGAGATCAGACGGCGGGCAGGCGACCTCTCTGTGACCTACACGCGGAATCTCGAGCGGTACGCGCAGCCCAACGGACACTTGGAGTTCTGGCGAGAGAAGACGATCCACGACATCAGCGCGGCCAAGGTGCGGGACTTCGGGCGTTGGCTGGCGCTCCGGAAAACCCGCAACCGCCAGGGTGAAGAGACGGACCAGGTGCTCTCCGCGTCCACTCGGCGCAAGGTGCTTGGGGCGTTCCACGCCTTCTGCGAGTGGCTCCGTCAGGGTGAGCTCATCCTCGTCGTGCCACCGTTCCCGAAGATCCCGAAGACGGAGCACCAGCCGCTCATCATCTCGATGGAGGCGCAGACCGCCGTCCTCGAGGCGATTCCCTGGGAGGAGCGCGGCGCCTTCCTCGCGGCGGCGTGCGGAGCGCGGCCAGGTGAGGTCCGCGCGTACGACATCGACGATCCCTACCAGGACGAGGAAGGGTGCTGGATTCGGACCAACAAGGCGGTCCAGGGCCAGAACACCCACGAGGCCGCGCCGCGGACCAAGAACCGCAGTGCCGGTGACCTTCCGTGTTCGGCTGAGCTGTGGGATTGGATCCTGTGGCGGCTCGATCAGGTCCAACCGTCTGACCGATTCCACGGACGCATCCCGCTCTTCATCAATCCGACGGGTCGGGTCGCGGGGAAACGCTGGCTTGGGAACGCGCTGCGAACGCGCTGGAACCAGTACGCGCGCCAAGCCCTCGGCGTCCACGTGCCCATGTACGAAGGCACCAAGCACTCCACGGCCACGGACGCCATCCGGCGCGGGGTCTCGCTGGAGCAGATCCAAGCGGCGCTTCGCCACGCCGACGCGGCATCGACCCGGGTGTACGCGAAGCTCGCGCGGGGCGGATCGTTCGACATCCTGCGCAACCCCGCGCGTGTATCCCACTTGTATCCCGCTGAAAATCGCCCTGAAAACAGCAGCGAAAACAACGAGTTATGGCGGGGCGGACGGGACTCGAACCCGCAACTTCCGGCGTGACAGGCCGGTGCTCTAACCAATTGAACTACCGCCCCCACAGACGGATCCGGGAGTTAGCCGATTCGCCCCGGGGGCGCTAGATGGCGGGGCTGGAGGGGGCGCCTGGAGCGCGGAAGCGGCCGTCGGGTAGGCTGCGGCGCCGGGCCCGGGGCGCTGGCTACCGAGGCCCGCCCTTCCCTGCCCGCGGGAGAGAGCTGCGCATGTCCGACCCGGCGACCGTGCCTCCGAGCCAGTGGCTTCGAGACCTGCCGGATCTGCTGCGGGGCGCGCTCCAGACGGCCCGGGCGCCGGCCCGCCTCCGGCCGAGCCAGCGCTCCCGGTGGAAGGAGATGACGGCCTGGCGGCACCTGACGGCGCCGTGGCGCGTCCTGCCCGACTTCGTGGGGGTCGGGGCGCAGCGCAGCGGCACCACGTCCCTGTATCGCAACCTGATCCAGCACCCGCAGATCGCGAGCTGCATCCGCAAGGAGGTCCACTACTTCGACAACCATGCCGAGCGCGGCCCCTACTGGTATCGCGGTCACTTTCCGACTGCCGCGGAGCTGCGGCGCGAGGCGCGCAAGGCGGGAGGGCCTGTGCTCACCGGCGAGGCCACGCCGATGTACCTGTTCGATCCGATCTGCCGCGAGCGGCTCGCGGAGCTCGTGCCGGAGGCGAAGCTGCTGGTGCTGTTGCGTGACCCCGTCGCACGCGCCTACTCGCAGCACCAGGTCCGCCTCACGAACCGCGGCGAGACGGCGAGCTTCGAGACGGTGCTGGCCACGGACCCCGCACTCGGCGCAGCTGATCCGGCGGTGCTGATGCGGCGCCGCGTGCGGATCTCCGAGACCTTCTCCGCCGGCACGGGGATCGCCCGCGGCCTCTACGTCTACCAGCTCGAACACCTCTTCGAGCTGTTCCCGCGGCACCAGATCTTCGTCGAGGCAGCGGAGGAGATGTTCGCCGACCCGCCTTCCTTCTACCGGCGCGTCTGCCAGTTCCTGGAGATCGAGGACTTCGCGCCCGACACCTTCGTCGCGATGCGTCCGCCGAAGTACCCGGACCTCGAGCCCGCGACCCGGGAGCGGCTGGAGGGCTTCTATCGGCCGCACAACGAGCGCCTGTTCGAGCTGCTCGGCCGTTCGCTTCCGTGGGGAGCCAGCGCGGCGGCCGACCCCCGCTAGATCTTGCCGCGGACCGGCCGCTCCGGACCGGGCCGGTCGCCGAAGCTCTTGCGCGTGAGGCCCTTCGCCTGGTCGGCCTCGGGGATCTCCACCCGGAACCCGGCCGCCGCCGTGATGCCCGCGGCACAGCGCACGGCGAGCCGCCGGCGGCGCACGGCGTCCCGCGGAAAGCGCCAGCCGAGGTCCGATCCCTCGCTCTCGGCGATCGCCCGGATCTCGTCGAGCTCGGCGGGCAGCTTCTCGAGACGCGTTTCGTGGCGCAGCTTGTGGGCAACGCGGCGCACGGCGTCCTGCAGCAGCAGGAACTCGACGTAGGCCGGCTGGATCCAGCTCGCATCTCCCTTGGCGGCGTAGCCGACCCGGAAGCCCTCGAGCGGATCCGAGAACGACGCCGACTTGAGCAGCGTCGCCAGGGAGGCTCCGCGGACGCGCAGGCCGATGCCCTCCTCGTCCACGTAGCGCAGGTCGTCGGTCTCGGGCGCCCACATGACGTTGCCCTTGTGGATGTCGTCGAGCTCCAGCTCGATCGGCCAGCCGAAGCGCCGCTCGTGCAGGGCGGCCCGGCGCTCGATCTCCTCCTGCACCTCCGGCGGCAGCACGGCCTGCTTGCGAAGCGCCCGCAGACCCTGGTGGAAGCCGAATCGATACCGCCAGGCGCTGGCGCGGCGGCCGATCAGTCCGCGGCCGGCCGCGTGAAGCGACGCGATCGAGCCGCCGAGCCACTCCGCGCACCCGAGCAGCTCGCGCCGCGAGATCGCCCGGTGCTCGCTCAGGATCTCGAAGAGCAGGTACTCGCGATCGCGGCCGACCAGCGGCGCGAAGAGCCCCGGCAGCCGCCGGACGTAGCGCTCGATCGACCAGGCGCGTAGGGCGCGCGGGCAACGCCGCAGCTTGAAGCACCGGCCCTGGTCGTCGACCACGCGGAAGGCGCTGCCACTGAGCGCTCCCTCTTCGGCGATCGGCTCGATCTCCACCCAGCGGTGGTCGGCCCGGAAGGGCTGGGCCGCGCGCACCCGCTCGATCGCTGAACCGCTCAGGAGCTCCCGCCCTCGGCGTTGCGGGCGGCGACCTGCATCTGGATCGCCTGCATCTGCATCATCAGGGTCATGTCGCCCTCGACCCGGATGCGACCGGACATGAAGGCCTGCATCGGATCGAGCTCGCCGGTCTCCATCGCCAGGGCGTCCGCCGAGGTGATCGAGACCGTCGTGGTGGCCGCCTCGGGAATGGCGCCCGGCCCGAGCTTGAAGCCCACGGACCAGTCCCCGCCCGCGCCCTCCGTCACCACCATCCGCAGCAGGCCGTCGAGCTTCTCGAGCTCGGCCAACGCCTCGAGCGAGGGCGTCGCGGCCAGCCCCGTCCCACTCGCCGTGGCTGCGGCCGCGCCGGGCCGGAACAAGGCAGCCGCCCCCTTGCCGATCGCGCCGCCTCCGCCCGTCCAAAGGCCAGCCTGCCAGTCCTCCACGCTCTGGACGAAGGTGAAGGCCGCCTCGTCCCGGCTCCCGGGCAGGACCGCGAGCTCGCCGCCTGCGATGTGGAAGATCCACTCGCCCCCGCCTGCGCCAGAGAGATGGATGCCCAGACGCAGGTCCAGCTTCTCGGCTCCCGCCGGCGCGTCAGCCGCTGCGAAGGCCTGGGGGTACCAGGTCTCGAGGAAGGCCGCGGGCGCCATCGGCTCCGAAGGGAAGTCGACCATTGCGCTTCAAGCCTCCTACGGGCGCAACGGATGGGGCCGTCGCGCTGGGTTCGCGGGAGCATAGCCTGCGGCCCCGGCGCGCGAGCCTGGAGCACGCAGCCGTGCGGTGCGTTGAGCCACGCCGAGCCGACGGATACCCTCGTCCCTGTCGAGGCGCCTCCGCGCCGGGAGACCAAGCCGCGTGGACGAGGCGCCGCCCAGAGTCCTGTACATCACGTCGCGCGGCCACAGCGGCTCGACGCTCACCGAGATGCTGATCGGCGCGCACAGCCGCGTGGTGCCGCTGGGCGAGATCCGTCAGCTGGGCACCTCTCGCGAGGAGCCGTGCCGCTGCGGGGCAGGCGCGGTGCCCAGCTGCAGCTTCTGGAAGGGCGTCGAAGAGCGCCTGCAGGCAGCGACCGGGCAGTCGCTGCACGACCTGCGCCTGCAGGACCCGGACGACGCGACCTTCGTCCGGGACAATCGAAACTTCGTCGCCGCCTGCCTCGGCGAGAGCGGAGCCAGCTGGGCCGTCGATTCATCGAAGACCCTCGACCGCCTCCAGCGGCTCCACCAGCTGGGTGTCTTCGATCTGCGGGTGCTGCATCTCACGCGCAGCGCGTTCGGCGTGGTTCACTCCAACACCCGGCGAGGGCGCCCCTGGTTGGAGCATGCGCGCAACTACACCTTTGCGGCCATGCGCGAGCGACGGTTCTTCGAGGCACTGGGCGCCCATCCGCAGCGGACGCAGCTCCGCTACGAGCGGCTCGTGGCCCACCCGGAGCGTGAGCTGCGGCGGGTGATGGAACTGCTCGGCCTCGGCTTCGAGCCCGGCCAGCTCGACTGGGCCAACCAGGACGTGCACACCTTCGCCGGCAACCCGATGCGCACCACTCGCGACTCGACGATCCGCCGCGACACGAGCTGGCGACGCGGACTCTCCCTTCGTGAGATCGGTGGGGTCGCCTGGTGGACCCTGCCCACACGGTTCCGCGGCACGCGCCTCTTCGACGATCACCGCCCCTACTGGAAGGGGGACGGCGT
>JAJDAR010000533.1 GCA_029261775.1 Deltaproteobacteria bacterium | reverse complement strand
ACACCCGTCTTGCGGGCCATCTCGATCAGGCGCGGGTCGTCGGTGACGAGCGCGCGGCTCAGGAAGGGGGTCTCCAGCGTGAGCGGTGCGTCGCCCAGCAGGAGACACGAGCGGGTGCGCGCCAGGACGTTCACCACGAAGCCTTCGTCCGTGGCGTCCAGCAGCTTCGGACGGGACGGCTGGTGCTCCGAGGGCGGCTCCGGCGTCACCCAGTCGAAGACCAGTGCGGCGCCGCGCAGCCCGAGCGTCTCCCACGCCTCGCGCAGCCGCTGCTTCGCCTTCCGGGTAGGCGAGAGCCAGGCGGGGTAGGAGCCCGTGCAGGCGGCCTCGATCGCAAAGCGCACCAGGGTGTCCGAGCGCGGGGCTACGTCGCAGCGCACGCTCGTGCGGGGGCGCATGGACATGTTGCGCAGCAACGTCTGGCTCGGGGAAGTGAGATGCCAGGGTTCATCGTCGAGAAGGTCCTCGAGCTCGCTCACGCCGCTCGCCCCTGCTGCAACACCGCGAGGTCCCGCTCGAAGCTCTCGAGCGCCTCGCGCCACGGCACCTTTCGCCAGAGGTCCGGAAAGCCCGCGGACAGGTAGCTCCTCAGCAGCCTCGTCCCCGCGTCGTCTTCGTCCTGCTCGGCCAGCCACGCGCAGATCTCGCGCCAGTCCTCGAGGTCGGGCCCCGGCTCCACAGGCTCCGAACGCTCGCGCGGCTCGAGCACGCGCCGCGCCACGCTTGCGAGCGCCTCCCACGCCGAGGGCGCGAGCTGCCGGCGATCCTGCATGGCCAGGAAGGCCGCCGTCGCCAGGCCCATCCGGCGCGCGGGGCACCGCTCCTCGGAGAGCGTCTGGGTCACGAGCCGCGACAGCTCGTCATCGGAGAGCTCGAGCTCGTCGCCCAGCACGATCCGCCGGGCCGGATCCTCCTCGGCCAGCACCCGGCGCAAGGCATCGTTCTTGGCCCGGCCCGCCAGTTCGTAGGCCTGCCGGTGCGCCGCCAGCAGCGTACCCGGCGCGGGCGGCACCTCCGTCGCGTTCTGCGGCAGGCCGTGCATCAGCGCCAGCTCGGCGCTCGCCTCGAGCTTCGCGCGCTTTCCCACGAGCAGCACACGTGCCGCGTGCACCGCCGCCACGTTGCGCGCCAGCATGCGCGCACGGCGCGGGCTCTCGGACAGCTCGGCCTTGCCGAGCTGTCCGATCAGCTGGACGACGTAGTCCGCCAGCGCGTCCTGGTGTGCGGCCAGCGTCTCGTCGGCGAGCACCCGGCAGCGCTCCACGAGCCTCGGGAGCGACGTGCGCCGGCCCGGCGACGGCACATCGCCGTGGCCCACCAGCCGCAGCCGATCCTCGGCCGTGAGCTCGTGCCAGCCCGGCACCCGCACCACGAAGCCGAAGCGATCGGCCAGCGCCGGGTCGAGCGCCTCGGAGCCCAGGTAGACCGCGCCCAGCAGGTCGGCCTCGTCGTCGGACGGCGCCGGCGGGTTCATCGCCGACCAGCGGTGCCGCAGCTCCGGCAGCTCCACCCCCGCCACCCTCTTTTCGTGGATCACCGGGAAGAGCTTGTTCTGCAGGTCCGGCCGGCAGCGGGAGATCTCGTCGAAGAACGCGAAGCCCGCGCCCCAGATCGCACCCGGCGTGCCGATGAAGCGGAGCGACTCTCCCGTGGCGTCGGGCAGCGGCACGCCGACCAGGTCGTCGTAGTTGAGGAGCGACGCGTTGTAGTGGCGGAACGGCAGCCGCAGCGCCCCCGCCAGCCGCTCGACCAGCAGCGACTTCGCCGTGCCGTGCGCCCCCACCAGCAGCACCGGCGCCTCCGTCGCCAGCGCCGCCAGCACCACCGGCTCGAGCGCGCGGTAGCCCACGAGCCCGAGCCGCTCGAGAAAGCCCGCCCCCGGCATCACGCGCCCTCCCCGACGAGCCCGGCCGAGCCGGCAGCCGTGGAGGGCCGCGCCGCCCGCGCCCCGCGCCGCTGCCCCCGCGGTGTGAAGCGCAGCGACACGTTGCAGCCCTCCGCCGAGGCAAACAGCGCCAGCATCTCATCTCGACGCCGCCGCGCCTCGACCACGTCCTGCGTCCCGAGCGAGAGCCGGATGCGCTCCTGCCGATGGTCCTGGTGCACCGTGAACGCGATCCACCAGCGCCGACCATTGCGCCACAGGTGGTGGTTCGGATCGGCGTCGGCCGGCACCGCGACATCCACGCGCGCCGGAGCCGGCCTGGACGTCGCGCGCCGCACGCTCTGCGCGTGGCGCTTCCTGGCCCTTCGAGACATGGGGTACCTCCTTCACCTCGTGGTGGAGAAGGCACCCGGAGAGCACGGCCCTACACGGAGCCGTCCTGGACACTTCGTTGCCCGCCGGTTTCTCCCGGTCGGACCGCATCTCCCGTCACCCCTGCGGGGCGTGGGAATGGCACCTTGGGTTGTCCACCCAGGTTGCCGGGCTGCCTGCCTGCGGGGTTGTCCCGTAGACGGGCGGCCACTCCGGATGCCGAGAGGAGAAGATGGGGCCGGGGGGAGGGGATGGCAAGTGGGATTCGTGTCATAGGGCCAAGTGGGAGAGCTGGGAGACTCGCCACGGTTCTAGGCGAAGATCGAAGTCGGTGGCCCCTGCAGATTGCCCGTTCTGCCCTGCTCCCGGGGAGCGGATCTTCCACCGCGGCCACGGGCTGGCCGCGTGCGCCCGCACGCGCGGTTTCGGTCGCGCGGACGATCTACTGCCGCTTGCCGGACGAGGTGAGGCTCTGGCGACCCGGGGATGAGTTCGTGCCGCTGCCGAGGGAGGACCTGCCGGATTCGTCAAGGGTGGTCCCACTCTTACTCACGTCGGATGCAAACGCACCTCATCAAGCAGTGCGTTTGAGGTCGCTCCAGCCGAGCCCGATCTGTTTCAAGATCTTGGCCGCAACTCCCGTAGAGATGTCTCGGCCCCTGTGGACAGGAACGATGATTGTGACCCCACCGGGGCTCTTCATCTTCACATGAGAACCTCTCTGGCTGACCTTCTCAAACCCTTGCCTAGTCGCCAACGCCAAGAGATCCCGCGCCTTGACCCTGGTCCAGGGATGGATGTCCGGGTGCACAGGAAGCCCAGGCAGGTCCCAGATGTACCAGAAGCTCTGACGAACTGTCTTTATCCCACGGGTTGTGTGAGGGACAGACAGCCACGCTTGGTGCTCGAGGGTTCTCGGATCGTAGAGATCCTCCCTTCGATAGTCCTCGCTTAGGATGTTGAGTTCAGTCTCGAACTTGCCGCGATCTTCTAGTGCGACCCCGGCCGAGTACGGCGGGCCAGTAGCTTTGCAGTACTTCCGAAGCGCCAACATCAGCGCTTGCCGGTCGATCCGATTGAGCGCTGGTTCGATCTTCTTGAAGGTCTCTGCTCGAACCTTGTACAGGGCGAAACCCTCTGCGAGAGCTTCCTCTCGGCATTCTCCTTTGCTCAATCCCGTGGTGAACTTCCTCCGAACCCGGCCCAGATATGCCCGCTCCCCCCCAGCAGCGACTTCGAGTCGCGTGACTAGACTCTCGGCTCGATGGTGGAAGAACTCGTGCCAGTAGACAAACGACTGGGCGACCTTCCTGCAGCTGCGGAGCGGAATTCGCCCGCCTGTTTCGTGGTGAATCCAGCTCCCGAACTCCGCGATCGCCGACGCAAAGAGGTAGATGCCCCAGACCTGCTGGTGAGAGCGAGGCCTGAAGAAGCGATGAAACGGAAGGTAGAAGCCCAGGACGTCTGGTGGCGGAGGGGGCAGATCTGGTTGCCAAGGACCACTCGGCGGATCGATCGCCTCACCCGCGTAGGGGTTCCAAGGAATCGGATCTAGTGGGACCGGAGCATCCGAGCTTGGCGTTGCCGAAACATCAACCTCACTCCAGATGAGATCATCATGATCGAACTCGAACGCGGGGTAGGACGAATCGGGCCATGGCGTGTCGGCGCGCAAGTCAAAGACGGACGGGTAGATCTCGTAAAGCGAGCCGATCCGATCGTCTTCCATGAGTCAACCCCTCAGTACTTCGCAATCACCCAGATGAAGGACTGGATGTCGATGTAGTCCCGAGCGCCCTGCTCGCGCAGCACTGGACCGAGCTGCTCATCGGCCATCACCATGAGCTTCTTCCAGGTGATCCAGCGCAGGTCGCTGTCGTACTGGAGGGCGAAGCGCAAGCGTTCGGCGCACTCCTTCGTCGGCTCGGGCTTCAGGAACATGAAGCGATCCGGCCGCGCCAGGAAAGGCAGTAAGGTCAGCACGGGCCAGGTCGCGACCTTCGCCTTGCCTGCCTCGACGGGAAGCTTGCGAAGCGCATCGGCGGCGGCCTCGAAGCGCTCTTGGGAGCCGTCCGCGATGAACGCGAAGATCGCACCGAGGAACGCGCGTGCGGCGGCCGGGTCGGCCAGGCCGTCGCGCAGTGCCATCTTCTCGAACTGCGATAGAAGGTTCGTCTTTCCCTCGACCTGCAGGACGCGCTTGGCCACCTCCTCGACATCGCCTTCATCGAGCAGGGCCTGCCCGCGGCCTTCGCCAAGAAGCTCGACGTAGAGCTCGTGGGCCCTCCACTTGTACTCACGCTCCCCGGCCTCACCGCCGCCGGCCTTCCCGCTTCCGATGTAGTCGGGATCCTGGAATCCCCTCGGAAAGATCTCGGAGAAGCGACGCAACCCGTCCGACAGCGTGACCTTCCCCGCCTTCAGCCCGAAGTCGTCGCCCTGGAGCGGCGGCAGGTTGTCGAGCTGGGGATCGGACTGGCTCGCGGCTAGATCGAGGGGTGCCTTGCCCGCTATGAGTGTGCGGACATCCTTCTCGGCGTCGCCCTTGAAGAAAACACGCACCTTGTTGCCCTGCACCTGGAGCACCTTGCCCAGGTCCCAATCCGGACGACCCGTATGCCGGACGAGCTGACCCGCGCTGAACTCGGTGATCGCCATCCCGTTCCTCCCTG
>JAJDAR010000532.1 GCA_029261775.1 Deltaproteobacteria bacterium | reverse complement strand
GGCGGTGCCGTTCATGTTGACGGTCGCACCGAGGGGCACGAGGAAGCGGGCGATCGAGGGGCGGACGCCGAGCTTGTCCTCCGCCGTCTGGATCGAGAGCGGCATCACCGCGGCGGAGCTCGAGGTCGAGAAGGCGAGCAGCACGACCTCGCGGATGGAGCCCAGGAAGCGGCCCGGTCCGGTGCGGCCGGCGAAGGCGGCCATCCCGACGAACATGCCCATCAGGATCGCGAGCCCCGCCAGCACGGTGGCCACGTAGACGGCCATGCCGGCCAGCACTTCGATGCCGACGGTGGAAGTGAGTCGGGTGATCAGGCCGAAGACCGCGAAGGGCGCGAGGCGCATCGCCCAACCGACGATCTTCATGCAGACCTCCTGCACCGAGCCCATCAGGTCGAACAACGGCGCCGACTTCTCGGGGGCAAGGTTCACGAGCGCAATGCCGACAACGAGTGCGAACAGGATCACCTGCAGCATCTGCCCGCCGACCATCGACTCCAGCGGGTTCGTCGGCAGCAGGCCGATCACCAGCTCCGGGAGCTGGCCGATCTCCGGCATCGTCGGCACCTCGGTGCTCAGGATGGGCGAGGCGGACATGGCCGCGCGCACCTGGGCGGCGTCGAGCATGCGGCCGGGCTCGACGATCAGGCCGAGCGCCAGACCGAGTGCCGTGGCGAAGGCCGTGGTCACCAGGAAGAAGGCACCGCCGGCGAGCCCGAGCTCGCGCAGCTGCTCCGTGTTCTCCCCCGATGCCAGGCCGCGCACCACGGAGGAGAACACCAGCGGGACGACGATCATCTGCACCAGGGCCAGGAACAGCAGACCGGGCAGTGCGAGCCAGCTGGCGAGCGGCACGGCGATCGCGGGGTCGACCCAGCCCGCCGACGGCCCGAGCGCGGCGCCGACGCCGATCCCTGCCACGAGCCCGACCAGCACCCGCGCCCACAGCTGGCTCTCGACCAGATGCTGGAGCGAGCCGGTCAGGCGCCGAAGCGGAGCGATGTCGATCTGTTCGAGCGGGTGCGGCGGGGGCATCAGCGGGAGGCTACTTCTCCGGCGGCAGAAGCACCCCGTCCACGACGTGGACGATGCCGTTGGAGGCGCGAATCGAGGCCAGCACCGTGGCGTCGTTGATCTTCAGCGTCTCCCCCTCGCGGCGGATGATCGCCTTGGCGCCGTTCGCCATGCCGAGCGACTGACCGTCGCGCAGGGTGTCCGCCCCGAGTGCCGAGGTCGTGACGTGGTACTTCAGTACCTCGCGCAGCTGGTCCGCGTTGGCCGGCTCGAGCAGCCCTTCGACGGTGCCGGCGGGCAGCGCCTCGAAGGCCGCATTGGTCGGCGCGAACACCGTGAGCGGGCCCGAAGCCGCCACCGAGGTGACGTAGTCGGCGGCTTGCAGCGCGGCGACCAGGGTGGAGTGGTCCTCCGAGCCGATCGCGATGCTGACGATGTTGGTCGGATCCAGCGGCGGCACGTTGGAGACGGGCTGCGGAGCAGGCGCCGCCGTCGCCGCCAGGGGTGCCTCCGCGTCCTGGCTCGGGCAGCCGAGGACCATCAGGCCACCGAGGATCACGAGCGCAGGCCATGCTCTCATCACGTATGCCCTCCCTGGGTGTGCGGGGTGTCGCACGCCACGCCAGGGTGGATTGCAAGGGAAGTGCCGTGCCTTGCGGCGTCGGAGCGCAGACACGACCGGGTGCACGTCCCCGAACGCCTCACGCAGCCCTGCAGCTGAGGCGCATGGACTCAGGTCGGGCGGCCGTCAGCCTCGTCCGGAATCGGGGTGAAGCGCTCCAGCACTTCCTGGGGAACCCGCCGCGGCCGCAGGGTCGCGAGATCGACGAAGGCCCACTCCATCCGCGCCCGCACCAGCTCGGTGCCGCCGGCGCCGAGAAAGCGGGCCCGTCGGATCGAGCGCGCGGCGCGCATCTCCACGACCCAGGTCTGCTCGATCAGCTCGTCGCCGAGCCCGGCGGAGCGGCGGTACTCGATCTCGTGGCGGTGGGCGACCCAGACGCCGCCGATCCGCCGATAGGCCGCCATGTCGAGCCCGACCGAAGCGGAGTGCGCCATCGCCAGCTCCACGGCGAAGCCCAGCCACACGACGTTGTTGACGTGGTCGAGCTCGTCGAGATCCTCGGCCACGACGACGCGCGTGCGCTGGTAGCGAGCCGGGTCCGAACTCATCGCGAAGCTGCGGTCCTCTCAGCGGGCGGGCGGGCGGAGCGATCGGACTCTAGGCGAACCACCCTGCGCCTGCCGCGGCACCGGGCTCAGGCCGGCGGCCGTGCCCTCAGGACCACGCGGCGCGTGTAACGGGCAGGCGGAACGAAGGCGAGCCACAGCGAAACGCCGGAGATGATCCCGACCGCCGAGGTCACCGACAGCACCCAGGGAGACGTGGCGTAGCCGGGAATCGTGAGCTTGCCGAACAGGAAGAACACGAAACCGAAGGAGGTCGCAACGGTCGCGATGGACCAGAGCCGGAAGCGGTCCACGACCACGGCGTCGGCCAGGCCGAGCACGAGGCGCCGTCGCAGCAGCGCGTGGTAGCGGACGGATTCGCCCGCGGCCCAGAAGAAGCCCAGCGAGCGCAGCGCCAGCCCCAGGTAGTAGAAGCCGCCCTCGTCCAGCGAGCGCGCGAGCGCGCCGCCGCTCAGGCTGCCGACGCCTCCGCCCACCAGGCTCACGCCGAAGCCCAGCACGACGATCCCGATCGCGACGCCCAGCAGCCGGCTCGAAGGATGGAAGGTGCGCCAGGTCATCACGTAGATGCCGACGATGGAGAGGTTCTGGGCCGCGAGGGCAGCGGCCAGCAGGGGCCCCGAGGCCGCCTCGCTCAGCGCACCGCTGCGGACCACGATCGCCAGCGGATAGCCGAGCACCCCGAGCAGGACGTAGGCCAGGCCCAGAGCGAGCTCCGGAATCTTGCGCGTGCGCGCAGCGAGCCAGAGCAGACGGCCCCCGACCGCGGCGCAAACCGCGACCTGGAACAGCACGCCGATGCCAAGGAGCTTTGCCACGCTGGATGCGTCGTCGAATCGGGCGGTGGCCTTGACGAGGATTTACGCCGCAGGCCGCCAGATCCCCGCGGGGCAGGATGTCCCCTCGACAGGGGACTCGGTGCCACTTGGCTCGGCTCGGAGCCACATACCTTGAAACCCCCACACGCGGAGTCGATCCTCATGCAAGCCACGAGCAGCCGGGTTCTCGCGATCACAGCCGGCCTCGTCCTCGGTGTCAGCCAGGCTGCGATCGCAACGACCGTTGCCAGCCACCTGGGCATGAACGCCCCCTCGTCCGAGGGCTGGAGCAAGGTCCCCGGCAGCGCGAGCGGGGTCGTCGAGGGCGCGCTCGATGACGGGGGGACGCCCGTGTGGGTGATCGACGATCAGAGCAACGTCCAGGGATCGACCCTGCTCTACACGCATTCCGTCTCCGACCCCGACATCGCGCTTGGCAACGCCGGCGGCTGGGTGCTGCGCGTGGTGCTCAGGGTTCCGTCCTCGGACGTGACGGATGACGGCAGCATCTTCGCAGGCTACCGCGACGGCGCCACCGGCTGGCAGATGAACTGGGCCCACGACGCGCAAGGCGACACCGTGGTCAAGCTGTTCACCGACGCGAACGTCTTTCCGATCCTCGGGCCGACCGCGACCGTGCTCGGGAGTTCCAGCTACAACACCTATGAGTTGGTCTACGACCCGATCGCGATGTCCGCGGATCTGTTCATCAACGGTGTGGAGCGAATCAGCGACTACATCGGCCTCCCCGGGGGCCAGGTCGGCAACGAGAAGCAGGTGCTCTTCGGAGCCGGCCGCTCGGCCATCGCTGGCGAGGGGCGATACCGCGAAGTGACGCTCAGTGTGCCCGAGCCCGCCGCACTCTGGGTCGTGGCGCTTCTCGCGCTCGGCACAGCGGTGCGCCGCCGGGCCTGACGGAGGGTCTCCGCATCGGGCGCGAGCACGCCGGATCGCGCGCCGGCCGCAAGGGGCTCACGGGCCCTCCTTCGTCACCTGGAGACGGCGCAGCCGGAACACGCGGATGTTCCGGTCCGTCCGCTTCTCGTAGACCTGCATCTGGGGAATCGCCCGGCGGACGTCGTCCCAGATCTTCTCCTTCTCGAGGTCGGTCAGCGGCTCGGCGCGGGCCGGGAAGCGCTCGCCCTTCACCTGCACCTCGACCTCGGGGTTGGCCTCCAGGTTGTAGCGCCAGCCCGGGTGCCGCGGCTGGCCCATCGCGCTGGCCACCACCAGGTGATCCCCCTCGTGCTCCAGGCAGGCCAGGTGGACGAAGCGCGGCTTGCCGGAGCGTCGGCCGGTCATGGTGATCGTCAGCATGGGCATGCGGGTCTTGCCCATGGAGAAGAAACGGCCGTGGGTGGCGCGGAAGATCATCGGATCGAGCGGCGAGGCGACGTGCCGGATCCACCAGGTCGAGACCGGGTTCGTCGTGAGCCAGACGAGAAGGGCTTCGTTCATGGGCCTGGCCTTTGGTAAACCAGCCTTGACGGGATTGTCAATCAACCTTGAATAAATGGGGAAGTCGGACCTATCCTCCGCCGATGTCCCCCGAGCCTTCGGCCCGCCCCTCCCAACCCTGGGCGCGCTATCGCGAGAACCTCGCGCGCCAGCTGATCGGCATCTCGCGGGACCTGCAGATCCACGTTCGCGACTCCCTGGCCGGAGACTGCGGCTTCGGCGGACTGCGGCCGAGCTTCGGGCCTTTCCTTTCCTTGCTCTGGGACCAGGGTCGCCCGCTCACCGCCATCGCCGGCGAGCTCGCGATCTCACCCCAGGCCTGCAGCCAGCTGGCCAACCTCGTCGAGGCGGCCGGCTACCTCGAGCGCCGGAGCCACCCGGAGGACGGGCGCTCCAAGCTCGTCGTGCTCACGCCTCGCGGCCGCGCGCTGGTCGAGGAGGGCGTGCGGATCATCCTGGAGAGCGAGTCCCGCTACCGCGCGATCGTGGGCGCGGCGCCGTACCGCCGTTTCACTCGCGCCCTCTCGGATCTGTTCCAGGGCCTCGGGCTCCCGACCCACTCCGATCCCACGCTCACCGCGCGCGCGCGGGAGTCCGTCGGCGTCCTGCCGTTGATCACGGTGCGGATCGAACGCCAGCTGATGGAGGCCACGATCGCCCGCGGCCACGCCGGGCTCAAGATGGCGTACGGACAAGTGCTGCCCTTCATCGGCCCCGAGGGTGGCCGGATCCACGAGATCGCAAGGGTCCAGGGGGTGAGTCGCCAGGCGATCAGTGCCATCTCCCAGGAGCTCGAGGGCCTGGGCTACCTGCAACGTCAGCCCGACCCCCGCGACCGTCGCAGCGTCGAGCTGCGCCTGACCGACCGCGGAGAAGCGCTGATCCGGGACTCGGTCGCCGCACTGGACGAGCTCGTCGGGCTGTTCCGCGCAAAGCTCGGGACGAAGCGTCTGGCCGAGCTCGAGCGGGTCGCGCACGATCTCTACGACGGGTTGCGCCTGGAGGCCGAGATCTTCGAGATCAGCTCGGGCTCGAAGCCCACGAAGCGGGCGGGGCACGACATCCAGCAGCTCGCGAGCCGGCTGCGCCACCGGTTGGGCAGCGGCGAGGCCGCTCGCCTGGCCGAGCTGCTCGAGCCGCGACTGGAGGGCCGGAAGAAATGAGCTACGACTGGAAGGCGCTGCTGTTGTTCGTGGCGACGCTGGTCGTGCTGACCTCCGTCGGTCGCTTCCTCGCATTCCAGATCCCGGCCCTTCGGCGCATGCGCGACCTGAACCGCGAGACGGACCGGTCGAAGCTCGGCCGGAAGCGCTTTCGCGAGGCCGTCCGGATCAACAACCGGGCCGGCCTGATCGCGTCGCTGGGCTTCTACGTCGCGATCCTGCCTTTCTGTGTGGATCTCGAGCCGCGTCCGCTCTGGCGGCACGCCGTCGACCTGGTCGTGGTGCTGATGGTGTTCGACTTCTTCTACTACCTGACCCATCGCTTCGTCTTCCACGGCAAGCTGATGCGCAGGCAGCACGCCCGTCATCACGAGGCGCGCACCCCGACCTACATCGACGCCCTGTACGTGCACCCGCTCGAGACGGTGATCGGGCTCGTGCTGTTCCAGGGCTCGATCCCCCTGGTGGCGGCGCTCTCCGGCGCACCGCTGCACGCGGTCACGATGGGGATCGCGACCTTGATCTTCACCCAGCTGAACACGATCAATCACACCTTCGTGCACCTGCCCGAGTTTCCGTTCAGGACGCTGGACAGGATCACCTCGCTCCATGCCGCCCATCACGTGGACATGAACCAGGGCAACTTCGCGACCTTGACGATGCTCTACGACTGGCTGTTCGGGACCCTCGAGGCCCCCGTCAGCCGGACGGCGCCCTAGCTCGCCGCAGCGATCCGAATCGCGGTACGACACCCACTCGCCCCACAGAGGTTGGTCATGTTCGAGGTTCCCGACGTCAGCCATCCCGACGCCTTCGAGAAGGGCTTCCCCCACGAGCTCTTCCGCGAGCTGCGACGGGAGGCGCCGGTCTACTGGCACGAGGGCGACTACCAGGGCGGCCGGGGCTACTGGATCGTGAGCCGCTACGAGGCGATCAAGAGCATCTCGCGCCAGCCCCTGCTCTTCAGCTCGGCCTCCGGGATCAGCGTCGAGGATCGCGAGGAGAACTTCGTGTCGATGATCGCGCTCGATCCGCCGGACCACCGCCGCTACCGGTCGCTCGTCTCCAGCGGGTTCACGCCGAAGCAGATCGCGGCGCAGGAGCCCCACCACCGGGAGATCGTGCGCTCGATCCTCGACGCGGTCGTCGATCAGGGTCACTGCGACTTCGTGGTGGACATCGCGGCCGAGCTGCCGCTGCGGGTGATCGCCGAGCTGCTCGGCGTGCCGCAGTCGGCCTGCCACGACATCTTCGACTGGAGCAACCGGATGATCGGGAGCCAGGATCCCGAGGTGGTCGTCGGCCTCGAAGAGGCCGTGGGAGCCGCCCAGGAGATGTTCCTGTTCGCCAATACCCTGGCAGAGGATCGGCTGAAGGCGCCGCAGGACGATCTGATGAGTGCGATCCTGCACGGCGAGGTCGACGGCCAGCGGCTGAACACGACGGAGTTCGACTCCTTCTTCCTGCTGCTCGCCGTCGCCGGCAACGAGACGACCCGCAACCTCATCTCCCACGGCCTGCTGCTGCTGATCGAGCACCCCGAGGCGCAGGCCCGACTGCGCGAGGATCCGAGCCTGCTGCACGGTGCCGTCGAGGAGATGCTGCGCTTCAGCTCGCCGGTGATGTACATGCGGCGCACGGCCCTCGAGGACACGGAGCTCGACGGGCAGCGCATCCGCCGGGGCGACAAGCTGCTGCTGTTCTACCCGAGCGCCAACCGCGACGAGGCCCTGTTCGACGAGCCCGACGTCTTCGACATCGAGCGCAAGAACAACCACCACCTGGCCTTCGGGAACGGGGAACACTTCTGTCTCGGGACGGCCCTTGCCCGCCTGGAGACCCGCGTCATGTTCGAGGGCATCCTCGCGCGCATGGATGACCTCGAGCTCGCCGGGCCCATCTCGCGCCTGCGCTCGAACCTGATCGACGGGATCAAGCACATCCCGCTGAAGTTCAGCCGGAGCGGCGCGTGAAGAGCCCCTACCACGGCGTCGCGATCGTCGGCGCCTACGACACGGTGCAGGCGAAGAAGATCACCGACTTCACCGAGCCCGAGCTGCTGCTCGATGCCATGCACGGCGCCCTGGCGGCCGCGGGGCTCCGGCCCGAGGACGTGGACGGCGTGAACACTTCCACGTGGGTCGGACGCATCCACGCCCGCGACGTGGTGCAGTGGATGGGCGGCCGGCCGATGTGGGCGGGGATCTCGCCGGCAGGCATCGAGGCGGTGCTGGAGGCGGCCGCCGCGATCGCGACGGGGCAGTGCCACACCGTGCTGGTCGCCGCCGCGCAGTGCGGCGAGTACACCGACCATTCCGCGACCGTCTCCTGGACGCGGCCGAGCAACGAGTTCGTCGAGTGCTTCGGCCTCTACACCGCCGCCGAGTTCGCGCTGATGGCCCAGCGGCACATGCACCTCTACGGCACGAAGCGCGAGGCGCTCTCCGAAGTGGCCGCGGCGATCCGCATGAACGGGGCGCGCCACCCCGGCGCGGTGATGTTCGGGCGCGAGGTCACGCCGGACGACGTGGTCGCCTCGCGGCCGGTCGCCGACCCCTTCCACCTGTTCGACTGCTGCATCAACTCGGAGGGCGGCACGGGCCTGGTGCTGACCACCGCCGAGCGCGCGCGCGACCTGGACGTGACGCCCATCTACGTGCTCGGCGGCGCGATGGACCGGCAGGGCATGGCCTACACGCAGGCGCCGGTCTGGGACCAGGCCGGCTGGGTCGGCCGCCGCGCCGCCCAGCTGACCTTCGGCCAGTGCGGGCTCAGCCCGGCCGATGTGGACGTGGCCGAGCTCTACGACCCCTTCTCGTTCGAGGTCATCCGCCAGCTCGAGGCCTTCGGCTTCTGCGAGGAGGGCGAGGGCGGCGACTTCGTGATGGACGGGCGAATCCGCATCGACGGCGAGCTGCCGGTCGCCACGAACGGGGGCCTGCTCTCGTACAGCCATGCCGGTCTCGCGCAGATGCTGCAGAAGCCGGTCAACGCCGCCCTGCAGCTGCAGGGCAAGCTGCCGGACGCGCTGACGGTGCCGGGTGCCAGCATCGCGCTGGCGAGCAACGGAGGCTCCGGCGCATTGTTCAACGACGTGATGCTGCTCGGAAAGGAGCCGCTGTGATCCCCCTGCCCCAGCCGACGCCGCTCTCGCGCCCGCACTGGGAAGGCTGCCGCGAGGGCCGCCTGCTGGTGCAGCGCTGCGAGAGCTGCAGCCGGCACGTCTTCATCCCGCGTCCGGTCTGCACCGGCTGCCTGTCCACGGAGCTCCGCTGGGTCGAGAGCTCGGGCCGCGGAACGCTCTACAGCCACACGACCGTGCACCGGCCCCAACGGCCCGAGTTCGAGGCGCCGTACATCGTGGCGATCGTCGAGCTGGAGGAGGGCTGGCACATGCTCTCCAACCTGGTCGACGTGCCCGCCGACGAGCTTGCGATCGGCATGCCGCTCGAGGTGTGCTTCCGGAAGATGACGGAGGAGATCACGCTGCCGCTCTTCCGACCGGCCGCCGGCTGACGCGCGGATCGGCGCGCCTCAACCGCCCAGGTTCAGGGTGCTCCCGATGACCCCGTCGGCCTCGAGGGCCGCCAGCTCATCCTCGGGCACGCCCAGCAGATCGACCAGGATCTCGCGGTTGTGCTGGCCGATCGTCGGCGTCGCACGCCGCAACCAGCTCTGCACCGAGGCGTAGCGGAAGGGGACGGTCGCCACCGGGTGCTGGCCGACGACGGGGTGGTCGAGCGTCTCGAAGAAGCCGCGCGCAACCATCTGGGGATGCTTGTGGCCCTCCCGACCGTCCCAGACGGGGGCCGCGGGCACACCGGCGGCGAGCAGCCGCTCCACCGCCTGCTCTCGGTCCTGATCCGACGCCCAGGCCGAGAGCTTCTCGTCGAGCAGGTCGTGGGCGGCACGCCGGCCCGCGTGGCTCTGCAGCGCCGGAGCCGCGGCCCACGCCGGATCGCCGAGCACGCCACGCAGCGCCTTCCACTGTGCCTCGCTGCTGACGGAGAGCGCCAGCCAGCGCTCCTCGCCGCGGCAGGCGTACAGGTTCTGGGGCGCGCAGTCCGGCGAGCGGTTGCCCTCGCGACTCATACGGTTGCCGTAGGCGCTGTACTCGACGATCTGCTCCGCGGCCGCGTTGAGCGCGCCCTCGACCATGGTGCACTCGACGAGCGACCCCTGGCCGCCGTTCGCCTCCCGCTCCTGCAGGGCCACGAGGGTGGCGAAGGCCGCGTGCATGCCGGCGATCGGGTCGCAGGGCCCGCGCTGGATGCGCGGCTGGTCGTCGGCGTGGCCGGTGAGCCAGGCCAGGCCGGTCATCTGCTCCATGGTCTGCGCAAAGCCCACGTGGTCGCGCCACGGGCCCGACAGCCCGAAGGCCGGCATGCGCACCAGGATCGTGCGCGGGCTGCGCGCATGGACGGCCTGCCAGTCGAGCCCGAACTGCTCGACCACGCGCGGCGAGAAGTTCTCGACGAAGACGTCGCACTGCTCGACGAGGTCGAGGCACAGCTCGCGGCCGCGCTCCTTCTGCAGGTTCAGGGTCAACCCGCGCTTGTTCAGGTTCGCGCCGAGGAAGAGCCCCGAGTACTCCCACCACTGCTCGTGCTGGCCCGCGAACATGCCGCCGACCATGCGCATGCCGTCGGGTCGCTGCGCGGCCTCCAGGTGGATCACGTCCGCGCCCAGGTTGGCGAGCATTTCGGTCGCCGACGGACCGGCCCACCAGGCCGTGGCGTCGAGCACGCGCAGGCCCTCGAGCGGCAGACCGCTCTTCCTCGTTTCCTGGGGAGCTCTGCGCTCGCGAGCTTCGATGCGTCCCTGGTGCTCTCCAAGACCGGGCGTGGCCGCGGGCGGCGGTGCCCCCTCGCCGTCGATCAGGTAGGGAGGTCGCGGTTGTTGGAAGCCCCCGCTCGGGTTCTTCACGAACACGCCTCGGGCCGCGAAGTGCGGGTGCGCGAGCGCGGCTGCGCCGTCGTTCACCGGCGCCACGGGGATCCGCAGCAGGGCCGCGCGCTCGACGATCTCCTCGGTGGTGTGCTGGGTGGTCCAGGCGCGCACGGCCTGGTTCCACTCGTCGCGCCGCGCCCAGCGGCCGCCGATCGAGGCCAGCTCTTCGTCGCCGCGCAGGTCGGTGCGCTCGATCAGCAGCAGGAAGTCGTCGAACTGCTGGCGCGAGTTGGTGTTGAAGCCGACCCAGCCGTCCTTCGTCGGCTCGATCGACGGGATCTCGACCATGCGCGCCGGATGGGTGAGGGGCGGGCGCCCGGCCAGGCTCATCATCAGGTCGATGTACATGCCGCCGGCGATGTGGATCACCTCGAGCAGCGAGAAGTCGATCGTCTCGCCCTGACCGGTCCGGCGCGCGCGTTGCACGGCGCAGAGCGCTGCGACGGCGGCGAAGGTGCCGCCGACCCAGAAGGTGGTCTTGCCGCCCGCCATGATCGGCGGCTGCTCGGGGAGCCCGCGGCCCGAGATCGAGCCGCTCTCGGCCTGCACCGTGAGCTCGCTCCAGGCGCGGCCCACATAGGGCCCGGTGCGACCGAAGGGCGTGATCGACAGCACCACGAGCTTCGGATCACGGGCCGCCAGGGCGGCGGGGTCGAGGCTGCCGTCCTCGAAGGACTCGACCACCAGGTCGGCTCCGCCGAGCAGCGCCTCGACCTCGGGATCTCCGGGCGCACCGACGACCGAGCGCTTGCCGGCGTG
>JAJDAR010000531.1 GCA_029261775.1 Deltaproteobacteria bacterium | reverse complement strand
TCGAAGATGATGTCCTCGGGCGGGAAACCGGCCTCCTCGGTCAGCAGGCGATACGCGCGCTCGCAGATCTCGACCTTCCGTTCGGCCGTGTCGGCCTGGCCGGCCTCGTCGAAGGCCATCACGACCACCGCGGCGCCGTAGCTCCGGATCAGGCGCGCCTTCTCGAGGAAGTCGGCCTCGCCTTCCTTCATCGAGATCGAGTTGACGACGCTCTTGCCCTGGCAGCACTGGAGACCGGCCTCCAGCACCTCCCACTTCGAGCTGTCGATCACGATCGGAATCCGCGCGATCTCCGGCTCCGAGGCGATCAGGTTGAGGAAGGTCCGCATGCAGGCGACCGAGTCGAGCAGCCCCTCGTCCATGTTGACGTCGAGCAGGTTGGCGCCGCCGCGCACCTGGTCGAGCGCGACCTCCAGGGCCGTCTCGTAGTCGCCGCTCTTGATCAGCTTCCGGAAGCGGGCCGATCCGGTCACGTTCGTCCGCTCGCCGATCATCTGGAAGTTCGAGTCGGGGCGGATCGTGAGCGTCTCGAGCCCCGACAGGGAGGTCAGGCGCGGGCCGGGCTCGGGCTGCGGGCGCGGCGCCAGGCCGCGCACGCGCTCGTCGATGGCGCGAATGTGCTCCGGCGTCGTGCCGCAGCAGCCCCCGAGCAGGTTCACGAGGCCGCTGTCCGCAAACTCGCCGATCAGGTCGCTCATCACGGCGGGCGTTTCGTCGTACTCGCCGAACGCGTTCGGCAGGCCCGCGTTGGGATAGCAGGAGATCGGCACCTCCGAGATCCGCGCGAGGTCGGCGACGTGGCCGCGCATCTCGCTGGCGCCGAGGGAGCAGTTGAGACCGATCGCCACCGGGTCTGCGTGCCGCACCGAGTGATAGAACGCGTCGAGGGTCTGGCCCGACAGCGTGCGTCCGCTGGCGTCGGTGATCGCGACCGAGACGATCACGGGAACCTTCTCGCCCCGCGCCCGGAAGACCCGGTCGAGGGCGAAGAGCGCGGCCTTGGCGTTCAGGCTGTCGAAGATCGTCTCGACGACCAGCAGGTGGCTGCCGCCCTCGAGCAGGCCGAGGGCCTGCTCCTCGTAGGCGCCGACCAGCTCCTCCCAGCTGAGGGCCCGGAACGACGGGTCGTTGACGTCGGGCGAGAGGGACAGCGTCCGGTTCGTCGGTCCGATCGCTCCGGCGACGAAGCGCGGCCGGTCCGGCGTGCGCTCGGACCAGCGGTCGGCCGCGATGCGCGCCAGCTCCGCCGAGCGGCGACTGATCTCGCGGGCCAGATCCTGCGTGCCGTAGTCGGCCTGGGAGATCCGGTTTCCGTTGAAGGAGGTCGTGCCCAGCAGGTCGGCGCCGGCGGCCAGGAACTCCTCGTGGATCTCGACGATGAGGTCGGGCTGCGTCAGGACCAGCAGATCGTTGTTGCCCTTCAGGTCGTGCTCGTGCTCCCGGAACCGCTCGCCCCGGAAGTCCTCCTCGCCGAGCTCGCGGCGCTGGATCATCGTGCCCATCGCGCCATCCTTGATCAGGATGCGCTCATGCAGCAGGGCACGAAAGTTCTCGGCAGGATTCACGACGGCACTCCCGAAGGCGCAGGCGACGATCGGGTCGCGCTGGCAATGAAGGTTTCCGGCAGGTCGGCGCCCTGTGCGGCCGGCGGCTGCACGTCGAGTCGCACGTCGGACAGACCGGCCTCTGCGAGCGCGCCACGGATCTCGTCGGGCGGGAAACCCAACCACTGGACGCCGAGCTCCTCGCGCATCCACTCCCGGTCGTGTCGTACGAAGTCGATCACGACGACACGACCGCCGGGGCGCACGATGCGCGCCATCTCGGCGAGGGCCTCGTGCGGACTGGCGAGGTACTGCAGGACCATGTGGGCAAAGGCCGCGTCGACCTCGCCGTCGACCAGCGGGAGGGCCGCCGCATCGCCCTGTCGCAGCTCGAGGCCGGTCGCCGCCTGTTCGTCGATCTTGCGGCGCGCGGCGTCGAGCATCGCCGACGAGTGGTCGACCGCGATGACCTCGAGACCGGCCTCGGCCAGCTCGAGGGCCAGCACCCCGGTGCCCGTGCCGACGTCGGCGACGCGCAGACCCGGGGGCACGAGCCGGGCGATCGCCCTGGCGCGCAGCATGTCGTCGCCGAAGACCTTGCGCAGGGCGTCCCACTCCGGGCCCACCTCGTCGAAGAAGCTGCGGCTCCGCGCCGCCCGCGCCTCCAGGACGCGAGCGACGGCGACGGCATCCCGGCGGGTGGCGGGATCCTCTGCGAGGCTCCGCTCGACCAGGCTCCAGGCGTCCCCCCAGGCCGGCGAGGCCGGCTCCTGGAAGCGGTAGAAGACGAAGGTTCCGTCGCGGCGGTCGCTGACCAGGCCGGCCTCCCGAAGGATGCCGAGATGGCGGGAAACCCGGGACTGGGCCATGCCGAGCACCGCCATCAGCTCCTGCACGGCCAGCTCCTCCCGGGCGAGCAGCGCCAGGATGCGCACCCGCGTGGGGTCGGAGAGGGTCTTGAAGACCTTCTGGAGGGTATCAGCGCTCATGGGTCCGGGTCTCTTCGACAGGCCAGCGAGACGGCTGGATCAGGACATCAGGATAAACGGATGTTCGGGTCCTGTCACCGGCCGGAGGGCCGCGATGGCGCGCTCAGCGCAGGATCGGGCGGCTCGGCGTGCCCTCGAGCCGGATCCGGGCGGACCCGGTTCCGTCGAGGACGATCCCCTGTCCCCGCAGGGGCTCTCGCAGGGCCGGTTGGACCCCGCGGAGCTGCACGTCCAGGGCGAGCGGCGACTGGGCCAGCTGAGGGCCCGGCCCGATCGAGCCGCTGACGTCGAAAGACGCCATCGGGCCGTCGAGCCGTCCGTCGCTCACCCGCACGCTGCCGTCCTCGCCGAGGTCGAGATCGACTCCCAGTACATCGAAAGGAAGAGCCAGCGGCAGGCCGGGAAGGGCGAGGCTCCCGCTCCGGCTCTCGAGGTGCACCGCGCCGGCCCAGCGGCCGCCGACCTGCACGACGTCCGCCCGGCCCGAGATGACCCCGTCGATCGGGGTCGGACCCGTCCCGAGTGGCAGGGGCAAGGCGGCCGGGTCGATGCCCTCGAAGCGCCCCGCGAACCCGAGGGCGTCGCCGGTCCAGACCGTGCCGACGATGGCGCCGCCCGCGACCCACAGGTCGATGGCCAGGGCCGGGTCGCCGCTCAGCCACGACGTCGAGAAGGCCGGGCCGACCCTCGCCGTGTCCAGCGCGATCATCGGGCTGCCAGGATGGCGGACCCGCACTCCGGCCAGGTCGGCCACGGGGCCGCGCAGCGAGAGGCCGAGCTCCAGCCCGTCGAGCTCCACCTCGGCGCCGGTGGCGTGGCTCAGCTGGGTGACGATCCAGGGGCGCAGCCGCTGCCAAGGGAACTGCAGGACGGTGAAGAACAGGATCAGCGCGGCGCAGGTCGCGAACCCCAGGCCGCCACGCAGGACGCCGGCTCGCGCCGTCGTCCCGGCCGCCATGGGCCGCCCGCGGCGGCGCGGTTCACGACTCGACCGGCTCGAAAGACGACACGGTGAAGGTCACGTCGAGCAGGTCCGGCTTGTCGGCGCGGGAGCGGATCCGCAGGCTCTTGATCGAGAGCAGCTGCGGAGCCGACTCGATGCGGTGCAGGTAGTTCACCGCCTGGGCCAGGCTCACGCTCTTCAGCACGACCTGGACCTTGGTCTCCCGGTACTCCTCGCTGGCCGGCGCGGTGCGCGGCTCCATCGAGGCCACGCTGACGGCGCTCTCGCGAGCCAGGCCCTCCAGGGTGGTGAAGATCTCCCCCTTCGGGCCCCCGTAGATCCGCTCGCGAACCAGGCTCAGCGGATCGTTCACCCGGTCGAATTGCGTGCGGAGCGCACGCACCGCCTCCAGCTGGTCCTCGGCGCTGGCCGCGCGGCGCGTCGCCCCGGCGGCCCAGTCGAGGGTGGGCATGACGATGGCGAGGTAGACGAGGCCCACCAACGCGACGGCTCCCGCAGAACCCACCAGAGCCTGCTCGCGTCGCGAGAGGTCGGTCCAGGCGTCCCGGATCCGGTTCCACAGCGCCCTCATCCGGCTTGTCCCTCGCGCGTCGGGGGTGCGAGCGAGATGCGCACGCTGAAGGTGGTCCCGCCCCGGCGCGTGTCGCCGGTAATGTCGCCGACCGTGATCTCGTGGAAGAGCGGGGCTTCGCGCAGGGCCTTCTCGAGCCGATCGACGCTGCCGAACTCCGGGAGGTGCCCCTTCACCTGCACGACCTGGCGGTCGATCGAGAGCTCCTCGAAGACGACGCCCAGGTTGGGCGGGACCTGGCGTGACAGCAGGGTCAGGATGTCGAGGGCGGAGAGGCTGCCGCCGAAGACCCCGAGGGTCTCGGCCTCCTTCTCGGCCCGGCGCAGAGCCTCCTGCATGGCCGAGACCGGATTGCTCGGCGCCGAGCCGTTCGGGAACGCCTCGCGGTACAGG
>JAJDAR010000530.1 GCA_029261775.1 Deltaproteobacteria bacterium | reverse complement strand
CTGCATCAGGACCTGCACCCCGACAACGTCCTCGCCGCCGAGCGCGAGCCCTGGCTCGCGATCGACCCGAAACCGCTGGTCGGCGAGCGCGCGTTCGGGCTGGCACCGATCGTTCGCGCCAGGGAGCTGAGCCATGACGAGTCCAGGGTGATCGCGAGACTCGATCGCCTCAGCCTGGCGCTGGGCCTCGACCGCGAGCGGGCCCGCGGCTGGGCGCTGGGACAGACGCTGGCCTGGGCCTTCGAGGGCCCCCGCGTGTTCCCCGACCACGTCGAAACAGCGCGCTGGTTGGCGCGCGCGTGACCTCGAGGCCGACCTTGGCGCGCGCGTGACCTCGAGGCCGACCTTGGCGCTCGCGCGTGACCTCGAGGCCTACCCTGGCGCTCGGCCGTGACCTGGAGGCTGACCTCGGCGCTCGGCCGTGGCCTAGAGGCTGACCTCGGCGCTCGGGCGCTTCGCGAACTCGTCCCGCCAGCGGCGCAGGTTCGGGTAGCCCTCTCCGAGCTCGGGCAGGTCGAGACCGACGAAGCCGGCGAATGCGCAGGCCGCGAAGAGGGTGCAGTCCGCGATCGTCGGATGATCGCCCGCCACGAAAGGCCGCCCCTCGAGCTCGGCGTCGAGCACGGCCAGCGGTCCGGGCAGCTCCTCCATGCACTGGCTGGCCACGCCCTCATTCGGGGGCAGGCCGAGGGGAGACTTCGTCGCATGCACGTAGCGTGCGACCCGGCCGAGCACACCCAGCTCGGCGATCCGCTCCAGACGGCGGACCCGGGCGCGCTCGAGAGGCATGGTGCCGATCATCGGCGGCTCCGGGTGCAGCTCTTCCAGGTACTCGATGATCGCCAGCGACTCGGTCAGGGTCGTGCCGTCGTCGAGCTCGAGCACGGGCAGGTTGCCGAGCGGGTTCATCTTCAGGAAGGCCTCGGTCTTGTGCTGCCGCTCGAGCAGGTTGACCACGACGAAGGGGATCTCGAGACCCTTCTCCGCGAGATAGGTCCGGAGCTTGCGGGGGTTGGGAGCGAACGGGAAGTCGTGGATCTTCATGGGGTCCTGCCTGGGGGTGCGCGATGGCGGATCCTAACGTCACCCCGACCCCGTGCTCGCCCACCCACCTGGAACCCGGCGAAACACTGCCTCTCCCAGACGGGATCCCCAGGGGGATCCCAAAGACTCCCCATACGCGGCCCTCGTGGGATAGGATCGCCGCGTTTCGGGGTGAAGGAGACCCACATGATCCCATGCTGGTCTCGCCGACTTCTGGCATCCCTCATCGTGCTGATAGGTCTGCCCTCGCTGGCGCCTGCCGGGCCGGCGCCGGACCCGGGCGCGGTCCGGGCCGCGCTCTCCGCCGCCGTCGAGCTCGATCGGCTGCGGGACCACGTCGCAGCCCTCGAAGGCCAGCGCTTCACGGGTACTGAGCGGGCCGTCGCGCGCGCCTACCTCTCGAGCCAGCTCACGAGCTTCGGCTACTCGCCGAGTGTGGATGCGGCCGGCAACGTGATCGCCACCAGACCCGGGTCGGTGCGCCCGAACGACGTGTTCCTGGTGGGTGCCCACTTCGACACCGTCCAGGGAACCCCGGGCGCCGATGACAATGCCAGCGGCGTCGCGGGCCTGCTCGAGCTCGCACGCATCCTCGCCCAGCACGAGTTCGAGGCGACGGTCACGTTCGTCGGGTTCGACCTCGAGGAGTTCGGGTGGGTCGGAAGCGAGGCCTTCGCGGCCGGGTTCCAGGGCTCGGGCCAGAACCTGGTGGGCATGGTGTCGCTCGAGATGATCGGTTTCACGGGCCCCCTGCAGTTCATTCCGCAGTCGGACCCGGCCTGCATCCAGTTCAGCGGCTCCCCGACCGTCGGTGACTTCATCGCCCTGATCACGAATGCTCCCACTCCGGTGCAGGCCTTCGTGGCAGCCGCGGCGGCAGACGCACCCGGTCTCGCAGTCGAGACCGGGGAGATCTTCGACGGGACCGGACAGTGCTTTTCGGCGGCCCGCCGCAGTGACCATGTGCCGTTCTGGGATCGGGGTTACGAGGCTTCCATCGTCACGGACACGGCCAACTTCCGGACGCCCCACTACCACCTGGCCACCGACACGCTCGCGACCCTCGACCTGCCGTTCATGACGAGCACGGTCAGGGCCCTGGCGTCGTACGTCGGCGGCCAGATCGTGCCGCTGCCCGACTGCGACGTCGACGGCGTCCCCGATGCGGCCGACAACTGCACCCTGGTTGCGAACGGCCCCGCCTCCGGAGGCCCGAACCAGAACGACACCGACGGGGACGGGGTCGGCAACTCGTGCGACTGCGACTTCGACGGCGACGGCTTCTGCGCGCTCAGCGACTTCAACGTCTTCCTGGGCGACTTCCTCACCCAGACCGACAGCGGAGCCGGCACCGACATGGATGGCAGCGGCTCGGTCGCGATCGGAGATTTCGGCCTGTTCCTGCCCGGCTTCCAGGCGGGTGTACCCGGCCCGCCGACGCCCTGAAGCGGTTCCCTCCCGGCCCTACCAGGCAGGCGCCTCGGGGCCACCCGTGAAACCGACGTCGTTGCGGGTACCGTCGAGATCGTCGTAGGCGAAGTCGGGGTCGCCGGTGTCGATCGCAGGTCCGTCTCCGCTCGGATTTGGGCGCAGCCCGGCGATCAGCTCGTCCAGGGAGGTCCGATCGAAGCCACGCGTGTGCAGCCTGGGAATCGCACCGTCGAAGAGCAGATCCGCATCGCCCGTGAGGTTGCCCACCAGCCGGGGCGCGCCGATCCGGCGTTCGGCCCCGGTGATCTTGGGGAAGTCCCGACCGTCGGTGAGCAGCGCCGCGACCCGGTTGCGGGTGACGAGGGAGTAGGCGATGCGGGTGAGGCCGCCGCTGAAGTCGCAGATGCCGCGTCCGCGATCGCCCAGGCCGTTGAAGGCGATCAGGTTGTTGCGCAGCTCGGGAGCTGCCCCGATGGGCACGAAGACCCCGTTGCTGTCGTTGCGGACGATCGTGTTGTTCACGAGGCGAGGCGCCGCGTCGGTGACCCAGATCGCGTGGGGATCTCCGGCGGCTGCGAAGTTGTAGAGGACCAGGTTGTTCATCAGGACTGCGTCGGATCGCGCGACGTAGATCCCCGCGCCCTGGCCGGTCGCGCGGTTGTAGAACACGATCGTGCGCAGGACGCTCGGGCTCGCATCCGCGATGCGGATCCCGCCTCCGGCACTCGCCAGGCCGCCGGTCACCACGAGGTCGTGCAGCACGCTCAGCGGACCCTCTCCGGAGACGAAGCTCACCACGGGGCCGGCGCCCGTCCCGTGCACCACGGTATCGGGGCCTTGTCCGCGGACCGTGACGGCCTTGCCCAGGAAGTCGAGGTCCTCGAAGAAGTCACCCGGGCCCACGTCGATCACGTCCCCGGGCAAGGCGGCCGCGATCGCGGCCTGGATCGAGTCGCCCTCCGCAACGCTTAGCACCACCGCGCCGGCGACCGATGCGGGCCCCAGCAGCAGGGCCCACACGATCCCCAGGATCCATCCCCTCCGAAGCGGGCTTCCCGGTCCGAAGCCTGCGCCCTGATCTTGCATCGCGAGCCACCTCCACTGCGGGAGATGCCGCTGGGAGGGGAGGGTTGCGTTCGGACACCCGAATCTCGCCCCGGGGATCCGAGGGGTGCCTAGTCGGTTTCGGGCGGAGCGGCCGCGTCGGCCTGATCGAAGGTGACCCGCCGCGACTCGGCTCCCACCGTCAGCGTCCGCTCGATGACGCGACCGTCACCGAAGATCGCGCGAAACCCGTGCTCGCCAGCCGTCATCTCGACGTTGCCGAGTGGAGTCAGCCCGATCGCCGCACCGTCGAGCTCGATCTCGGCCCAGGGTGTGGCGTTGATGTGCACACGAACGATCGACGGCGCCGCTGCGATCGGCTCGGTGGGCGGAGGAGGGACGATCTCGAGGTCCGGCTGCAGCAACTCCTGCGACGGCACGAGGGGCACGGGATCCGCGCGGCGTTGCGGTGCAGGCGCGGGTCGAGCCGCCTCGGGTGTGCTGGCAGCCGCCACGAGCTCCGCTCGATCGGGCTTCGGTCGGGACTCGGCGGCGAGGCGGACCACCCGCGGCGAGGGATCGGCCTCGACCCCCGAGAGCTCCTCGCCGGAGGGCGTCGCGGGGGCGGTGGCGACGCGCGGAGTGGACGGAGGAGGCTCCGCGATCGACGCCTCAGCCGGGGCAGGACGGGCGATGGCCGCCGCCGTGGCAGCACGCGGATCTCGCCGGGTGGGCCGTGACGGTGGAGGAGCGGAGACGGGGGGAAGCGGAGGGGCCGTCGGTTCGGGCGCGAATCGGGCCGCCGCGGTGCGGGGCGGGTCGCCCGCAGGGGCCGCCACGACGGCGGGCGCCGCCACGGCAGGCGCGGGAACGGTCGGAGCAGTCGCCACGGCAGTCTCGGGAACGGTCGGAGCGGCCGTCGCGGCAAGCTCTGACTCCGCATCTTCGACCGCCAGCGAGGGCTCCAGCGTCGCCGCTTCAGCGAGCCCCGGCTCTTCGATCGGATCTCCGGCAAGTGCGACTTGCGGGTCCGGAACCCCCGCGGTCGGCGCCTCGCTGCCCCCGCCAAGAAGCAGCCAGGTGGCGAGCGCGAGGGAGGCCAAAAGACCCGCGGCGAGGGATCGGCCTCTACCGCCGAGAGCTCCTCGCCGGAGGGCGTCGCGGGGGCGGTGGCGACGCGCGGAGTGGACGGAGGAGGCTCCGCGATCGACGCCTCAGCCGG
>JAJDAR010000529.1 GCA_029261775.1 Deltaproteobacteria bacterium | reverse complement strand
GGGCTACGAGTTCACGGTGTCCCGACCCGAGATCATCCCCAGGGAGATCGACGGCAAGACCTGCGAGCCCGTCGAGGACGTGATGGTCGAAGTGCCCGAGACGAATGCGGGCTCCGTCATGGACAAGCTCTCCACCCGCCGAGGTCGGCTGGTCTCGATGGAGCCGCGCGGCGCGCGCATGCACCTCCACTTCATCGTGCCTTCGCGGGGCCTGTTCGGCTACCGCAGCGAGTTCCTGACCGACACGCGGGGCGAGGGCGTCCTGCATCGCACGGTGAAGGGCTACGAGCCCTTTGCCGGGGCACTCGAGGGGCGGGGCGTCGGCGCGATCGTCGCGAGCGAAGCCGGCAAGACGACGCCGTACGCGCTCTTCAACATCCAGGAGCGGGCCACGATGTTCCTGGCCTCGGGGATCCCCGTCTACGAGGGCCAGGTGGTGGGTGAGAACCGGCGCCCCGGCGACCTCATCGTGAACGTGGTCCGCCAGAAGAAGCTCACGAACATCCGGGCGGCGGGGAAGGACGAGGCCACCGTCGTCACGACCCCGCGGCGCATCACCATCGAATCCGCCCTCGAGTGGATCGAGGATGACGAGCTCCTCGAGGTCACGCCGAAGGAGCTCCGGCTGCGCAAGCGCATCCTGGCCGGGAACCTGCGCAAGCGCCAGTAGCGCCGGGGCCGGGGGACGAACGCCCCGCACGCCCTGCCCTGCGGATCCTCAAGAACCGGCAGGTCCTGCCGATAAGCCCTCCGGAACCCACGCGGTTCCATCACCGGGGGACTTCTCGTGCTCGACCTCGTCCGACCCATGGACGCCGAGACCCTGTGCCGCCTGCTGCGCTACGGGTTCGCGACGGCGCTCCACCGCATCCATCTGCGCCCCGGCTGTCGGCCCTTCGCCGAGGGCATGGGCGGGCCCCGCGAGCTCGGCTACCGCCAGCTCTCGAGGGACGACACCGATGCCGTCGCCGGCCACTTCCTCGCCGCATCCCGCGTCTCCGAGAAGGCGCGAACGGCCGAGCTCGATGCGGCTCGCGAGCTGTTCCTGTTCCTCGAGCTGCCCGAAGGCGGGCTCGCGGAGGCGACCCTGCAGCCCTGCCCGGGTGGGCTGGCCGTGACGCTCGATCTCTACGAGCCGCTCCCCGCGGCCGACCGCGCCCTGCTCGTAGAGCCCTAGCACGGGCCGGGCCGCGCTCCGCCTACAGCTCGGCGCGCAAGAACGAGAGCGTCTGACCCCAGGCCCGCGCCGCGGCGACCGCATCGTAGGCCTCGGGGCGGGACTCGTTCAGGAAGGCGTGCCCGACGCCGGGAAAGATCGTGAAGTCGGCGCGCTTGCCGGCCGAGCGCAGCTCCGCCTCCAGCTGGCGCGCTGCATCCATCGTCACGAAGTCGTCGTGCTCGGCGAAGATGCCCATGACCGGAGCTTCCAGGCCGGCGAGATCGGGCTCGACCTTCGGGTGGATCCCGTAGCAGTCGACCACCGCACCGATGCGCGCGTTGCGGCAGGCCGCGTAGAGCGCGAGCTGCCCGCCCATGCAGTAACCAATGGCTCCCACCCGGCTGCCAGTGGTCGCATCCTCTCCGAGCAGCGCCTGCACGGCGGCGTCGAGGTCCCGGGCCGCCCTCGGAATCTCGAGGTCCATCATCAGGCGCCCCGCAGCGTCGGGATCCGTCGTGGCCTCCCCGCGGTAGAGGTCGGGCGCGAGCGCCACGAAGCCCTCCCGCGCGAAGCGATCGCACACGTCCCGGATGTGGTCGACGAGACCCCACCATTCCTGGATCACGAGCAGACCGGGGCCCGCGCCGCTGGCCGGCCGGGCCAGATAGCCGGCCACCGGATCACCTTCGCTGCGGAACTCGATCTCTTCGCCGGCCCTCGCCATCACACGCCCTCCTCGCAGGCGGGAGATAGCAGAAAACGAAACGGGGGAGGCGGCCAGGCCGCTTCCCCCGTTCGGGATCTCGCGCTGGAACTTGGACCTAGCGCTCGTGACCGGGTCGGGACTGGGGCCCTCGGAACTCCTCGCCACAACCGAAGCCGGGACCTCCGCAGCCACCGTCGGGATCGGGGTCGACGATGATGCGCGTCGGGGTGCGGCGCGGCGGGCGCGGCTGGGGCGTGACGGTCGGCGGCACCGGCGTGGCGTTGACCGGACAGCCGCTCGCCTCGCAGGCGTCGCGTCGGAACACGTCGGCCGCCCCTGAGTCGGGGAACGAGCTGAAGCCCGGGAGCGCCACGTCCGAGGGCGAGAAGAAGCGCGCAACCTCGATCTCGCAGCCCGGCGCGTCCTGCACGTCGATGCTCGGCGCCGCAGCGTCGCTGGCGGCCACCGCGCTGCCACTGCTCACGGCGCAGCCGGAGCCGAGCCGGTACGGATCGCCGCCGTCCCGCGCGGCCACGTCGAGGTCGGCCACGTGGTTGCAGAGGCGGGTGTCGGCGCCGCCCACCCAGAGCTCGGTATCGGTCGCCCGGGCGGTCGTCCGCAGATGCGGCGTGCGAAGCGGGATGCCCTCAGCGCCATCGGCGCGCGCATCGATCACGCGCGCGGCGCCGGCCTGGAGGACCAGGCTCGGAAGCGTCCCCTCGGTCCCGATCTCGAGCCGGCTTTCTTCGTCCACGTGGGCGTAGAGGTCGCCGGTCAGGAGCCCGACGCGGCCGCCTCCGGAGGTGACGATGGTGTCGCAGGGGTGGATCACGTCGTTGCACGCGAGTGCGCGACGCTGACCGTCGGCGCCCTCGGCGTGAACCTGGCCGCTCTTGGCGACGACGCGGCCGACGGTCTGGGACGCGTCGCCCGTGCAGGCCGCAGGCACGAGGATCTCGCCGTCATCGGCGACGTCCGCGCTGGCTGCAAACGGCAGCAGGCAGGCAACGGCGACGCAAAGGAGCAGGGTCTGTCTGGTCCTGGGGGCATTCATGAGCTGGACCTCCTCAAACTGTGAGTCACCCTTCGAAGCTGTAGGTGACGTAGAAACCCAACGTCTCGCGGTCGTAGTCGAAGACCGTCACGTTCGAGTGATTCTTGTTGTAGCGGTAGACGATCTCCGCAGAGAGCGTGTCCGTCAGCCGCTTCTCCAGCTCGACGGCGAAGGTCCACTGGTCATCCCGGCGGTTCTCGTTCTGGAGCGGGTACTCCCGGTTGAACCGGACGTCGGACGGATCGGGGAACGAGGAGTTGTTCCGGTAGGGCCGCAGCGCGTAGCTGATCTGCGTCCGCAGCTGCATCTCGAGGGGCAGCTGGGTCTCGGTCTCCACCAGGAACTCGTGGGCCTGGAAGGAGTACTCGCTGCCGCGGGCGCTGTAGCGGTGGAAGCGGTAGCCACCGGTCAGCTCCGTCTCGAGGAAGCCCAGCGGAATCGTGTGCTCGGCGCCCAGGGTGAGACCGAACCCGTCTCGGTTGCGGTCCCGGCCTTCGCTGATGCCGGGCGGGCCACAGAAGAGGGTGGTCGGGCTGAGACAAGGGGAGTTCGGAACCCCTCGGCCATCGACCACGTCCCCGGAGTCCGAGAACAGGTAGTTGTACTTGTAGAAGGAGCCGTACAGGCGGCTGCGGCCGTTCTCGCCCCAGTCCTGGAACAGGGTCGGCGTGACGGTGTGGCTGTGGAGGAAGGGGTCGCCGTCGATCCAGGCGTGGCCCGCGTCGTAGCGCACACGCAGTGTCGTGAGCTCGGCGAGCCGTCGATCGACCCACAGGCTCAACACCGGATAGTGCTGGTTGAACTCCTCGAGCTCGAAGTGGGAGGAGCCGTAGTACGTCAGGGACAGGCCGGCCGACCAGTCGCGCTCCCGCAGGAACTCGTAGCCGCCGTGTACGAGCCACGAGGCCCGCACGTCGTGGCTGCCCGAGATGTTGCTCGGAAGCGGCGTGCCTTCGGACCGCAGCACGACGTTGTCGTCGTACTCCACGCCGGCCCGGGCGAAGGCCCAATAGCGTCCCGGCTCTGCCCCGCCCGCGAGTCGCTCCTTGGCCCGTGCGGCCTCCCGGGCCCAGACGCTCCCCGGAGCGATCTCGATCACCCGGTCGAGCGCGGCCTCGGCCTCGGCCCGCTGGTCGGAGCCTGCATAGGCCAGACCGGCATAGTACGACGCCGTCGGCTCGACGGCGGGCGACAGCTCGCGGGCCCGGTCGAGCGAGCGCGCGGCGCGCCCGCTCTCGGCACGCTGCAGCTCGAGCAGGCCGCGATACAGGTGGTACTCGGCACGATCCTGGGACGTCGATTCGGCGGCCTGAAGAGAGGCCTCTGCGCCCTGCAGATCGCCCAGCTGGTACAAGGCCATCCCGAGATACAGATCGACGTGGGCCAGTTCGGGACCGGCCTGCTTCGCGGCGTTCAACTCGGAGACGGCCGCCGGGTACTGGGTCAGCTGGAAGTGGCAGCGACCGCGCAGGAACCGGACGGGAGCGCTCGGGCTCTCCACACCAGCCAGGACGTCGAGGGCCTCGGCGCATCGGCCGGCACGCTCGAGTGCCGTCGCGCGAGTGACGGCCCGATCTCCCTGGGCCTGGGCCACCAGAGGCGCGCACAGCAGCAGGACAGCGGCGAGGAGCGGGAGCGGTCGGGCGTGGCGGCGAAGGGGGGAGCGAAGCCGCGCGCTCAACGCCGCGCTCGCCGGGCGACGAGCCCGAACAGGCCGAGGCCGAGCAACCAGGCGGTGCCCGCCTCGGGCACGGAAGCTGCCGCGAAACCGATCAGGTACTGAGGCACGATGAAGTTCCCCGTGGTCGAGTCAAGCATGAGTGCTTGCCGGACACGATAGTTGATGGTCTGGGCGATGGTCGTGCCATCCGTCAAATCGCCAAGGAAAAGAGCGAGGTAGTGGACGTCCGGGAACTGGCAGCAATCCGACACCGTGACCAGACGCCAGATGTCGGGACCGGCCAGGTTGATGCTCATGCCGACGTTCTGCGGGAGATACCCCCCAGGCCCGAAGTTGTTGGCGCCCTTGGGATCGTTCGGGCTGTGGCCACGAAACAACAGCCACACATCGTCGAGGTCGTCGTTGGCCGTGATCATCCAGTCGTTGGAGGCCCTCGACGGCTTGGTGATGAAGTTCGGACCGCCCTGCGACCCGGGGATGCCGACGGGAAGGTTGTCCGGTGTGTCGACGCTGACCGCTCCCGGAAAGAGGAAGCCAGACGGCGACAAGGTTTGGCCACCCGCGTTGAAGAACGCATTCACGCTCGCCTGGGAGAGCCCGTAGAAACCACCGTCGGACGCCGGGACCGTGCCGTTGAAGAACAGGTTCACCGGGCTCGTACTGATGGCGGTTGCGCTGGCGGAGCCCGGCACCAGCGACATGCTGGCGACCAAGAGCAGGGCGGCGACCAGGACGAGCGGGCGTCCTGCGAACCGGGTCCGGTGGAAAGGGGTCCGGTGGAGAGTGTTCAGCATGTTCATCGGGTCCACTCCTACGACTGCCTTGGGTGCTGGAGGTCGCCATCAGGGCCGACCTGAAACTGGACGGGCACCGCGCGCACCCGTCGGATGGGCGGCGTCCACTAGATGAGTGGCCGAGAAGTGCGAGGGATGTCACACAAAATCGTTCAATTCCGGGCGTTTTCCCGGAGATCCCCCGAGGGGTCGCTCAGCGACCGGCAGCTCGTAGGAAGATCCCCTCGAAAGCGTCCCCCTCGGGAAAATGGGAGAGCCTGGGAAAGTCGCGAGACGGCGGCGCCTCCTCCCGCGACTGCAGCTCCACGCCCGCCCTGGCGGCTGCCTGGTCGGCCAGCGCCCCGAGCTCCTGGCGCGGACTCCGATCATTCCGGGTCACGAGCAGCCACCCCCCAGGGGCCACCCGCTGCAACGCGGCGACGAGCAGAGGCTCCAGATCCCGACGGACGCTCCAGTACTGGCGCCCCGCGGCTGCCGCGGTCGGCGGGTCGATCACGATCCCGTCGAACCCGGCCGGTCCTTCGCCGGAGTCGAGAAAGCGCCGGGCCTCGCCGCGCACGGAGTGGTGCGTCCGATCCTGGAGCCCGGCACGGGCCAGGTTCGCCTCGAGCTCGGCGAGATAGGGAGCCGAGAGGTCCACGCTCCAGACGGCCTCGGCCCCGCCCGCCAGCAACGCGACGCTGAACGAGCCGGTATGCGCGAACAGGTTGGCGAAGCGTCCGCCGGCCGCATGGGCGCGGACCCTTGCGCGGTTGTCTCGCTGGTCGAGGAACAAGCCGACTCCGGGTCTCGGGCGAAAGGGCTCCGTCAGCCCCAGGTCGATCCCGAAGGCGAGACCCGCCTCCCGCACGATCGGCGTCTCCGTCGGGGCGAATTCCGGCGAGGCGGAGACACTGCGCAGGCGTGCGTCGTCCGGCCGACGGAGATGAAGCACCTCGATCTGCGGCAAGCCGGCGGGCAGCCCCGCCGCACCGGCAGCCAGTCGGGCAGCGACGGCCGCGCGCACACCGAGCCCCGCCCGACCGGTGACCAGGATGCGCAGCACCCCGCCGAAGCGATCGACCGCCAACCCCGGCAGGCCATCCGCTTCTCCGTGGATCAGGCGATAGGCGTCGGTACCCGCTTCGTCCCCGTGCGCGGAGAGGAACGCCTCGCGGCGCGCGAGTGCGCGGTCCACCCGCGCTTCGACCGTCGCCGTACCGAACGCTCCGAGGTCCCAGCGCCGGGCCGCCAGCCGCCCCTCGCCGTCCACACGCGCCAGCCCTGCGCCGCTCCCGCCCGGGTCACGGAGCGTCACCTGCCAGCCGGGAGGAAAGGCGCGCAGGTCCCCGAGCTGCGGGTCGGCCAACACCCACGGGTGACCTCGTTGCAACGCGAGCCGGGTTGCCTTGGACACGGCAAGCGGGGCGCCTTCGGGCGCGAAGACGGGTTCGTCCGGCCACGGCGGGGGTTCCGACGCCGCGGGCGCCACGCACAGCCCACCCTCCACCAGCACACCGCCGCGCCGCACGTCGCCCAGGACGGGAGCCCCTTGGGCGGCTGTCCAGTCGAGGAGGTCGGAGAGCGCGGCTCCGGTCGACGAGGCGGCGTGCCATTCGACCACGCCGTCGCGCTCGTCCCGTCGGGTGAAGCTCCAGCCGGCGGCCTCTCCGTCTGCCCAGGGGACCCAGGGCAACCGCAGCACGACGGGGCCCTGCTCCGGTTCGCGAAACCGCCGCACGGGCCGGAGGCTCGCGCAGAGGGCGCTGCCGGGCGCGATGGCGCCGTCTCCGAGCGGCGCCCCCGGTTGCATGGCCGCCCGCTCACCCGAGACCGCCCCGGCCCCGACCGGCTCGACCACGGCCCGGCGCAGCAGATCGGGATCGGCCCCCGCGCGGCCCAGCCGGCGCAGCACGTCTTCGGGAAGAAGGGGCACCCCGGGTGTGCGGAAGCGAAGCCAGCTCACGGCCGAGGTATCGCGGATTCGAGCCGCCGTGTCCGCCTCGCTGGCAAGACCCGTGTCCGCCTCGCTGGCAAGCCGGCAGGGTCAGCCGGCGGCGGGCGGCCGGGCCTCCCGTACACTGCGGGCCGTGCGCCCCACCCTTCCGAGCTTCGTGGTCCGCGCGGCGGAGCGCCTTTCGGAACGGGGCCTGCGGAGCGCTGTGATCGGGCGTCCCTTGTGGGCCGACCGCCCAGGTCCGGTCGTCGAGGCGAGACTCCTGTGCGAGACGACTTCGCAGCAACTCCACGCGCTGCCTGACGTCGTGTGCCTGGGGCGCGATGCAGCGGTCCTCTGGCCTCAGCCCGACGGGATGATCGAGCTCGAGTCGACCGCCGGGCAGCCCCTCGAGGCCGCGATCGGCGGGATGCCGTGGACCGTGCTGGCGATCGGATTCGACCCCGTGGCTGGCGAGTGGCTGGACCCGGTGGGCGGTCGCGCAGACCTCGACGCGCGGCGGTTGGAGGTGACTCCGATCCCATCTGCCGAGCTCTGGCCGCGCGCCGGTCTGGCCGCTGCGCGGCTGACGGCGGAGCTGGACCTCGCCGCGACCGAGTCGGGTCGGGGTGCGCTCCGCGCCTGCGCGGAGCGCTGGAAGCTCCCCCTGCCCGGGGCCCCGCTCCGTTTCGAACTGGACGCGCTCCTGCTCGCGCGGGCACCGGCCACGGGCATCGCACTGCTGCGGGAGACCGGCCTCGAGGCGCGGGTCGTCCCGGGTGCCGGCGCGGGGGCCGCCCGGCTGGTCGCCGGGTCGAGCGCTGACCTCGTCGACCGATGGAGTGCCTGGCTGCTCGGCACCCGTGCACCGCGGATCCTCGCCCGGCTCCGCACACCGACCGGCCGGGCGCGAGCCATCGAAGCCCGGCTCGCCTACCAGCCGCCCGAGCGCTCCATCGCGCTGCGGACCGCGAGCCTGCGCCGCGCCGTGCAACGCCTGGGCGGGCCGGAAGCGCTGCATGCGCTGCTGGATCTGCGCCATCGCCAGCTGGCCGCCGAAGGCGGTGCCCCGCCCGAGGTGGCCGCGCGGCTGGCCCGCATCGCCGAGCTCGCCGAGAGCCTGGCGGCTCCCGACGCACCGCCCCTCGCGTGGTCCGGCCACGACGTCATGCAGGCACTCAGGGGCCCGGCCGGCCCGGCGGTCGGCCGGGCCCTCGGCTACCTGCGCGAGCGGGTCGCGCGAGACCCTGCGGGCAACCACCCGGAGCAGCTCGCGCGCTGGCTCGAGGAATGGAGCGCGGAGCAGGACGACGCGGTCTCCGCGCGGGCCGACGACCCCGAGCCCCGCGGCTAGAGTCTGCCGCCATGCCGGACACGATCCTCACGATCCTGCGGCACGGCCAGACGCCTGCCAACGTCGGTGGGGTCTGGCATGGGTCGACGGACACCCCGCTGTCGGAGCTGGGCCACGCACAGGCCGAGCGTGCCGCGCGCTTCGTCGCCGACACGCGCTCCGACGCCGTGGCGATCTATGCGAGCCCGCTCCAGCGCGCCCGCCACACCGCGGAGCCGATCGCGGCGGCCCTCGGCCTCGAGCTGCAGCTCGAGCGGGGGCTCGCGGAGTACGACCTGGGCGCCTGGGAGGGCAAGACCTATCGCGAGCTCAACGACGAGCACCAGCTCTTCCAGCGCATGGCCGTCGATCCCGACTGGCAGCCGGGCGGCGGCGAGTCGGCGCGACAGGTGGCGCACCGTCTGGGCGGCGCGCTGCAGGGCATCGCCGACACCCATCCGGGCGAGCGGGTCGTGGTCGTGGCCCATGCGGGCGCCTTGACGCTCGCCCTCGCCTGGCTCGTCGAGGGTGACCTCGGCGTCTGGCGACGCGCGATGGACAACGCCGCCGTCACCGACCTGCGCATGGCCGCGCCCCCGGAGCTCCTCGTGTTCAACGAGACCTCTCACCTGGCGGATCTCGAGCCGTGAGCGACACCCCGGACCCGAAGCAGACCTCCGTGACCTTCGACCCGGAGGGGATCGAGGAGCGGGTGCTGGCCTACGTGCAGGAGCACGACTTCGTGACCTTCGCCGCCCTCCACAAGCACTTTGCGGGCGATGCTCGCGAGGAGACGCAGCTCGAGCTGCCGGGCAACCGGGTCGTCTGGGCGGGCGCGCCCCGCGAGCTCTTCGACGCAGTCATGGCGCTGCTGGCACGGGGCGAGCTCGCCTCGATCCCCGGGCACAAGTCCGCCTACCGCCGCGATGGCCGCGTGCTGGATCTCCCGGTCGAGAAGGCCCCGCCTCGCGAGCCCCACGCCGAGCCCCATTGGTTCCCCGTCCTGCTGCGTCCCATGCAGGCCCTGACAGACGAGCCGGACGGCACGGTCTGAGCCCGCGTCGGCCTGCGTTCAGCCGAGCAGCGCGCCGAGGGCGAGCACGGCCACGCCCAGGGCCGCCGCGGCATAGCTGACCGGGTCGCGGGTCGCGAAGAGCACGGGGTCGTCGGTCATCTGGCCGCGATGGGCGAGCAGCCAGAACCGGCTGGTCCAGTAGACCATGATCGGCACGAGGCCCCACAGCACCTCGGGCCGCGCGTACAACGTGGCCACGTGGTCGCCCTGCACGTAGAGCGCGAGCACCACGGTCGCCATCATGCCCGCTGCCGGTCCGAGGGCCAGCAGGAGCGGTGCGTCGTCCACCTGGTAGTCCCGGCCCGGCGAACCGGTCCCCTTGGAACGCGCCACCAGCCGCAGATCCGCGTAGCGCTTGAGGAAGGCCAGGTTCAGGAAGAAGAACAGGGAGAAGCCGATCAGCCACGGCGAGACGAAGATCGCCAGCGCGAAGCCGCCGGCCAGCACCCGAAGGCTGTAGAGGCAAGCCAGGAAGACCACGTCGGCGATCGCGACCCGCTTGAGCCAGAAGGTGTAGAGCCCGTTCAGCAGGAGGTACGCCAGGAGGCAGCCGGAGAACAAGGGGGGGAGCAGCGCGAGCGAGAGCCCGAACGCGACGCCCAACAGCACGGGTACCGCAGCGAGGGCGTGGGGAATCGGAATCCGCCCCGCGGCCAGGGGACGCCGGCGCTTCGTCGGGTGGCGCCGATCCGCTTCGAGGTCCATCAGGTCGTTGAAGAGGTAGACGGTCGAAGCGCAGAGCGAGAGGGAGACGAAGGCGACCAGCGCCTGTCCCCAGAGCGCGGCCTCGGTGAAACGGTGAGAGGCCAGCAGGGGCAGGAAGAGCAGGACGTTCTTGACCCACTGGTGCATCCGCAGACCGCGACGCCAGGTCGCCGCATCCGCGGGGGGCGCCTCGAAGCTGCGTGCCACCGGCGTTCCGCTGCGCGCCGCCGCGCGCGCGCCCTCGGCACCGACCGTCGAGGCGGCGCCTGCCCGGGCGAAAACGGGGCGGTCGGCGGCTGCATCGCCGACGTACTCGAAGCCGCCCTCGCCGAACGCGGCCACCAGGGCCTCGGCCTTGCGGGGTCCCTTCAGGTTGAAGCCGCTCTCGCTGGCCATCACGCCGCTGAACAGACCGAGATGATCGGCCACGGCATGGGCGACCTCCTGACGGCTGGCGGTCACCAGCAATACCGCGCGACCTGCGGCCCGCGCATCCCGCAGGTAGTCGAGCAGCTCCTCGCGATAGGGAAGTGCGGTCGCGTCCGCGCGCGCGCGTCGCACGAGCTCGGCCTTGAACCGGGCGCGGCCCCCGATCAGCCAGAACGGGAGCGCCAGCAGGAGCTGCGGCTGCTTGCGGATGAGGGCGATAATGCCCTCCCACAGCGTGTCCGTCGCCACCAGCGTGCCGTCGAGGTCGACGCAGAGCGGCAGCGCCTCGCCTGCGACCTCGCCGCCCGGAAGCCGGTCGTTCCCTGCCTCGCTCACGGGCCCTTGTCCCCCACCCGGTCCGCCCAGACCGCGCTCGCCGCCGGCCGCCTGGCTCATGGTGTGCCGCCGCTCGCCTGGGACGTGTTTCCCAGCCCCAGCCGGTGCTCGAGCCAGCACCAGACGAAGGCCGACCCGCTGTAGAGGTAGTAGAGCTGATGGAAAGCCAGCGCGCCCACCGCAAAGATCGGACCCCGCCTGCGGAGGAAGACCTGGAAGAGGCCTCGATTCACCCAGCATGCGAGCGCGAACAGGGCGGGCATGACCAGCCACCACGCGCCGCCGAGTGCGAGAGCAGGCAGCGACAGAAGCCACAGGCCGGCGAGCACGGCTTTCGCACGCTCGGCGCCCCCGGCGTTCAGGTCGAGCTCGGCGCCCTCGTCCCGCATCAGCATTCGCGACCACGGCAGAGCGCGACAGACAAGGTCGGTCTGCACCACGCTGCTCATCGTCCACTGCTTGAGGTGGGTGCCCTGCATGGCCGGCACCAGGCGGATGCGCCCTCCGGCACGTCGCAGTCGCACGCCGAGCTCGATGTCCTCGACGCTCGGTCGTGCGAAGCGCTCGGCGTCGTAGCCCCCGCAAGCGAGAAAGCTCTCGCGGCGCACCGCGCCGCAGCCCGCCCAGAACGTGGTCGCCTCACCCGCCGCCGTGTGGTGGACGTGGTGATGTCGGAGGTTCATGTACTGGCTCGCGAAGGCCGGATCGGGAGGGACGTCGTCGTAGGACCCGAAGACCGCCACGACGGCCGGGTCCTGCAGGGCCTCGTGAAGCGGCGCCAGCGCATCGCGATGGATCACCACGTCGGCATCGACGAAGAGCAGCACCTCGCCGCGGGCCTCGCGCGCGGCCTGGTTGCGGGCCGCACCGGGTCCCACGCGCCCGCCGGTCTCCAGCACTCGAGCGCCGCGGTCC
>JAJDAR010000528.1 GCA_029261775.1 Deltaproteobacteria bacterium | reverse complement strand
GCGGCGCTCGAGGCCACGGCCGGACTCGCGACGTGAAGTTCGCGATGGTCACGACCTTCTACCCCCCCTACCACTTCGGGGGCGACGCGATCTTCATCCGCCGCTTGAGCCATGCGCTCGCGCGCCGGGGGCACGCCGTGACGGTCCTCCACGATGCCGACGCCTGGCGCCTGCTCGCACACCGGGCCGATCCCGAGCCGCTCCACGAGCCCGAGGGCGTGGAGCGCGTGCAACTCGACAGCGGCAGCGCGTGGAAGGGCAAGCTCTCCTGCCTGCTCACCCAGCAGACCGGTCGCCCGGTCATGCACGGCGATCGCATCCGGGAGGTGCTCGACGAGGGCGGGTTCGACGTGATCCTGTTCCACAACGTCTCGCTGGTCGGAGGACCCGGCGTCCTGCGGCTCGGTCCGGAGAGCGCCGTCAAGCTCTACATGGCCCATGAGCACTGGCTGGTCTGTCCGACCCACGTGCTCTGGCGCCACGGGCGCGAGCTGTGCGACGGGCCCGAGTGCCTGCGCTGCGTGCTTCGAGAGCGAAGGCCCCCTCAGCTCTGGCGCAGCACGGGGCTGCTGGAGCGCGAGGCACGTCACGTCGACGTCTTCTACTCGCCGAGCCGCTTCAGCGCGGACATGCACCGCCGCTTCGGCTTCGCCCGCGAGCTCGAGGTGATCCCGTACTTCCTCCCCGACCTCGACGCCGACACCGAACGGCCCGAGGCGCTGACCGACGCTCCCAGCGAGGAGCCCTACTTCCTGTTCGTGGGACGCCTCGAGAAGATCAAGGGCCTGCAGGACGTGATCCCACGCTTCGCCGGGCCGGACGGCCCCGAACTCTGGGTGGTCGGCACGGGCGACTACGAGGCCGAGCTGCGCGGCCAGGCGGAGGGCCATCCCCGGGTGCGCTTCCTCGGCCTGCGCTCGCCGGAGCAGCTGCGCTCGCTCTACCGGGATGCCCTGGCGGTCGTCGTGCCCTCGGTCTGCTACGAGACCTTCGGGATCATCCTGCTCGAGGCCTTCCGGGACGAGACTCCGGTGATCGCCCGTCGGCTGGGCCCGTTCACCGAGATCGTCGAGTCGAGTGGCGGAGGGCTGCTCTTCGAAGACGGGGTCGAGCTCGAAGAAGCGATCGAGCGCCTCGGCGGGGACCCGCAGCTCCGCGAGAAGCTGGGGCAGGCCGGACACCAGGCGCTGCGCGAGCGCTGGACCGAGAGTGTGGTCCTCGAGCAGTACTTCGATCTGATCGGCCGCGTGGCCGAGCACAAGAACCCGGCGCTCCACCGCGCCGTCACACACGAGCGGGGCCAGCCCCGCAGCCAGGGAGAGGCGACATGAAGTTCTTCATCACGGGCGGCGCGGGATTCATCGGGTCCCACCTCGCAGAGCACCTGATCGCGGACGGCCACGAGGTCTGGGTCCTGGACGACTTGTCCACCGGGGCGATGGCCAACCTCGACGCGATCGTCGAGCACCCGAAGTTCCATCACCGGATCGGGACGGTCACGGACGAGGAGCTGGTCTCCGAGCTCGTCGACCGCGCCGACGTCGTCTACCACCTGGCCGCGGCCGTGGGCGTCAAGCTGATCGTGGAGAGGCCGACCCACACGATCGAGACCAACGTGCGCGGCGCGGAGGTCGTGCTGAAGGCGGCGGCCAAGAAGGACAAGCTCACCTTCATCGCCTCCACCTCCGAGGTCTATGGCAAGGGCGTCAAGCTGCCCTTCGGCGAAGAGGACGATCTGCTCTTCGGCGCCACCACCAAGAGCCGCTGGGCCTACGCCTGCTCCAAGGCGATCGACGAGTACCTGGCCCTCGCGTACTCCCGGGAGCGCGGGACCCCCGTGATCATCACCCGCTTCTTCAACACGGTGGGTCCCCGGCAGACCGGCCGCTACGGCATGGTCCTGCCCAACTTCGTCCAGCAGGGTCTGGCGGGCGAGGACATCACCATCTACGGCACCGGCGATCAGCGGCGCTGCTTCGGGTACGTGGGGGAGGTGGTCGAGTGCCTGGTGAAGCTCGCCCAGGAGCCCACCGCGATCGGCCGGGTCTTCAACGTCGGCAACGACCGGGAGATCTCGATCAACGATCTGGCGGCGCTGGTCCAGCAGCGCACGGGCGGCCGCTCGAAGCTCACCCACATCGAATACGACGAGGCGTACCCGGACGGCTTCGAGGACATGGACCGGCGGATCCCGGATCTGTCGCGGCTGGTGGACGCCATCGGCTACCGACCCACGATGCACACCGAGGACATCGTCGACCGCGTGATCGAGTACCACACGGAGACCGGGGACTGAGCCGGCCGGCATGAGCTGCGCCTGCGTTCACGGCGACCTCTTCCCAACGGCATGAGCCGCTTTCGTCTCCCGAACGGCGTGAGCCGGTTCCGTCTCGTTCGCGACTTCGCGGCGCTGGCCGGTGGGGAGCTGGTCAGCAAGATCGCCGGCTTCCTGGCCTTTGCGTACCTCGCACGGGTGCTGGAGCCGGCGGCCTACGGCTCGGTCGAGCTGGCGGCGGCCCTTGCGCTGTTCTTCGCCCTCGTCGTGGATTTCGGCTTCGGCCCGATCGGGGCCCGCGAGATCGCACAGGATCGGAGCCGGGCCCCCGCCCTGGCGGCCGCGGTGCCGGCCGGCCGGCTGCTCCTCGCGCTGCTCGCCTTTCCCCTGATGGGCGGCGTGGGGCACCTGCTCGGGCAGCCCGCGCAGGGCGTGGCGCTGATCTGGCTCTTCGCCGGCTCGCTGCTCTTCGCCCCCTGGATCCAGCGCTGGCTGCTGCAGGGCCTCGACATGATGACCTGGGTGTCGGGCGCGCAGGCCCTGCGCATGATCGTCTTCGCGGTCGGGGTCGTCGCGCTGGTGGAGGGCCCGGCGGACCTGCTGCGCGTGGGTCTGCTCGAGATCGCCGCGGCAGCGTGCATGGCCGCCTACTTCGTGATCGTGCAGGCGCGTCGCATCACGCCCCTGCGTCTCTCCTTCCGGCTGAAGGGCCTGCGCCGCCTGGCGGCCGAGGCGTTGCCGGTGGGGGCCGAGCAGCTCGTCTGGGCCTTGAACCAGTACCTTCCCACCGTCCTGGTCGCGCTCCTGCTCGGCGGCGCCGATCTCGCCTGGTTCGGCGGCGCCCACCGGCTCGTGCTCTCGCTCGGCACCTTCGTCTGGCTCTACCACTTCAACCTCTATCCGACGCTCGCCCGATCGGCGGGCCGCGGAGGCGACGCCGTCGACGCCCTGGTGCGACCTTCCGTCCGCGTGACCGCGTGGGCGAGCGTGGGCCTCGCCCTCGGGCTCTCGCTGCTCGCGGAGCCCCTCACCCGCATCGCCTTCGGCGATGCCTTCGGCGATGCCGCCCTGCCCTTCGCCGTGCTCGTCTGGGCGTTGCCCCTGGGATTGATCTCCGGCCACGCACGCTTCGGGCTGATCGCTGCGGGCGAGCAGCGTCGCGAGCTCGTGGCCCAGCTGGTCGGTGCCGCCATCACGCTCGGGGTCGGCCTCGTCGCGATCCCGACGATCGGACCGGTCGGCGGCGGCGTCGCGATGCTGGCCTCGAACCTGGCCGTCTGGGCCGTGGCGCATCGGGCGATGGTCCGACACGTCGCACCGATCCCCGGTCTCGGCCCGGTCTGGCGGCCGGCGCTGTGGGCGGCCACGCTCGGCGCCCTCGTGCTGGCCTGGGGGCCCGCCGATCCCTGGCTCGCCGGGCCCGCAGCCGCCCTCCTGTTCCTGGCCCCGGCCCCGTGGCTCGATCGATCGCTCCTCGGCGACCTGCGTCAGCTGGCCGGCGCGAAAGGCCCGGCATCGGGGCTGGCGGAGGGCGAGGCGTGATGAGCGCGTGGAACGGACCCGGCGTGGCATGGCGGCTCTTCGTGACCGCCTGGCTGCTCTTCGCTCTGCACTTCGCCACGAACATCGCCCGCGAGTACTACCCGGCCTTCTCGTTGGCCGAGCGCGGCACGCTGCGCGTCGACCCGTACATCGGGCTGCACCCGGATCTGTTCGAGGTCCCCGGGCGCGGCGCGTTCATGAACAACAACCCGGGCACTTCCGTCCCCGCCGCCGTCCCGTACCTGCTGGCCCGCCCCGTGATCGACCGCGCCGTCGAGCGGGTGGCCGCGGCCCGGGCCGCGAGCGGCGATGAGGTCTCCACCGAGTACCAGGACCACCGGCCGCTGCGCCGGAAGTTCTTCAAGCAGGTGCGCGAGCTCGGTCTCGACATCCGCTTCGGTCTCGCCTCGGGGGTGATCCAGCTGGGCTACACCGCCCCGCTCTCGGCATTGGCGGTGGTCGTGATGCGGAGCCTGCTGCTCCGCCTGGGATTCGGTGCCGGTCAGGCCATGCTGCTTGCGCTGCTCTACGGCTTCGGGACGCCGGTCTTCTTCCGCACCGGCTTCATCAACCAGAACCTGACGGTGGCGCACCTGGCGCTCTTCTCCTTCGCCCTGGTCCATCGACCCGCGGGCCAGACGCCTGGCGCCCGCAGTCTCGCCGCGGCGGGATTCCTGGTCGGCTACGGGCTCGTCTGCGACTACAGCGGCATCGTCCCGATCGTCGTGCTCGGCGCGGCGACCCTGGCTCGGCTCAGCGCGGACCACGGGCCCCGGGTGGGCCTGATTCGTGCCCTCCCCTATGTGGGCGGGGGAATCCTGGCGTGCAGCCTGCTGCTCCTCTACCAGGCCTGGGCCTTCGGCCACCCGCTGTACCCGGCCCAGCACTACATGCCGGCCACCGAGTTCAGCGGGGACGGTTGGAACGGAGTGCACCTGCCCGCCCTCGACCTGGCGCTCCAGAACCTCCTGGACCTGCGCTTCGGGCTGTTCACGGCCGGTCCCCTCCTGCTGCTGGCGTTCGCCGCGCCGTGGCTGCGCGACAGCGGAGGCCCCCGCCTGCCGCGTCGCGACCTGGTGACCGCGTTCGCGATGTTCCTGGGCATCTGGCTGTTCGCGAGCTGCATCGCCTTCGCCCGGCTGCAGTGGAACACCGGCGTGCGCTACCTGATGCCGGCCGTGCCGTTCCTGTTCCTCGCCACGGCGACCGTCTGGGTGCGGCTCTCGCCTCGCACGCGGTTCCTGCTCGGGGGCCTGGCCGTGCTGCAGGCCTGGAGCCTGGCCATGGTCCGGGAGCCGCCCATCGAGTCGCTGGCGACCGCGCTCCTCGGCGGCCCGCAGCTCCCCTGGCTCACGGTCCTCAGCAAGATGGACGGACAGTTCCTACCCTTGCTCTCCCGCGAGTCCCCGAACCCGATGCTGCTGCTCCTCTTGACCGGGCTGGGACTCTTCTGGCTCTGGTGGCCACTCAGGTCCCAGGGACGATCACTCGATGGACCCCCTCAGAGGTGAACCCGTGACGGATCCGACCGGCCCCGAGCCCTCCGCGCTCGAGGGTCAGAGCGACCACGAGCTGCCCGGCTTCAGCGTGGTCGTTCCGGCGTACAACGAAGAGGACGGCATCGGGCCGGCGCTCCGCCAGCTCAAGGACGCGCTCCGTGCCGTCACGACGCCCCACGAGATCCTGGTCGTCGACGATGGCTCGAGCGATCAGACGGCGGAGCGCGCGCGCGCCGAGGGCGTCCACGTGATCCCGGTCCCCGTGAACCGCGGCTACGGGGCGGCCCTGAAGACGGGGATCCGGCGGGCCCGCTACGACGTCCTCGTCATCACGGATGCCGACGGCACCTATCCGCCCGAGTCGATTCCGAAGCTCGTCGAGCAGATCGGGGTGTACGACATGGTCGTCGGGGCCCGGGTCGGCGCCCAGGTGGCCATCCCCCTGGTGCGCAGGCCCGCCAAGTGGTTGCTGACGAAGCTCGCGAGCTACCTGGCGGGGCAGAAGATCCCGGACCTGAACTCGGGGCTGCGCGCCATGAAGCGCGACCTCGTCCAGCGCTACGAGCACCTCCTGCCGTCGGGCTTCTCGTTCACCACGACCATCACGCTCGCTGCGCTGTGCCGCGAGCATCTCGTCAAGTACGAGACGATCGACTATCACGTGCGCACCGGCGATTCGAAGATCCGCCCCCGGCACGCCTTCGACTTCCTGCTGCTGATCGTGCGCACCATCATCTACTTCAATCCGCTGAAGGTCTTCCTGCCGGCCGGCGCCGTCCTGTTCGCGGCCGGCCTGGCCAAGCTCGGGTACGACCTCACGCTCCAGAACGTCTCCGAGAGCGCGATCTTCTCGCTGCTCTCCGGGGGGCTGGTGTGGGCGGTCGGCCTGCTGTCGGACCAGATCTCTCGGGTGGGGATGAGGCCGGGCTCATGAGCTCGCCCGTCGCGATCCTCGGTGCGGGGCCGGCCGGGCTCGGCGCCGCGCTGGCGCTCGCCCGGCGCGGCTTCCCGGTCACGGTCTTCGAGAAGCGCGACCGGGCCGGCGGCAATGCCGGCAGCTTCGAGCTCGCCGACCTGCGCGTGGACTACGGAAGCCACCGGCTGCACCCCGCCAGCGATCCCGAGGTGCTCGGCCTGATTCGCGATCTGCTCGGCGACGACCTGCTCACCCGGCCTCGGCATGGGCGCATCCGTCTGATGGGGCGCTGGCTCCACTTTCCGCTGCGTGCCGGCGACCTCGCCCTACGGGTGCACCCGCGCTTCGCAGTCGGGGTCGGCCTGGATCTCGCGCGCAAGCTGGTGCCGCAGGCGCGGCCCACCGAGGAGACCTTCGCGACGATCCTCGAGCGCGGGCTGGGGCGGACGATCTGCCGGGAGTTCTACTTTCCGTACGCGCGCAAGATCTGGGGCCTCGAGCCCGACGAGATCGCGACGACCCAGGCCGAGAAGCGGGTCTCCTCCGGCTCGATCGGCAAGATGCTCAAGCGGCTGCTGCCGAGCGGCGCCGGCACCGGCTCCGCCCAGCCCAAGGGCATCTTCTACTACCCGCGGCGCGGGTTCGGGCAGATCAGCGATGGGCTGCTCGAGGCCGCCCGCAGCGCCGGGGCCGAGGTCCGCTTCGAAGCCGAGCTGAAGAAGATCCACAGCCGCGAGGACGGTACGCGGATCGACTTCGAGCATGAGGGCCACCCACAGAGCATGGACGCGCGGCATACCTGGTCGACCATCCCGGTCACCGCCCTGGCCGGCCTGCTCGAGCCGGGAGCCCCGGAGGCGGTCCGAGCCGCCTCGGCCGCGCTGCGATTCCGCTCGATGATCCTCGTCTACCTGGTGCTCGAAACCGACCAGTTCACGCCGTACGACGCCCACTACTTCCCCGGCGCCGACCTGCAGCTGACCCGGCTCTCCGAGCCCAAGAACTATGCGAACGTGACCGAGCCCCGGGGCCGGACGGTGCTCTGCGCCGAGCTCCCCTGTCAGCTCGGCGACGACGTCTGGTCGATGGACGACGCCCAGCTCGGCGAGCGGGTCGTGGAAGATCTGGGGCGCGCCGGCCTGCCTGTGACCTGCGAGGTCAGCGAGGTGGCCGTGAGGCGCCTTCCCCACGCCTACCCGCTCTACCCGACCGGATACCAGGCCCACTTCGACACCCTGGACGACTGGATCGAGAGCGTCCCCGGCGTGCTGACGTTCGGCCGGCAGGGCCTGTTCGCCCACGACAACACCCACCACGCCCTGTTCATGGCCCTTTCTGCCGCTCGTTGCCTGGGCGATGATGGGAGCTTCGATCCGGCGGCGTGGGCGGAGGCCCGCCAGGTCTTCGAGACCCACGTCGTGGAGGACTGAGGAGCGAATCCCCCCAGGGGAAGTCGAGCTCCTTCGGGAGCCCGATGCAGGCTCTTCGAGGTGATCCCCACGCCCCGAAAAGTCTCCCTAAAACGGGGGTTGACGCGTGTTCACGCGTCACCGAAACATGGGGATTCGCACTCACTCAGGGGCGCCTCCGGGTGCGGCTTCGAGAGGATCCAACATTTGAAGATCACGCTCTGTTATCCGGCTCTTCTTCCGGGTCACAAGTCCAAGTACGGGCTCCAGCCCCTCGGGGTGCTGTACATCTCGGCCCTCCTGATGCGCGAGGGCTTCGAGGTGGAGGTCCTCGATGCCGACATCGACGGGCTCTCCGTCCAGGAGACCGTCGATCGCGTTCTCGCGACGAAGCCCGACCTGGTCGGCTTCAGCATGATGACGCCCCAGCTCATCACGGCCCTCGCCTGCTGCACGCTGCTCAAGGAGTACCGACCGGGCCTGCCGATCGTGCTCGGCGGCGCACACTTCGACTCGACGAAGGGCGACACCTTCGAAATGGCCAACTGCTTCGACTTCGCCGTCCACGGCGAGGGCGAGTGGACGCTGCTCGAGGCCTGCCAGGCCCTGCGCGACCACGGTGAGTGGACCGAGGCGGGCGTCACGAACCTGCAGGAGTGCGTCGAGAACATCCCGGGCGTGGTCTACCGCGATCGCGAGACCCTCGAGGTCCAGGAGAACGCCGCCCGGCCCTTCGTCAAGGATCTCGATGAGCTGCCGAGCGTCGACTACGACCTGGTCGACATCACGAAGTACAGCATCCCGACGATGGCCGGCCGTCACGTCATCTCGATGATGCTCTCCCGCGGGTGCCCCTTCAAATGCACCTTCTGCGATGCGCCGATCACGATGGGCACGAAGCTGCGCTTCTGGTCGATCGAGCGCGTCATCAAGGACATCAAGTTCTACAAGGAGAAGTACGGGGTCACGAACTTCGTGTTCAAGGACTCCACCTTCACCGCGAAGAAGAAGTGGGCCTTCGAGTTCTGCCAGGCGCTGATCGACGCCGACCTCGACATCAAGTGGCGCTGCAACACGCGGGCGAACCTGGTGCCGCCGCCGCTGCTCGAGCTGATGGCGAAGGCCGGCTGCTACGTGATCAACTTCGGCGTCGAGTCGGGAGACCCCGAGATCCTGAAGCGGATCAAGAAGGAGATCTCCCTCGAGGAGGTCCAGGACTGCTTCGAGCGCTGCCGCAAGCTCGGCATCCGCACCTACGCGACCTTCCTGATGGGCAATCCCGGTGAGACCGAGCAGAGCGCCCAGAACACCCTCGACTTCTCGAAGAAGGTTCGCCCCAGCCTGTGCATGTTCTTCGTCTCGACGGCCTACCCGGGCACGCCGATGTACGACGACGCCCTGGCGGCGGGCGAGGTCAAGCCGCGCTGGTGGGCGGAGCAGGCCTTCGACGCCTCGAAGAACTCCGCCTTCCAGGTGCGCTGGGGCTGGACCGACGCCGGCGCCCTGACCTTCAACAACGGCTTCAAGGCCGAGCAGTGGCAGCGCAAGGCGACCCGCGAGTGGTACCTGCGACCCCGCTTCATGTGGGACACGCTGACCTTCACGATCCGGAACCCGTACTTCCTGCGGCACATCTGGAACCTGGGGACGGAGATCATCCCGTTCTACAAGCTCCGGAACCTGCTGCCCGGAAAGAAGATCAGCCAGGACGAGCGGCTCCAGATCCTCGAGCGCTGCCCCTCCGCGCCGAACTGGGACTACCAGAAGCGCGCGGACCTGGAGCACGGCAACCACCTCTCCTCCGACGGCTGAGCCCGACCCGAACTCGGGAGAAAGCTGAGCCCCACTCGGGGCGCGATCGCGGGGCGTCCACCACGGCCCGCGGACGGTCCGGACGGATAGGCTTGGACGCGGCGTCGTGACGGCAGCCCGTCGCGCCGTCAGCCGGCCCGCCCCGACCCCGGCCCGGCGAGCCGCGAACATCCAGGAGCGCTCTTGCTGCAAGTGACCGGAATCCTGCTGGCCCTGGCGGGCCTCACGCTCCCGGGCTTCCTGTTGGCGCCGGGCGATCCGGATCCGGCCCGCTTGCAGGGCGTCCTGCTCTTCCGTGTCGTCTCGGTTGCCACCGGTGCGGCGCTGTTCGCCATGGGGCGCGCGCGCTTCGACGTACCGGAGGCGCGGCCGGTTCCGTGGCTGCCGCTGGCCGGCGTGATCGGCGCCGCCCTCGTCCTGCGCCTGATCGGGCTCGACCGGGATCTCTGGTACGACGAGGTCGTGACGCTCACGGAGTTCGTGCGTCTGCCCACGGTCGACCTGCTCACGTCCTACACGTTCCAGAACAACCACATCCTGTTCACCCTGCTGGCGAAGCTCTCGGTCGGCCTCTTCGGCGAGAGCGCAGCGGCCGTGCGGCTGCCGGCGGTGCTGTTCGGCGTGGGAAGCGTGGCCGCCCTGTTCTTCTTCGCGCGCAGGATCGTCCCCGACCGCCAGGCCCTGTTCGCGGCCGCACTGGTGGCCTTCTCCTACCACCACGTCTGGTTCTCCCAGAACGCCCGTGGCTATACGGGCTTGATGTTCTTCGGCCTCGTCGCCAGCACGCTGTTCCTCGACGGACTCCGGCAGCGCCGCTCGCACGTCTGGCTGGCCTACGCGGCGACCTTCGCCGCCGCCATGTACGTGCACCTGACGGCGGTGTTCCTGTTCGCGACCCATGGCCTGGTCTGGCTCGGCCTGTGGCTGCTGGCGCGTCGGAGCCCGGGCCTGGCCGCGACGTATCCGGGGGCACGGAGCCTGTGGCCGCTTGCGGGGCTCTTCGTCGGCGGGCTGCTGACCCTGCAGGTCTACGCCCTGATCGTGCCCCACATGTTCGCGGCCTTCACCGTGACCGTGACCCACGCCGGGGCGTTGCCCACGGTCAGCCCCTGGCAGAGCCCGCTCTGGACCCTGCTGGAGATGCTCCGGCGCATCCCGGGCGGCCTGCCGGCGGCCGCCGTCGCGACGCTGGGAGCGGCCGTGGCGTTCCACGCCTGGTGGCGTCTGCTGCGGCGCGACCCGGCCGCCGCGTGGGTGATCGGCCTGCCCATTCCGCTGACCCTCGCCACGCTGATCCTGGCCGGCTACCCGCACGTCTGGCCGCGCTACTTCTTCCAGTACCAGGGCTTCGCGGCGCTGCTGCTGGTGGAGGCGGTGGCGTACTGGGGAGCGCGGCTGGCCGGGACGTCCTCGCCCCCAGAGGCGGGTGCGCTCTCGCGACCGAGCCTGGCCATCCTGTCCTTCCTCGTCGTGGGCTCCCTCGCGACCCTCCCCGCCAACTACCGTCTGCCCAAGCAGGCGTATCGGGACACGCGCGATTTCGTGGAGGCACAACGCGGGCCGGGAGAGCCGGTGGTCACCGTCGGCCTGACCAGCCTGCCCTACGAGCGGCTGTACGCCCCCGACTGGACGTCCGTCGCCGACGCCGACGAGCTCGAGCGCCTCGAGCGGCAGAGCCCCGGGGTCTGGGTCGTCTACTCGTTCCCGACCTACATGCAGATCGCCCATGCCGACGTGCTCGAGGCCACGCAAAGCCGCTACCAGCAGCGCCGGGTCTTCCCCGGGACGCTCGGAGATGGCGCGCTCTACGTCTTCCATCGGCGCGGGGGCGCGACCGCCCCGTGAGCGCCGGGCCCCGCGAGCCCGAGGGCCCGGTCGGGAGCCTGCCGGCGGAGCTCGCGCCGACGGAGCCGCGCAGCCGACGCTGGAGGCGCTTCGGGCTCCAGCTGGCGGGCAGCTGTGTGTTCCTCGGCATCGTCTTCGCGATCGTCGACGTCGACACCGTCCTGGGCGCGATCGCCAAGCTGCCCCTCGGCCTCTGGGCGCTCGTCGTGGCCCTGCACTGCGGGCTCCACGTGGTGCAGGCGGGCAAGTGGCGGGTGTTCGCACGCATGGCACACGTGCCCATGACCGCAGGCCTCGCCCTGCGCGCCCACGCGGCCGGCCAGTTCGGGGGCATCATCCTGCCCTCGCTGGTCGGAGGCGACGCGGTGCGCGTGGCGGTCGCCGTCCGCCAGGTGGGCCATGCCGAGGCCGTCGTCTTCAGCGGCCTCGTCGACCGGCTCGTCGACATCCTCGGGATGCTCGCCATCGTCGCGGTCGGTTTCGCCCTGGTGCCCTCGGCGGTGCAAGCCGAGGCCCTGCGCCTGAACCTGGCCGTCGGTTCGGCCCTCCTGCTGCTCGGGACCGGCGCCTGGGTCGGTTTCCGGCTGCTCCTGCGGGTGCGCGTCCTGAGGCGCCTGCCGCGGCCCCTCGCACGCAGCCTGCTGCGCGCCCGGCGCGCCGTGCGCGCCATGAAGATGCACCCGGGACCTGCCGCCGCCGCCCTGGTCATGAGCCTGTTCGTGCAGGCCAGCTTCGTCGTCACCGCGCTGCTGGTCGGGGACGCGATGGGGCTGCACCTCGACGTGCGCATCTGGTTCCTGATCTGGCCGCTCGCGAAGATGGCGTCGATGATGCCCGCCAGTCTGGGAGGCATCGGGCTGCTCGAGCTCGCCTTCCGATCCCTGGTCGCGCCGTTCGGCGACGCCGAGATCGCCGTGGCCGTCGCCCTCGTCATGCAGACGATCCGCATCGCCCTGGGCCTGGTGAGCGGCGCCTGGTGGCTCGCTGCCACCCGCGCCAGGAGCCGGGGGGCCTCCCCTCGCTAGCCGAGGAAGATCTGGCCGGCCTCCTCCGAGACCGCCAGGCCCCGCAGACGGAAGCAGTCCAGCTTGGAGCGGCCGGTCTCGAGATCGAACTCGAGACCATGCCCGGGGCAGGTCAGATGCGCGGCGTCGTGGGGCCCATCGGCCAGCCGGTAGGCGTGGTGCGGACAGCGCCCCGGGTAGGCGCGCAGACCCGCGCCCGTGCGGAACAGGAGCACCTCGCGATCCGGGAAGCGGACCACGAGCTTGGCCCCCTCTGCGAGCTGCTCGCTGCGCGCGACCGGTGTGCGCTCACCGGAGAACGGCTCCTCGAGCTGCACCGTGGGCGCCACGAGGGGCCAGCCCTCCTCTCGCCATTCGATCCGCTCGGTCCGGGCTCCGTGGCGTCCCGGTCGCGAGGCGTCGCCCGCGAGAAGTGCGCGGGCGCGATGACTCTGGGCGACGTACCAGAAGTTGTCCTCGTCGAAGACCGGCTCTCCGGGGGAGATGCGGATGCTGAAGGCGATCCGCGTGCGGTCGGAGACGTTGAGCTGCGTACAGTGCAGCATGTCGGTGCTGAAGACGAGCAGGTCTCCGTCGCCGTGGTCGGGTCGGGTGGCGGGCGGCAGCTGGAAGCCGGAGCCGAAGTACATGAGCCCGTCCTGGGGCAGGCGCATCTCGGCGGTCTCGGGGTACAGGCACATCGCGTTGTCGCGCTGCACCCCGGCGATCCCGAGCCACAGGCTGAGCGAGCCGACCGGTTGCCCGAACCAGCTGTCGGTGTGCGACGGGTGGCACCGGTACTGCTCGGGCAGTGCGGCGCGCTTGGCCTTCATGTACGCGAAGAGCTCCGGAAGACGGCGCCAGAGCTTCCTCGGGTAGCGCGCATAGCGGAGCTTCTCGATCGGCGGGAGCAGCTTGTGGCGCAGCCGCAGAGCCAGCGGTGCCTTCGAGGTGGCGGCGATCGGCTCCGCCTCGTACGGATAGTTGACCCGCAGGAGCAGCAGATCCTGCACGAAGAAGTCGCCGTCCCAGCCCACCGTCTCCCGCCCGACCCGAGCGGCCCAGCGGGTCCACAGCGGCTTCACCTGCTCGACGACGTAGAACTCGAGATCGCCGAGACTCGCGTGGGGGAAGTGCTTGTGGAGGAGGGCCAGCCCGTCGGCCTCGACCCGCTCGCGGCACTCCCGCCCGGCGAGCAGCTCGATGCCCTCGGAGAACGCGCGATGCGTCGCCGCGAGCACCTCCTCGCGCAGCGGGAAATCGCGAAACACCTCGAGGTAGCCCGGCTCGATGGGCGGCGTCGAGGTCCGATGGAGCGGGTCGGCGAGGGCACTCGTGGCCATGACTTCCTCTGCAGCGACGGTTCGGCGTGAGCGACGCCGGAGGGTAGCAATCGCGGGCCGGCGCCGGCCGTCTCTATCGGTCGGTCGGGCGCCGGGCCTGCGCCCTTCGACGGCCCGGGGCCGGGAGGGGCGGACCGACCGGCAGCCGACCGGCAACCGCCTCTCAGCCGTCTCGACGTGGGGCAGCATGGGCCGGTCCAGGCCTCAGGCGCAGCCCGCTCACGCCCAGCAGCAGACAACACCCCCCCAGCACCGCCAGGATGGCAGCCGGGCCGAGGCGGTCTCCCAGTCCGCCGGCCAGCCAGGGGATGAGCGCTCCGCCCCCGGCCCCCGCCCCCGCCACGAGCCCCATGGCCGTGCCGCGCCGTTCGCCGAAGCGCGCCGCCGTCAGCGCCATCAGCAGCGGAAAGGTCGGCCCGAGCGCAATTCCGGCGGCAGCGAACAGCAGCTCGGGCGGCGCTCCAGTCGCAACGCCGACGCCGGCCGCGATCAGACAGAAGGCGGCCGATGCCACGAGCCAGCCGGGGCCGGCGGGACGCGGCCACGCCAGCAGCGCCAACCGCCCCACCATCAGGCCGAGGTAGAAGGCGCTGATCGAGACGACGCCGCGCTCCGCGCTCACGCCCATCGACCGCGCGATCGGTGTGGCGAAGGCGGTGGCCGCCGTCTCGAAGCCGACGTAGGCGAGACCCGCGACGAGAAACGGCAGCACCGCAGGCAGCAGGCGAGCGGGCAGGCGATCCGACCCGGCCTCGGGTGCGGCGCCCGCCGCGATCCGTCCCGGCAACCCGTCGCCGGAGACCTGCGCCCCGGGTGCCGGCCATCGGACGAAGAGCCCCCATGTGCCCAGCGCCGCAAAAGCCGCGGCGAGACCGAGGAAGGCGGAAGGGACACCGCCCCCGGCGATGGCCCCTGCGATCGCCAGCGGTGCTGCGACCGCCCCGACCGTGGCTCCCAGGTGGGCGATCGTCAGGCGTTGATCCGTCCTCAGGTGCGACGCCCCGGTTCCGGGTCCGGACAGCACCGCATTGAGCACGGTCTCGTAGCCCCCGGCGCCGAAGCCTGCGGCTGCAAGCGCGAGGGCGAGCCACGCGACGTCCGTGGCCCGGGCGGCGGCGGCGAGGGCGAACGCGGCCAGCAGCGAAGCCGCGACGAACAGGGGCCGCCGCGGGTAGCGGTCCGCCAATGGCCCCGCGGCCACGATGCCTGTGCCGAGACCGAGCGACACGGCCGCCGCGAGCAACCCGATGCGCTCGAGGGGCGCGGCGAAGAGCGTGGCCAGGCCGTCCTGGGAGGCCCCGACGAGCACGAGCAGGCCCCCGAAGACGACGAAGGAGGCGGTGGCCAGGGCCAGGATCATGGCGACGCAGGATGACCGGCCCCAGCGGATCGGCCACTGCGGATCCGCCCGGGGCACCCGGACCGGCCCCTGGGTTCGCGACCCGCGCGCTTGCCGTCGGTGGGGCCCTCGCCCACCTTCCCCGGCACGATGCCCTCGTTCGGCAGCTTCGTTCCGGCGGCGTCCGACCTGCCTCTCGAGCAGCTGATCGAGCGCTTGCAGTCACGCTCGACCGTGCTCGGGGTCGTGCTCCTCGGCTCGACCGCGACAGGGCTCGGCGAGGCGAGCGACCTGGACCTGCTGCTGGTCCTCGCCGGAGGCCTCCCCTTCGACGTCGAGTTCAGCTGGGTCGACGGTCGCCCGACCGACGTCGTGCTGGTCTCCCGTTCGTTCGTGCAGCGTGTCGCGGAAAGCGCGTCTCCTTCGGGCGAAGCCTCAGACGTCGCGCGCTGGATCGCGGCAGGGCGCGTCGAATGGACCCGTGATCCGGAGATCGCAGCCCTGCTGGCCAACGCCTCCCACCGGGCCGACAGCGCGGGGCCGAAGCGGGGCGAGCAGTTCACCCGCTGGGTCGAAGCGAACTTCCTGCTGACGAAGCTTCGCCGCTATGCGGCCGCGGACGCGCCCGACTACGAGCAAGCGCTCGAGCTCGCCCTGCTGCCGGCGATTTACGCCTGCGTGCTCGATCATCTTTGCTTTCGCGACCAACCTTGGCAGGGCGAGAAGGCGGCCCTCGCCTGGCTCGGGCGCGAGGATCCGGAGTTCCTGGTCGCCTTGCGCGAAGCCCTCCGGGCCAGCACGACCGACAACCGCATGCGAGCCTACGCCCGGCTGGTGGAGCGGGCCTGCGAACCGGTGGGCGGCGTCTGGCCGGCGGGTCGAACGGCGGGCGGCTGGAGGCTGCCCAGCGGCGAGGATCCGCCGGAAGGACGCTTCGAGGCCCTGGTGCGGGGCCGGCCTGGAGCCGGACCGCCCGGCTAACGCCTGGCGCGGCGAAGGGCCGCGAACACCAGCACCGCTCCCGCCGCGAAGGCGGCCGCGCTGGCGGGCTCGGGCACGGCAGGTGACGGACCCGGAGTCGGCGGCGGCTGGAAGCCGCTCGCGGCCGTGGCGACCAGAAGGATCAGGATCGAGAACAGGAACCAGGGCTGCATGAGAGCTCTCCACATCAGTTTGCTGACGGCCCCTCGACCGAATCGTTCGATGGACCGACCGGGCACCCCGGTCCGGCCCGGAGCAGACGACTAACCGAAGTCGATCTTGCTCCGATCATCCAGGTCTCGCTGCACGTACTCCTTGGTCGGCTCCGAGGGGCACTGCGAGTAGATCTTCTGCTCCTCGTTCACCTTCGCCTTCTTCAGGAAGGGCAGGCGCAGCAGATGGAAGGGCAGGATCTCCTTGGCGAGGGTCCCGATGTGCTTCAGGAAGTACGGGTTCTTCAGCGTGAAGACCAGCGTGTCCCACATGAAGCGCGGACGCAGGTAGAACTGACGCGTCGCGCTCTTCTGCCAGCCCTCGGCGTCGAAGCCCGGGATGTCGAGGGCGCCCGCATCGGCGGACCAGCCCCAGCGCTTCTCGAAGGCGGTGTTCTTGGACTCGTCCCAATCCTGGTGGTGCCACCAGCGCGCCTCGACGAGCCCCTCCTTGACGGCCTCCGTGTACATCTCGGTGCCCGGGTAGCCGATCGTCACGAAGAACATGGCCATGCTCGGCCGCGCCCTCTTGGCCAGGTCGATCGTCGCCTGGATGGTCTCGTCGGTCTCGCCGGGGGAGCCGACCAGGAAGGTCGTGTAGGTGCGGATGCCGTGCTTGTTCGTCCACTCGTGGGCCCGGATGATCTGATCCAGGTCCACCTCCTTCTTGATCCGCTTGAGGATGTCGGGGTGGCCGGACTCGACGCCGAAGTTGATCGTGTGGCAACCCGCACGCTTCATCAGCTCGAGCAGCTCGTCGGTGACGCAGTCGACCCGCGTGTTGCAGCGCCAGGCGATCTTGACCCCGCTTGCGATCAGCTTCTCGCAGAACTCGACGACCCACTTCTTCTTCGCGGTGAACGTGCTGTCGCGGAACGAGAAGCCCCGCACCCCGAACTCCTCGTGCAGGCGCACGATGTCGGAGACGGCGCGATCCGGCGAGTGGTATCGGATCTTCTTCCCGGTGGTGGTGGGCGCATCGCAGTAGGTGCACTTGAACGGGCAACCCCGCGTGATCATCAGCCCGACGACCGGAGGGCCCGGCAAGGTCGGGATCGCGTACTTCATCACGTCGACCTTGCCGTAGTCGATCGGCGCGAAGTCATCGAGCTCCTTGTAGAAGGAGCGCGGCGGGTTGGTGATGACCATCCCGGCGTCGTCGCGATAGATGACGCCCTTGATATCCTTCAGGCAGTCGGGCAGCGTGCCGCCCTGCATCGCCTCGCAGACCTCGAGCATCGTGACCTCGCCCTCGCCCGAGATGGCGAAGTCGAAGTCCTCGGACAGCATGAACACGTCGGTGTGGGTCGAGCTGACGTGCGCGCCGCCGATCACGATCGGCAGCTCGGGCTCGAGCTGCTTCAACCAGAAGCAGGCCTCGAGACAGCCGGGCAGCTGCGGGGTCATGATCGAGAAGCCGACCAGATCGGGCTCTCCCGCCGCGATCCGATCCACCAGCTCCTTCGTGGTCAGCCCCTCGATGTCGGCATCGATGACATCGCACTGGATTCCCGCGCGCTCGAGCTCGGCCGCGATGTAGAGGATTCCCATCGGCGGAAGCCCGTACTGGGGCTTTTCGCCCGGCAGGGTCGAGGGGTAAACGAGCGTAACCTTCATGGGGGTGGGCCTTCCGAGGAATGAGACAGCGTTCGCAGCAGGCTGCACGGCGGGCAGACTGATGGTGTCATCCAGAGCGTGAGTGATCAACCACCCATCCGAGGTGACTTGATTTTCCTCTTTAGCGGCAACCGGGTTCCACTTTCATCCCCCGGGGGGAGGGATCTGCCGACGGTCTGCGTGGGGGCGAAGAGCGGCGCTTTCGGTCAGGGCCCGTCGTGGGGGGCCCGGCGGGGCGGTAGGATCCAGGGCCGTTCCCAGGAGACCCGATGAAGGCCCAGTCCCTCAGCGACCGTGGCGCCGTGGATTCCGCCCGAGGTCTGCAGGCCGGAGGCATCCACTTCGGCCCGCGCCGCTTCCTGCGTGAGGACGAGGAGCGCATCCGCAGCCGCAGCTACCGCGAGCTGGAAGTCCGCCCCCTGGCCCCGACCGTCGGCGCCGAGATCGGGGGCGTGGACCTCGCGGATCTCGACGAGGCCAGCTTCCGGGAGATCCAGCGGGCCTTCCTCGACTACAAGGTGCTGTTCTTCCGGAACCAGCCCCTGACGACGGCGGAGCACACGGCCTTCGCCCGGCGCTTCGGCGACCTCGAGGAGCATCCCTTCCTCCCGGCCAAGGACGGCCACGGCGACGTGATCCGCTTCGCCAAGGACGAGGAGACGGTCGGCGTCGAGAACAACTGGCACAGCGACGTGAGCTGGCGGGAGAGGCCTTCCCTGGGCTCCGTGCTGCGCTCCGTCGAGGTGCCGGAGGTCGGGGGCGACACGCTCTTCGCGGACATGACGGCCGCCTACGACGGCCTCTCCGACGAGCTCAAGACCTTCCTCGCCGACAAGGTCGCGGTCCACGACTTCACCCAGGCCTTCGGCTGGCAGCTCGACCCGGAGGCCCGGGCCGCGCGGCAGAAGGAGTTTCCTCCGGTCGAGCACCCGATCGTCCGGACCCATCCCGAGACCGGCCGCAAGATCCTCTACGTGAACGTCATCTTCACCAGTCACATCGTGGGCCTGCCTGCCGAGGAGAGTGCGGCACTCCTGGCGAGCCTCTATCGGGAGGCCCACGTCCCCGAGTACCAGTGCCGGTTCCACTGGGAGAAAGACAGCGTCGCACTCTGGGACAACCGGGCCGTCCAGCACTATGCAGCCTCCGACTACTGGCCGAAGGCCCGTGTGATGGAACGCGTGACGATCATCGGGGACCGGCCGGCCTAGCCCGCCGAAGCCCCGCCCCTCGCGGGCCGCGCGGTCGCTATGATCCGCCGTTCGCGGGCCGCACGGTCGCTATGTTCCGCCGTTCGCGGGCCGGCTGCTGGGCACGCCACCTGGGAGGGTTTTCGATGAGGGTTCCTTGGCTCTGCCTGTGCGCGGCGCTCGCCGTCGCGGCCTGCGGTGGCGACCCGGTCCAGCGGACCGGCGCTGATTTCACCTCCCTGCGCGAGACCCCGAGCGGGCCCATCGTCGGCCTGGCCAACCCCTACGGCTCCCACGCC
>JAJDAR010000527.1 GCA_029261775.1 Deltaproteobacteria bacterium | reverse complement strand
AACACAGCGGCACCGAAGCCGATCGCGGCGAAGCCGGTCGCGGTGTGGAACGCACCTAACGCATCGAGCTGTTCGAGCATGGGGCCCCCGGGCGCGGGCAGCAGCATAGGCCGTGCTCCCCCAGGAAGGCCAAGCCTCCCGGCGACCGGGTCCGCGGAGGGCCCTAGCTGACCTTGGCGATCACCGAGTCGGCGAAGCCGCGGAGCGCATCGATCTTCCGCTGGAGCGGCGTGGTGTCCGGCTCGTAGGCGTTGCGGAAGCCCACGATGGCGTCGGTGACCCCCTTGTCCTCGAGCCGCTTCACACCATCGGGCGTGTAGGCGTCCATCGAGATCACGTGGATCTCGAAGGGTTCCCGCTCCCGGCCGGACTCCCGGCGCAGCTCGGCGATCCGCGCCATGGCCGCGTCGAAGTCGGCCGCCTCGCCGCCCCCTCCGTGCATCCATCCATCCCCGATCCGCGCGGCGCGGCGCAACGCGGCATCGGAGTGTCCGCCGATCAGGATCGGGATCGGCGCGCTCGGCGCGGGGCACAGCTTGATCGGCGCCACGTCGAAGTGCTCGCCGTGAAACTCGAAGTACTCTCCCGTCGCCAGGCCGCGCACGATCTCGATCGACTCGTCGAGGCGCTTGCCCCGTCCCTTCCAGGGGACGTCGAGGGCTTCGAAGTCGTCCGGCCAGGGCGAGAGCCCGACGCCGAAGCCCAGCCGGTTGCCGGTGAGCACCGCTACCGACGTGGCCTGCTTCGCGGCGAGCACGGGGTGCCGCATCGGCAGCTTGACCACGAAGGTCGTGAAGCGAAGCCGCTCCGTGACTGCACCGAGCGCACCCATCAGGACGAAGGGCTCGATGAAGGGCTTGTCCTCGAGGAACTCGCGGTTTCCGTCGGGCGTATAGGGATACTTCGCGTCCGAATCCTTTGGATACAGGATGCTCTCCGGGATCGTGAAGGAGTGGTACCCGGCCTGCTCCGCCTCGACCGCGAGCGTCGCGTACTGCTGCGGATCGCACATCGACTCGGCATAGGTGAAGCGCATGGGGTCCTCCGGGGGGCACACCCGCTGCAGCGGGGGGGGCGGGCGATCGTACCCGATCGCTCTTCGCGCTGCTCCGAGGTGTCTGCGCTCTCAGCGCTCGGGAAAGCGGAGCCGCCGCGGGGCCTCGCAAACGACGAGCTCGTACTCGGCGTAGAGCTCGTCGCGGCCGCGGCGCTGCGCCTCGCGATGCTCCGGGTGCGCCCGCCAGGCCTCGAGCGCCTCCATCGTCTCGAACTCGAAGATCGAGACGCGCTCGCCATCGTCGGCGGCGAAGGTCTTGAGGCTCTGGAACCCGGGCATCGCCTCCACGAGCTCGACCATGCGCTCGGCGAGCGGCCCGTAGGCCTCATCGACTCCGGGCCGGAGGCGGTTGCGGAAGATTCCGGTGACCATGTGCCCTCCACGAGGCTATTCGACCCAGTACCGCTCCATCTCGACGTAGGCGAACGAGGCGGTCCAGGCGATCAAGACCAGACCGGCGATGCCCTCGACGCCCGACAGGATGCGGATCGGGCCGACTCCGATCACGTCGCCGAAGCCGATCGTCGTGTAGCTCGACAGGGAGAAGTAGATCAGGTCCTGCGCGCTCCCCGCCACCCCTTCGACGCCCCCGACTCCCGCCGAGATCAACACCCCGGTGCCACCCGCGAACACCACGGCCTCCAGCACGTGGGCCGCTATCGCCGACACGATCAGCAGGGCGACCTTGATGCGAGGCTGCACGCCGAGCCGTGGCAGGACCCGACCGAGGGTCCGGAACAGCTCGTAGTGGATGCCGATCGCCAGCAGCACGAGGGCCATCGTCATGACCAGGGTCGCGAAGAGGGCGGCCGGCTCGCTCACGATCGGACCTGCTCGAAGGCGCCGGCCAGGGCCAGCAGGTCCGGGAGCACGGGACAGTCGAGCTCGCCCCAGTCGCTGTAGGGGTCGAGCAGCAGGGCGTGGATGTCGGCCGCGCGCGCTCCGAGAACGTCGGCGTGGTAGAGATCGCCGACGTGCAGGGTGCGCTGCGGCTCGGCGTTGGCGCGCTCGAGCGCCGTGCGGAAGATCCGGGCGTCCGGCTTCTCCGAGCCGACCTCGTGGGAGTCGATCACCTCCCCGAAGTAGCGCCGCAGGCCGATGGCTTCGAGCCCGCGGGCAACGGTGCCATCGGAGTTGCTGACGACGACCAACGACAGGCCAAGGGCGACGAGTCGGTTGAGGGCTTCCTCCGTGCCCGGCAGAGGCCAGCACCAGAGCCGATCCGAAGCTCCCGGCTCGCGGACCTCGAGTGAGACCCGGCGGGCGAGTGCGAGCCGTTCCTCGGCAGCGAGCTCGACCGGCGGGCCGAGCTCGGCGAGCACGAAACCGAGTGATGCCGCGAAGGCGTCCTCCCCCTCCGTGCTGCGCCGTTCATGGGCCCGGCGCGAGATGCGGGGACGCGCCCGGGCTTCGGCGCGGCGCAGGGCCTCCGACGTCGTGGCGAGACCCTCGGAGGCGAGTGCGGCCGCGACGCGCGCGAAGTCGATCGAAACCAGGGTGTTGCCGGCATCCAGGAAGACGGTGTCGATCTCGAGGTACGGAGGGGTCTCGGACACGGCGGCAGCGTAGCGATCCCTCCCTCCCGCCGGGCACGCCCCGGGCGCGAGCGCGCCCGATCCGGAGAGGCAGGAGGCCGGGACCCATGCGGGCTCGTAGACTCCGGTCGTGAGCCACCCGGACGACGAGAGCCTGCGGGACCTCGAACGACGCCTGCTGGCCATCGCCGAGCCGGCCATGCGTCGGGAGCGCCTGCTCCAGCATCTCGAGCAGCGATCCCTCGAGGACGCCTACGACCTGCTGGCGGCCGTGCTCGCGCGGCCCGGCAGCCCCGCACCCAGGCTCCGAGGTCTTCGCGATCTGCTCCAGGCCCTGTTGAGGGAGGGTGGGGCACGACGCCCGTTCCCGGCCGCGTTGCGCAAACCGTGGCTGCGCCGGGCCGAGGCCGCCGAGGACCTGTTCCTCGCGCGGATCCTGCAGGCCTCGGGCGCGTCCGAGGTGATGGGCGATCCGGCGGCCGCCCTTCCCAGGGACGTCGCCGAGCTGCCGCTCGGCGTGAGGCGATCCCTCGCGCGGGGCATGGATCCGGCCATGCTCGAGAAGCTGCTGCTCGATCCCGACCCGATCGTGCTCGATCACCTGCTGCGCAACCCCCGCATCACCGAGAAGCAGGTCATCGCCATCGCGGCACGTCGACCCATCTCCGAGAGCGCACTCCGCGAGATCCAGCGCAGCCCCCGCTTCGGAGTGAGACCGCAGGTGCGTCTGGCCGTCGCGCGCAACCCGTTCTGCCCGACCGATCTCGCCATCCAGCTGGTGGGAAGCCTGCCGACGGCAGCCCTGCGCGAGATGCGCAGTGACGGCACGCTGCATGCGGCGCTGCGCGAGCATGCCACCGCGGAGCTGGATCGCAGGGCGCAGGACTGAGGCCGCCCCCGCCGAACCGAGCCAGCTCGTGATGGCCTAGCCGAGCGGACCCCAGGTGGTGACCGCGAACAGGACGAAGCCCAGGGTCGCAACCAGCAGCGCCACGCCCAGGCGACGGACGGCCCCCTCGCCGCGAGCCGAGAGCCACAGACAGCCGAAGACGACGGCGCCGAGCTCCGAGACGGCGAACATACGCCCGTGGTGCGCCGGATCCCAGTAGGAGACCGGGCTCGCGAAGCGCCACTGGGAGAAGGGAAGGAAGTGGCGGTGGGCATCGTCGTGGTGCACCAGCAGATCCGTCCCGGCGTGCAGCGCCATGCTGATCGCGACCACCTTCACGAAGGGCCAGCGTCGCAGGTGCGCGATCACGAACAGCAGACCGATCAGCGGCAGGGAGTTGAACACGTCGATGAACAGCTGCCAGCTCTCGCTGAAGTAGCTCTGCTGCCAGATCAGCCGCTCGGGGGTGCCGAGCACTCCCCGCTCGACCGCGTAGAGCACGAGCATCGGCAGGTCGGGAAGCAACGCACCCAGGAGGATGGGCTTCCAGGGCTGGCCACTGCCCCGTCCGACGACCAGCAGGTTGAGGACGATGTGCCCCGGCGTGTTCACGCCGGCAAGCATCCGGCATCATCACGCGGCGCGCTCCTGCCCGCGTGGGGACCCGGCCCGGGTCAGCAGCCGATGGGGCTAGGCGTCGTCCGGCGCGCCGGGAAGATCGAGCTCGGGCAGCTTCGCGCCGGCCACGGCGGCGCTCGGTCGGCCAGCCTCGGCGACCCGCGCCTGGGCGAACTCGGTCACCTGCTCGCGCACCCGCTCGAAGGTCTGGGCCCGCTCCGCGGCCAGCTGCTCCGCCCGGGCGCCGAAGGCCAGCAACAGACCCGCCGCGTCCCGGAGCCCGCGATCCAACCCGCGGGCCGCAGCACCGACGAACTGCTCGATCTGCTCGCGCTGCGGATTCGGCCGCTCCAGCCGGAACGCCTCGTACAGGTAGGTGATGATCCCCTGGTGGATCCGGTCGGCCGTCGCCTCGGTCGAGAGGTCGTCCGACGCCCGGACCGACTCGAAGAAGGCCTCGCGACCCGCTTGGTCCAGGCGCTCGGTGGGGAGACTCAGCTCCTTGCCGATCGCATCCAGGGCGCGCGGCGCGATCTCGCTGCGGGCGAGCGCTTCGCGGCCCGCCATCGAGATCGTCACGCGGCTGCCCGCGGCGCGCGGGGCCGGGGCCCGGCTCGCGCGTTCCGCGTTCGCATGCAGCTCACCCGTCGCGCTTCGAGGGGCGCGAACGGGTTCTGTCGCGGATAGATCTGTGGGGGAGAGGACCGGCATCCTTGCCACTCCGTCCCCGAACCGGGGGGCTGCCCCCGGCCATGGGGACTTGTGGGTCTTAACGGCCCCTGCCCGATTCCACTTGAGGCGAAAAAGCTCCAGTCATGGCGGAGCCGCTCACCCGGGGGGCAAGCTCTCCCGGGCGAGTGGCCCGCGATCAGATTTCAGCTGGAAAGCCGAGGGTTTACTGGCCGAGCTGCACCACGTTGGCGAGCAGCTCGTTGGTCACCGAGACCGTCCGGGTGTTCGCCTGGAAGGCGCGCTGGTTGAGGATCAGCCGCACGAACTGGGTCGCCAGGTCCACGTTGGACTGCTCGAAGTTGCTCGAACGGATCGCCCCGAACTGCCCGGTACGCGGCTCGCCGACCAGCGGCTGTCCGGACGCGCGGGTCTCGACCAGGTTGTTGTTGCCGACCGAGTCCATCCCTTCCACGTTCGGGAAGTTGGCCAGCGCCACCTGGGCCAGGGTCCGGGTGACCCCGTTCGAGAAGCTGCCCACCAGGAAGCCGTCGGGGTCGATCGAGATCGAGTTGAGGTTGCCCGCGGCAAAGCCGTCCTGGCTGGTCGAGTTCAGGGCGGACGATGCCGCGAACTGCGTGGTCGGCTCGGGTCCGGTGGCCGGGAAGATCGGGCCGAAGTCGAGGTTCACCACCTGCGCCGCCGCGGCACCTCCAGAGAAGTTGAAGGTCACCGGCGAGCCGGTGAGGGCGGTCAGGTTGCCGGCCGTGTCGAAGGTCAGGGTGCCGCCACCCTGGACCACCGTGGGATCGCCGACCGTAGCCGGGGCGGTCGTCGTGTCGGCCGGATCGAGACCGGCGGTCCACTGCCAGGCGTTGGCGCCCGTCTTGCTGAAGTACAAGGTCGTGGGATGGCCGTTCCCGAGCGAGTCGAACAAGGTCACGACGCTCTGGAAATTCGAGCTGGTCGTGGGGTTCGACGGATCGAAGGGACCGGTGACCGCGGCGTTCGCGTCGAGGTTCGTCGACATCGAGAGCTGGCTCGTGATCTGGGGTGCCGCCAACCCGATGTCCAGCACGATGTTGTTGAGCTGGCCCGTCGAGGTGCCCGTGGCCGGATCGATCGTGAAGCCCTGGACGAAGGAGCCGTCCTTGTCCACCAGGTTGCCCTGGTTGTCGAAGCCGAAGAGGCCCGCTCGCGAGTAGAGCCGCTGGCCCTGACCGTTCTCGAGGACGAAGAAGCCCCGACCCTCGATCGCCATGTCGGTCACGCGATCGGTCGACTCGAAGGTGCCCTGGGAGTCGAGCCGCCGGATGTTGGTCACCCGCGCTCCCGAGCCGGTCTGCGAGAAGCTGCCGCCTGTGAGCAACGACTGGCCGAGCACGTCGGCAAACTCGGCGCGCCGCTCCTTGAAGCCGGGGGTACCGACATTGGCGATGTTGTCACCGATCACGGAGATCGCCGACGAGCTGGTCGTGAGACCGGTCACGCTGCTGAAGAGGGCTTGTGCAAGAGACATGATTTCTCCCTTTCTTAGGAGTGGGGGGTCGAATGGGCACCGGCGAACTCGTCACCGGCTGCTACGTGCGAGCTGCGCCGCTGGGCGGCGAGGGTCTCGCGAAGGACGGACTGGAAGGCCGGCGCACGGCCGACCCGGAACCAGGAGACCGCGCGGACGCGCAGGCCCGCGAGCCAGGTGAGGATGGCATCGCTCATTCGCGCACCTCCTTCACGTCTTCGAGGCGCGTCGACACGCCACCGAGATAGAGCGTGCCCTGCTGGATCGCCGTGCCGGTCACCCGGCTCTCGACGTGCTCACGGACGAAGGCACCCTCGGACCCGTCGGCGACTTCCACCCGGAACTCGTAGATCCCAGGCGAGAGGCTGACGCCGAAGTCCGCCAGGTCGAGGGTGTTCGTGCCCGCCTCCTTCTGGCCGACGCCGCTCAACGTGGTCACCGTCGAGCCCTGCTCGTTCAGCAGCGTGATCTTCGCGATGTCCGCGGGCTGACTCAGCTCGAAGGACAGGTTGGGGAGCTCCCCACCGGCCGCAGGGATCTCGAAGCGGTTCCCCTCGACGAGCACCTTCTTGCCGATCAAGCTGACCGCGCCCAAGGTCTGAGCCTGAGTTTGCACGGCGGCGAGCGCATCGATCGACTCGCGCATGCCGAGCAGCTGCTCGAGGCTCGAGAACTGTGCGAGCTGCGCAGTGAACTCGGTCCCGTCCTGGGGATTGAGCGGATCCTGGTTCTCGAGCTGGGCGACCAGCATCGTGAGGAAGTCCTCGCGACCGAGCTCGGAGCTCCCGGTCCCGCTCGCGGCGGTCGGTGCTGCATTGGCCTGGATGACGTCGACGGGGATCATGGGGACTCCTGGTTCAGATGTGGAGGTCGACGCCCTCGGGAGCGTCGGAGAGCAGGTTGACGGGCGGACCGGCGAGGAGTTCCGCAGCCGGCGGTGTCAGCGACGCGTCGAGACCGGCGCGGCCGGACCCGGGCTTGCCGCTGCCCTGCCCGTCACGGGAAGCATCGAAGAGCTGGGAGCGCGCTTCGCTGGAGGAGCGATCGTCGGAAAGGCCGCTGCCCGAGAGCGACGGCTCCGACGCATTGGATCGCACGTCGAAGCTCTCGATGCGCAGATCGCGCGTCGCGAGACCGTCGGCGAGGAGATCGCGGCTGCCCGCGACCGCCGCCTGCGCGGCGGCGTCCTGGGTGTGGACCACGATGTCCACGGACGAACCACGCACCGAGACCGAGAGCTCCACGCTGCCGAGGTTCGGCGGGTGCAGCTGGAACCGGGCGCGGCCTCCGCCCTTCGCCGCGAGCCATTCGACGTGCACGGGCACCGCCTCCTCCGGCGAACCGACGGGAAGCGCCGCGGCGGGTGCGGTCGGGCCGAAGCTCGGGCTCGAGCCCGCGGCGAGCTCCGTGCCGGCGAGCGGCGACGGGATCGGCAGCGCATCGGACGAAACCGCTCGGGTCTCGACCTGCGTCTCGAGGGCGGCCTCGAACGCGCGCGAAGCCGCGGTTCCGGGCCCTGTTCGCTCCTCCCGGAGCGCCTCCCCGAGGCTTCGATGGCCGGCCCGCTCACCCTCGTCGGAGCCGGACTCCGGGGATCCAGGCTGGGCCCCGCCCTCGGGCAGAGGCGCGCGAAGGCGGCCGGCGATCCCGGCATCGGAGGCAGCGCCGGGAAGCGCCGCCTCGGGCAGGGGGGGAAGCGGAGGCAAGGTGGCTTCGGCGTCGGCCGGCAGCGGAGTGGCCGCGGCCGCCAGCGGGAGGTCGCCCTGCGCCGGGAGCGAGGCACTGGCCGCGGCGGATCCGGGCAGGGCTTCCGCGGGCGCGGCGGCCGGTGCGACCGCACCGATCCTCCCCAGCCGTCGGCCCAGCTCGGCGAGCTGCTCGCCGGCGCGTGCCAGTCTTTCCCAATCGACCGATCCGGGCGGCTGCATCGAGCCGGCGCCGGTCCGAGCCGGGGGGGCTTGCTCGAGCGCGGCCGACTGGCCGTGCAGGATCGTCTCGAAGCCTTCCCCCGTGGCGGCGTCCGGCGACGGCGCTTCGGAGGTGCTGCTCTTGAGCTCGGGATCGGGCAGGGGTTGGACGTTCATGTCATCGCTCCTTGGAAGCTGAGGCGGGCTCCATGCCGAGCGGGTGGGCTACCCGCCGGGACATGGCCAGCGCTCGTCGTTCGGAGATCTGGGAGAGCACGGCTGCGGACTGCTTGTCCTTCATCTTGGCGACGATCTGGGTCGCCAGACCGACCTCGAGCTCCTCGAGCAGACCGGCGGCATGCGCCGGCGGCATCGCGGCGTAGATCTTGGCGAGCTTCCGCACCATGTCGCCGTTGTCGGCCTGCCACGCCTCGATGCGCTCCTCGACCGTGCTCGCGATGCGCTCGAGTTCGACCAGGCGCTCGGCCGCGGCCTGCTCGAGCAGCGCGACGTTCTTCTCGCGATCCTCGAGCTCGGTCGCGCGGCGCTCGAGTGCGGCTTCCTTGGCCCGGATCTCGGCGATCAGCGCCGCGACGGCGTGGTCGTCGACGCTGGCCGCCGGTGCCTCCTGGGCGGCCGCCCGCAGCGAGGCTCCGGGCAGCGCGGCAAGGACGAGACCCAGAGCCAGCAGCACGGCGGCCCCGCGGCGTACGAAGCGGGCGATCCCCGCCTCGTCGAGGGCCTGCTGCTCGATGCGGTCTTCCTCGGCCAGCCCGCGGACGCGGTGCAGGACCTCGAGCCGCTCGAGCGCGCGGACCCGTTGGCTGGCGGCGAGCAGGCGCGCACGATCCTCGAGGACGCGAGCCTGCGCAGCCTCCGCCTCGACCTGAGCGACACGGACCGCGGCCAGGCGCTCGCGGAGGCCTCCCGCCAGCGAGGGCAGGGCGAAGGCGTCGATACCGCTTCGCAACCGCTGCCAGTGATCCTCACGCGCCCGTTCGGCCGTCGACTCGGAATCGGTGATGCGTGCGAGAGCCGCGTCGAGATCGCGTTGCGCAGCGGCCAGATCCGCCTGCGCACGATCGAGCTCGTGGCGCCGGAGACCCAGCACGGTGGCCAGCCGGAAGGGCTTCACGACTCACCCCCGATCTGCGGAGCCGCGTCGGTTGCCGGGTCCTCGACGCGCGGAGCCGCTGTGGGAGCCGGGTCCTCGACGCGCGCGACCGGCGCCCTGGGCGTGGCCAGGGCCTGCGCCAGTCCCTGCCAGCTCGACTCGAGGTTGCTGACTTCGTTCCGATCCTGGCGGAGGAACGCCAGCAAGGGGCCGCGCAGGCGCCTCGCTTCGTCGACCTCGGGATTCGAGCCTTCGACGTAGGCACCGATGGTGATCAGGTCCTCCGCGTCGCGATAAGCGGCGAGCAGGCTGCGGGCGCGCACGGCGCTCTGCCACACCGGGTCGGGCACGACATCGGGCATCACCCGCGACACGCTCGCCAGCGGGTCGACGGCCGGATGGTGGCCGCGCTGGGCGAGATCTCTCGAGAGGACCACATGGCCGTCCAGCAGTGCGCGCGTCGCGTCGGCGACCGGCTCGTTATGGTCGTCGCCTTCGACCAGCACGGTGTAGATGCCGGTGATGGATCCCCCGCGCACGCCGGTGCCCGCACGCTCGAGGAGCTTGGGAAGCTCGGCCCAGACCGACGGCGGAAAGCCGCGGGTGGCGGGCGGCTCGCCTGCCCCCAGACCGATCTCGCGCAGGGCCGTGCAGTAGCGCGTGAGGGAGTCCATCAGCAGCAGCACGTGGCGGCCCTCCGCACGAAGCTCTTCGGCGATGCTGGTCGCCACCTGGGCGGCCCGCTTGCGCAGCAGCGGTGGCTGGTCGCTGGTGGCCACGACGACCACCGAGCGAGCGAGCCCCTCGCCGAGATCGCGCTCGACGAACTCGCGGACCTCCCGCCCCCGCTCGCCGACCAGCGCGACGACGATCGCATCGGCTCCGGTGTGGCGGGCGATCTGGCCGAGCAAGGTGGACTTGCCGATGCCCGAGCCGGCGAACAAGCCGACGCGCGCGCCGCGACCCACCGTCAGCAGCGCGTTCAGGCTGCGGACCCCGAGGTCGAGCGGCTCGTCGATGCGAGCGCGGCCGAGCACCGCCTCCGGTGCGGCCGTGAGCGAACCACCGCTGCCGGGGGTCAACGGGGGCCCGCCGTCGAGCGGCCGTCCCAGCGCGTCGAGGACCCTTCCGAGACAGGAGGCCGCAGCCGGCGCGGCGGCAAGGCTGCCCCGAAGCCGGACGCGGGTGCCGGCCTCCACGCCACCCGGCTCCTCGAGGGCCATCAGGACCGAGCGATCGCCGCGAAAACCGACGACCTCCGCGGGAATGGCGCGGCCGTCCCGAGGGCACAGCTCGCACAAGGCACCCAGCTGCGCGCCCAGCCCGACGGCCTCGAGAGTGGTTCCGACGATCGAGGTGATCTGTCCTTCGAGCTCCGCCAGCGGTTGCACGGCGATGCGCGCCAGGCAGGCCTGGAGGAAGCCGTCCTCGGCGGGGGTGTATTGGATGGCCTCGCTCACGATGCCCCCTCGGGCTCCGACGCCGCGGAGTCGGACGCCTCGCCGGTTACAGCTCTCGGGTCCGTCGCCATCGGGAGCAGGGCTCGCAGCTCGCGCTCCAGGTGCTGGAGCGTCGCAGAGAGATCGATCTCGACGCGGCGCGTGCGCGCGGCACCGCCGGTGATGCGCGCCTGGCCCGGGCGCAGCTCATCGTCGGCCACGAGCCGGGCCGCATGATCCTGGACGAGACGCGCCAGCTCGGGCGCCTGGCCCTGCACCAGGATCGCGTGGTCCTCCGGCGCAAGAGCCAGCTCGGTCGCGCCGGAGCCCTCGACCAACCGCAGCCCGGCATCGAGCCGCACGGCGAGGGCATCCCGATCCGTGTCGACCGCGTGGCCGACCAATCGCTCGGCGATCGCGAGTGCGAGCGAGAGGGCAGCCTCCCGCGTGGCCTCGAGCCAATCCCGCTCCTGGGCCGCCACGCGACCGAGCGCCTCGTCGAGTGCGGACGCAGCGCGCGCCAGCACCTCGGCCTCCTGCCACGGCAGCTCGGCACGCCCCGCCTGGCGGCCCTCCTCGAAGGCCTGGGCGAGCCGCTCCTCGAGGTCCGGCTGGCGGCGCGAGGTGGCCGCGTCCAGGCTGAGGAAGTCCTGCCCCCCGACCCGCAGCGGGGCCGCGACGAAGGCCGCGCGAGAGTCCCGGTCCATGTCAAACGAGGACGTCATCACCGCCCCCGATCTCGATCGTCAGTCGCCCTTCGCTCTCGAGCCGGCGCGCGACCTCGACGATCTCTTCCTGCACCTTCTCGACGTCGGCCAGCTTCATGGGACCGAGCAGCTCGATCTCCTCCTTGATCTGGTCGACGGCGCGAGAGGAGAGGTTCGAGAAGATCTTCTCCTGCATCTCCTCCGACGCGGTCTTCATGGCGACGGCGAGATCCTCCGTGGAGACCTCCCGCAGGAAGGTCTGGAAGCCCCGCTTGTCGATGTTCATCAGGTCTTCGAAGGTGAGCATGCGCTTGCGGATGTCCACGGCGACCTCGGAGTCCCGCATGTCGACACCCTCGAGAATCGTCGAGCCCTCCTCCTTCGGAACCCGATTGAGCATGCTCGCCGCCGCCTTGGTGCCGCCAGCGCGGGTCGTGGAGACCTTCTTGCGCTGGAACAGCTCGGCCACGCCGATCTCGAGATCGGTCATCACGTCGGTGACGACCAGCTGCAGGCTCGCCAGCCGAAGCACCACCTCCGGTTGGATCGCCTCCGGCAGCGCGTTGATCACGACCGCTCCGCGATCCGGCGGGATCTGCGAGAGCACGAGCGCGATCGTCTGCGGGTGCTCGTCCTTGACCCGCTCGGCGATGAAGATCGGGTGGTAGGCGCGCAGCGTCCAGTCGATCCGCTGCTCGTCCTGTCCCAGCTTCTCCAGGATCCCGGTGGCGCGATCGGACTCCAGGCCGTTCTCGACGATCGCCAAGGCCGTCTCGCGGCCCCCGGCGAGCGCGGTGTCCTGTTGGCCGATCGACTCCTGGAACTCGCTCATCACGAGGCGCTGGATCTGCGGCGGAATCTTCTCCATCCGCGAGACCGCCGACAGCGACTTCTCCACCTCGTCGTCCGAGAGCTGGGCGAGGTAGTCCTTCACCCGATCCTTCGGGAGCGAGAGGATCACGATGCCGACCTTCTCGGCGCCGCTCAAGGTCTCGAATTCCAACGCCTAACCCTGATTCAACCAGTTTCGAAGGGTCTGCACGCCCTCGTCCGTCCGGACCGCCGCGATCGGACCCTCGTCGACCTCTCCCTCGGGGAGCGCCACTGCGCGGCGATCGAGATCGGCGGCCACGGCCGGCAATGCAGCCGGCAGGGGCGCCGCGCTCTCGATCGCGTCGAGGACCGGGCGCACGACCAGGCGGGCGAACAGGAAGAGGGCCAGCACCACGGCCAGGATGCGCACGACGGTGCCGATCAGGAAGAGGACTTCGGGCGTGAGCAGTCCGTCTTCCGGAATCTCGAGGGACGGGGTGCGGAAGGGCGCGCTGTCCACGGTGATCTGGTCCCCGCGCTTCTCGTCGAAGCCCACCGCCTGCTTGGCGAGATTCGTGAAGAGCGCAAGGGATTCGTCGTCCCAGGCGATCGGATCGGCGTCCGCCTCGTCCGGAACCTGGTCCGCGACGAGCACCGCGATCGAGAGCCGCTCGATCTGGCCCATCGGGGTGACGAGGCGATGGACCTTCTTGCTGATCTCGTAGTTCAACGTCTCGGAGGTGCGGTTCGAGCTGGCGTTGCTGCCACCGGACCCGCCCGCGGCCGCAAGGTCGGGGGTATTCGACGCGACACCCGGAACGCCGCCCTCGCGGGCGCCGCCTTCGTTGCTGCTCTCGCTGGCCCGCTGCTCGCTGCGCGCCACCTGGGAGTCCGGATCGAAGACCTCTTCGGTCGTCTCCCGCTCGGTCCAGTCCATGTCGGCGCTGACGCGTGCGATCACGCCGCCCGGACCCACGGTCTTCTCGAGCATCGCCTCGATGCGCTCGCCGAGCTCCTGCTCGACGCGCTTCTGGTAGGAGGGCGCTCCGCCGGCCGGGAGCGACCCGTTGCTTCCCTTCTCGCCCTGGGCGGTCAGCAGCCGTCCGCTTCCATCGACCACGGTGACGTCGGCGGGATCCAGCGACTCGATGCTCGACGCCACCAGATGGATGATCGCGTTCACGTGGTCGGGCTCGAGCTGACGACCGGGCTGGAGGCGCGCAATTACCGCGGCGCGGGGCTTGCGTTCGGCGGAGGCGAGCACGCTCTTGCGGTCCGGGATCACGACCTGGACCCGCGCCCGGGCGATGGGTTCGAGCTGCTCGATGCTGCGGGCCAGCTCCCCCTGGATCGCGCGCGAGTAGTTCACCCTGTGGACGAAATCGGTCACCCCGAAGGCGGGCTGGTCGAACAGCTCGAAGCCGCTCGCGCCGCCACTCGGCAGTCCCCGCGCGGCCGCGCGGATGCGGGCCTCGTAGACCATGGGAGCCGGGACCAGGATCGAGGTGCCGCCGTCGGCGATCTCGTACTCGATCCGCTCCTCGCGAAGCGCCGTGGCGACCCGCGCGATCTCGTCTTCCGGAAGGCCCCGGTAGGCCGCGCGGTAGTCGGGCGTGGCCGCCCCGTGCGCGATCCAGAACAGGAACGCGAGCGAGCCGAAGGCAGTCAACCCCAGCACGGCCTGACGGCCGGGCGGGAGCTGGGAGAGCTGTCGGATCAGGTTCTGGAGCATGTCCTCCGCCCGGACTCCACTAGAGCTGGAGCCTCATGATCTGCTGGTAGGATTCGAGCAGGCGATTGCGCAGCGTCACGACGTGACGCAGCGAAAGCTCTGCGCGGGAGAGGGAGGTGACCGTCTCGACGATGTCGCCCTGGCCGCGGGCCAGCTCCGCCGACTTGTGCTCGGCTTCCACGAGCGACTGGTTCGCGTCGAGAATGGCGTTCTTGATGTGATCCGAGAAAGGCACCTTGGCCTCGCCCTTGACCGCGCTTCCCTGCGAGGCGAGGGGCGGGGTCGAGACCCGGGCGGCGGCGATGCGGCTGGCGTCCATGGCGAAGCTCCTAGCCTCCGATGTTCAGCGCGGCGCGCGCCATCTCGCGCGCCTTGCGCAGCACGAGCAGGTTGGCCTGGTAGGAACGGCTGGCCGACATCATGTTCGACACCTCCTCCACCGTGTTCACCCGCGGGAGCGCCACGTGTCCGGTGGCGTCGGCGTCGGGATGCCCCGGCTCGAAGCGGATCACGGCGGGGCGGGGATCGAGCGCGACGCGCGATACCTCGACCTTGCGCATGGCGCCCGAGAGCCGGTCGGCGAAGGGCCCGCCCACGGACTGCGTGGTGAAGACGGGGTCGCGGCGGCGGTAGGGACCGCCTTCGGGAGTCCGGGTGGTCTGGGCGTTGGCCAGATTCGATGCCGTCGCCGCCATGCGAGCGCGCTGGGCGAGCAATCCGGACACGCCGATGTCGACGATCTCACTGATCTTCATCAGCGCGACTCCCCGGTGACGGCGATGCGGCGGAGCACATGCAGGCGCGAAAGCACCGCAGCCTGGTCTTGGAAGGCCCCGGCATTGCGCTGCAGCTCCACCAGCTCGCGATCGAGCTCGATGGCGTTGCCGTCGGGTCGCGTGCCGCGCGGGCCGACCTCGAGCTTGTAGTCGCCGTCGCGGCCGGCGCCTGCGGGACCCATGTGCCTGGGGTCGGTGCGCTCGAGGCGCTGGGTGGCGTCCTGGAGAGCGCCCTGGAACTCGATGTCGCGGCGTCGGAAGCCGGGCGTGTCGGCGTTGGCGACGTTGCCGGAGAGCACGGCCTGGCGGGCCATGCGGAAGCGCATCGCCTGCTCGAGCAGCGGCATTGCGTTCTCCTGGATCCCCGGCATGTCTTCCTCCGGCCCCCGGACGGGGAGCATCGGCAGGGAACACTGCAATGCGGGTGCCACCGCACGAGCGCCGCGAGAGCGCTTCACCGCCGGCGAGAGGCCAGCCCGACGATCTGATCTTGCAGCCGGGATTTCATCCTGAACGCACGGTGGAAGTTCCTGCCGGGTCGCCGGGAGTCGCTGCGCAGGGCGCCCGCTGACGGGCCGCGCGGGAGACGCTCATCCGCTCTTGCGTGGAGGTGCCGCGCCGAAGATCCTCCGCCGCAGCACGGCCCCCTTTTCTCCGATCCCAGCTCCGAGGTTCCATCCATGCATCGACCGATCCTGATCGCGGCTCTCGGCGCCGCGTTGCTGCTGCTCGGCTGCGCGAGCCCGGGCTCCGACCCGGAGCCTTCTCCCTCGCAGGGCCCTCCCGAATCATCGACCCCCGGGAATCCAGGACCCGATCCGCGCAGCTTCGTGGTCTGCAAGGACCCGCGACCCAGGGTCTGCACCCGGGAACACCGACCGGTCTGCGCCCATACCATGGACGGCGGTCTGGAGGAGCGCCCCAACGGCTGCAGCGCATGCGCAGATCCGGGGATCCTCGGCCATCGCCTGGGCACCTGTCGCTGAACCCCAAGAACGGCGACGTCGCCAGGCCCCTCAGGCCAGCTCGTAGAGGCGGATCTTGTTGCGCAGGGTGCGCACGCTGATGCCGAGCACCCGCGAGGCCGCCGTGCGGTTGCCGCCGGACATCTCGAGGCAGCGGATCACGGCGGCGCGCTCGAGATCCCGGAGGTTGAG
>JAJDAR010000526.1 GCA_029261775.1 Deltaproteobacteria bacterium | reverse complement strand
CTCGGCTTGCGGCGTGTGTCACAGCGATCTGCACTGCGTCGAGGGCGCCCTGCCCGTGCCGCCGCCGATGGTGCTCGGCCACGAGCCCGCCGGAATCGTCGAAGAGGTCGGCTCCGAGGTCACCTATCTCTCCCCGGGCGACCATGTGATCGGATGCCTCTCGGCGTTCTGCGGCCACTGCGAGTACTGCCTGCGCGGCGCGCCCTACCTCTGTGGTGGCGAGGCGACCGGCAGGCCGCCGACGGCGCCTCCCCGGCTCCAGAAGAAGGGGGAGACGATCCACCAGTTCGCCCATCTCTCGGCCTTCGCGGAGGAGATGCTCGTCCACGAGCACGCGTTGGTGAAGATCCGCGAGGAGATGCCGATGGAGCAGGCCGCGTTGATCGGATGCGGCGTCACCACGGGGCTCGGAGCCGCGCTCAACACGGCGGGCATCCGCCCCGGCCAGACCGCGGTCGTGATCGGCTGCGGTGGGGTCGGCCTGGCCGCCATCCAGGGCTGCCGGATCGCCGGCGCCTCCCGGATCATCGCGATCGACACTGTTCCCTGGAAGCTCGAGCTCGCCAAGAAGCTCGGGGCCAGCGACGGCATCGACGCCAGGGACGGCAATGCGCTGCAGGCCGTGCTGGAGCTGTCGGGCGGCGGCGTCGACTTCTCCTTCGAGTGCATCGGCACCGTTCCGACCGTGCAGCAGGCGGCGATGATGATCCGCAAGGGCGGCACCGCCGTACTCGTCGGCGTCGTCCCGATCGGCGTCGGGGTCGAGCTCCAGCCCCTCGACCTCGTGCTGCAGGGCAAGACGATCAAGGGCTCGATGATGGGCCACAACCGTTTCCGCACGGACATGCCGGCCTACGTCGAGTTCTACCTGGACGGCCGGCTCAAGCTCGATGAGATGATCTCCACGCGGCTGAAGCTCGACGAGGTAAACACCGCCTTCGAGAAGATGAAGGCGGGCGAGATCGCTCGCAGCGTCATCTCCTTCGACTGAAGCCATGCGGAGCGCGGGCCGGCTGCTGGCATCGTTGTGGCTGTGCGCCTGCGGCGCGCCCCCGGCGATGGACGGGCCGGTCGCGGACTGGCCCGTCTACGGCGGCGATCCCGGCGGCTCCCGCCATTCGTCCCTCACCCAGATCACCCCGGAGAACGTGGGCGGTCTGGAGACCGCCTGGATCCACCGCTCGGGCGACGTCCTCGACGGCACGACCAGCCTGGGCAAGACCTCCTTCCAGGTCACGCCGATCGTGGTTGGTGACACCCTCTACTACTGCACGCCGCGCAACCGCGTGTTCGCGCTCGACGCCGAGACCGGTGAGGAGCGTTGGCAACACGATCCCCGGGTCGACGCCTCCGCCTTCTATGTGATCAACTGCCGCGGGGTCTCCTACTGGCTCGACGAGCAGGCGCCTTCCGGGTCGGTGTGTCGTGAGCGCATCCTCACCGGAACGCTGGACGCCCGCCTGCTCGCTCTCGACGCCCGGACGGGCGCCCCCTGCGAGGACTTCGGCAAAGGAGGCGAAGTCGACCTCAGCGAGGGCATCGGCGACATCGATCCAGGCGAGTACGCGGTGACCTCGCCACCGACGATCGTCGGGGATCGCGTCGTGACCGGCAGCATGGTCCTGGACAACCGCCGCGTGGATGCCCCTGGCGGTGTGGTGCGCGCCTATCATGCGCGCACCGGCCAGCTCGTCTGGGACTGGGATCCCGTACCGCCGGGAGCGCCGGAGCGCGGCGAGCCCGGCTACGTGCGCGGCACGACCAACGCCTGGTCCGTCTTCTCGGCCGACCCGGAACGGGGGCTCGTCTTCGTTCCGACCGGCAACACCTCGTCCGACTACTACGGCGGCCACCGGAACGGCTCGGACCACTGGTCGAGCTCGGTGGTCGCGTTGGATGCGGCCGACGGCAGCGTGCGCTGGCGCTTCCAGACCGTCCACCACGATGTCTGGGACTACGACGTCCCCGCGCAGCCGGTGCTCCTGCCCTTTCCGACCGACGGCGGGACCCGGCCAGGGCTGGTGCAGCCGACCAAGACCGGGCACCTGTTCTTCCTGGATCGCGAGACCGGCGAGCCGCTCCACCCCGTCGAGGAGCGGCCTGCACCCCAGGCCGGCGCGGTCGCGGGCGAAACCCTCGCCCCGACACAGCCCCATCCGGTCCGCCCTGGCCCCCTGCACCCGACGCGACTCGATCCCGCGGATGCGTTCGGGTTCACCCCATGGGATCGCCAGGCATGCCGCCGGACCCTCGACGGGCTCCGCTCCGACGGCCTCTTCACCCCTCCGTCGCTCGAGGGCTCGGTGCAGTTCCCCGGCATGATCGGCGGGTTCAACTGGGGCAGCGTCGCCGTCGACCGGGAACGCGGGCTCGTGGTCGGCAACACCCAGCGCCTCGCCACTCGCATCCGGCTCATCCCGCGCGCCGAGTTCGAGCAGATGTTCGACGGCGAGCCTCCCCTGTTCGGCTTCGAGCCGCAGGGCGGAACCCCCTACGCGCTGGAGCGGGTTCCGCTCATGTCGCCTTCGGGAGTGCCCTGCAACCCGCCGCCGTGGGGAACCCTCGCCGCCGTCGACGTCGAGAGCGGGGAGCTGCGCTGGGAGGTGACGCTCGGGACCACTCGCGACCTGGCCCCCCGCTCGCGATGGATGGCTCCGTTCGCGGCGGTGCTGTCGCTGCCGCTCGGGGCGCCGAACCTCGGGGGCCCGCTGGTGACCGCCAGCGGGCTCGTCTTCATCGGAGCCACGACCGACTTCTTCCTTCGGGCCTTCGACATCGAGGACGGAGAGGAGCTGTGGCGCACGCGGCTGCCGACGGCGGCGCACGCCACGCCGATGACCTACCGGGTCCGACCCGATGGCCGACAGTTCGTCGTGATCGCCGCCGGCGGTCACGGCATCCTGGGAACGCCTCCCTCGGATGCCCTGATCGCGTTCGCCCTGGCGCCCTAGCGCCCGGGCGCGCTGGCGGAGGGAGGACGCCCGGGGATCAGCTCCCGGGCGTGAAGCGGACCGGCATGGACTCCAGCCCCACGATGAAGTTGGAGGGCCTGAGCTTCAAGGCCTCGTCGGGGTCGAGTTCGAGATCCGGAAAGCGCGGCAGGACTTCTTCGAGGAGCACACGAAGCTCGAGCCGGGCCAGGGTTGCGCCGAGGCAGTGATGCGTGCCGAAGCCACCGAAGGCGACGTGGCGGTTCGGGTCTCGGGTCACGTCGAAGCGCTCCGGGTCGGCAAAGGCCCTGTCGTCGCGATTCCCGGAGCCGTAGAGCAGCAACACCCGGTCGCCCTCACTCAGCTTCTGGCCGTGCAACTCGGTGTCGCGCGTGACGGTCCGGTTCATGTTCACGATGGGGCTCACCCAGCGCAGCATCTCCTCGACGGCCGTCGGGATCCGCTCGGGATGCTCCGCCAGGAGCTGCTTCTGCTCGGGGTGGCGGATCAGCTCGAGGAGGCCGCCGGTCATCACGTGGCGAGTGGTCTCGTCACCGCCGATCAGGATCAGCAGGCTCTCCTGCAGGATCTCCTCCTCGTTCAACCGGTCGCCATCGATCTCCGCATGCACGAGGATCGACATCAGATCGTCCCTGGGGTTCTTCCTGCGGTCCTCGATCACGCGGCGCGTGTAGTCGAAATAGGAGACGACGACCTCCTGCTGCTTGGCCCGGAGTACCGCTTCGTCCTTCTCCTCGGCGAGCTCGCCGCCCCCGAGGATCCAGTCCGACCAGTCCAGCAGCAGCTCCCGGTCTCCCGGCTCGACGCCGAGCATGTCGCCGATCGCCACCATCGGGATCCAGCGCGCAACGTCGCGAACGAAGTCGCAGCGCCCCTTCGCCGCCACCGCGTCGAGCAGCTCGACCGTGAGCTGGCGCAGGCGCGCCTCGTGGTCCGCGATCCTGCCGGGTGTGAAGCCGCGATTCACGAGATTGCGGCGGCGCTTGTGCAGCGGATCGTCCAGGTTGATCATGGACGGGATCCAGGAGCCCCGCTCCGGCCGCGAGCTCTTGCTGGAGCAGAAGAGCTCGGGCGAGCGCGAGGCCATCATGATGTCGTCGTAGCGGGAGAGGCCCCACAGGCCGCCGTCCGCGCTTTCGTCCCAGTACACGGGCGCTTCGTCCCGCATCCAACGGAAGTGGGGGTGGGGGTCGAGATAGAAGTGACGATCGAGCAGCGCGATCTCGGGACGGATCGGGTGGTCCGGCATGCCTTCTCCTCCGGGGCGCGCCATCATAGCGGGCCCCCCGGCACCCGGACGACACCCTACGAAGCGTCCTCCTGCAGAGCGGCGTGCAGGGACTGCCGGATGCGATGCTGCCGGGACTTGATGGCCCCGGGCTTGATGCCCCGCCGACGGGCGAGCTCGGAGATCGGCAGGTCGGCGACGACCGGCCCCAACACCAGCTCGCGGCGATCCTCGTCGAGGGTCTCGAGCACCCGGGTCGTCGCGACCAGTCGCCGCCGTGCGTCGAGGGCCCGGTCCAGGGGCACCACCTCGGCCAGGCCGTCGTGCTCCTCGACGACCTCGCGCTGCCGGCGCCGGCGCAGGGTTCGCATCCGGAACAGCGACTCGTTGCGGGCGATCCCGAGGATCCACGTCGAGAACGACGAGCGGCCCTCGAAGCGGTCGAGGTTCCGATGGACGCGCAGGAACACCTCCTGGGTCACGTCGTCGGCTTCGGCGGCGTCGCGCAGCCTGGAGAGCAGATAGCGGCGGACCCGGTTCCGGTGCCGGTCGTGCAGGGCGGCGAAGGCCGCCGGATCCCCGGCGCGGGCAGCATCCACCAGGTCGAGGTCATGGGCTTCGCTCATCGCGGACTTCCTCCCTCGGGCGTCGCGGGGCGCCGGCGTCGGCGTCTCCTCACGTTCGAGAGCCCATACGCGGCAGGACCCGGAAACGTCGCAGCCAAGGGGAAAAAAGTTGCGGATCAGACGCGGGGCAGGCAGCGGGGTGCCAGGAGCCAGCCCACCCCGGCGACCCCGGCCGCAGGGCCCAGATGGTTCACCAGCATGTGTGCCGGGTCGTACATGCAGGCCCACTGCATGATCAGGGCAGGCAGCGACCCCGCCGCCGCGCCCAGCAGGAGCCCGGTCCAGCGGGGATGCAGCGGCAGGCGGCGACGCATGATCCAGAACGCTCCCGCCAGCGGCAGCGCCGAGAGCACCAGCGTCTCGATCGAGCAGTGAGCGCGCTTGCCGTCCATCGCGGGCGGGAGCGCCGGCCACAGCAGCCCGATCAGGTAGAGCCCGATCCAGACGGCGACGAGCAGGCCGAGCGGAGCCGCCAGCCGGCGGATGCGGCCTGCCCCGGGCAGCCCGGAAGCGAGTGCCGCCTGGATCCCGACGGCGCCTACGGCGAGGCCGACCAGACCCTCGAGGGCGAAGCGCGGGCTCTGCAGCACGTCCTGGAGCCCGCCCGTCCGGAAGGGTCCCGTCAACCAGGTGATCGCGAAGACGGCGGTCCACCCCGCGACCAGCCAGAGCAGGCATGCGCGCAGGGAGGGGATGGGCCGCTCGACGGGCTGGAGATCGCGGACCAGCGTGTCGATCAGATGCGACGTGCTCATAGCGGCTCCCCCTCGAGGCGCCGTCGCAGCTGGTGCATTCCCCGGTGCACGCGCGTCCGCATGGCGGTCGCGCTCACTCCCGCGGCTTGCGCTGCTTCGTCGACGGTTCGGCCCTGGAGCTTGGTCAGCACGATCGCCTCCCTGAAAGCCACCGGCAGCCCGTCGAGCAGACGAGCCACCTCGAGCGCAGCCTCCGGGCGGTTCTCGGAGGGGGCCTCGGCGGTCAGGTCCACCGGGAGGGATGCCTCTGCGCGGCCCGGGTTCCGGCCCCTTCGCAGCTGGTCGATCGCCTTGTGTCGGGCGATCGCCACCAGCCAAGGTCGGAAAGGTCGCCGGGGATCGTAGGTGTGTCTGGCCCGGTGGACGGCCAGCAGCGTCTCCTGGACCCCGTCCTCGACCAGCCCCGGGTCGCCGAGCAGGCGGCGCAGGTAGCTGCCCAGCACGACTTGCAGCTCCTCGAGCAGCTGCTGGTAGGCGGCCGCGTCGCCCGCTTGCGCCAGCGCCATCCAGGCCGACCAGCGTCGCTCCTCCACAGCCCGCGCGTCCGAGCTGGGGATCGCGCCGGGGGACCCCGCGGCGCGACCCTCCGCCCTTCCGGCGAGCGCCTCGCCTTGCCCTTCCGGCTCTTCGGTCACGGGCCGCCCTGCCCTCCGCCGCGGTCGTCCGCTGCGATCATCGCCCATCGCCCCACGCGGGGCACCACACTGCCCGTCGCCTGGGCGGGATTGACAGCGCCGGGGGCACGGGGACCCTCTCTCTTCCGCCCCGGAGGTGCCGTGATCTCGACCGAGCCCCGCTACGAGAAGAAGAAGATCGTCGTCCAGGATCGGGAGATGGCGGTGATCGACGAGGGAAGGGGGGATCCCATCGTCTTCCTGCACGGCAACCCCACCTCGTCCTATCTGTGGCGGAACGTGATGCCACATCTCGAGGGCCAGGGCCGGCTCATCGCCCCCGATCTGATCGGCATGGGGGACTCGCAGAAGCTCGAGGACAGCGGACCCGGGCGTTACCGCTTCGTCGAGCATCGCGAGTACCTGGACGGCCTGCTCGACGCGCTGGGCGTCTCGGAGAACGTGACGCTCGTGATCCACGACTGGGGCTCGGCGCTCGGCTTCGACTGGGCGAACCGTCACCGCGACACCGTGCGCGGCATCGCCTTCATGGA
>JAJDAR010000525.1 GCA_029261775.1 Deltaproteobacteria bacterium | reverse complement strand
GCGAGCACCAGCACCTCGAAGCCGATCATCACGAAGAGGACCGCATTGAGGACCCCGTCGACGAGCTCCCAGAAGGTGTCGAGGTGCTCGCGGGTCCGATCGCTCATCGCGAAGCGCCGGCCGTGGTTTCCGATCAGCAGGCCGGCCGCCACCATCGCGAGCGGCCCGCTGGTGTGCAGGACATGGGCGAGTGCGTAGCCCCCGGTGACGAGGGCGAGTGTGATCAGCACCTCCACCTGATAGACGTCGTCGACGGTGCGCAGCATTCCGTAGGCCAGCGCGCCCAGCAGGAGGCCCTGACCGACGCCGCCCACCGCCTCCTGGAAGAGGAGGCGCCCGGCCTCCGACGCGTCGAAGCCCCCACCTGCCGCCGCGCCGGCCACGACGAGGAACACGACGACGCCGATCCCGTCGTTGAACAGCGATTCGCCGGCGATCTTCGTCTCCACCGTCCGCGGCACCCCCGCCTGCTTCAGGATCGCGATCACGGCGATCGGATCCGTCGGCGCGATCAACGCTCCGAAGAGCAGCGCGAAGATCCACGGCATCTCGAGGCCCAGCGCGCCGAGCAACCACCAGGCGCCCGAACCCACGAGGAAGGTCGTCACCAGGACCCCGACGGTCGCGAGGAAGGTCACGACCCAGCGCTGGGCGCGCAGATCGGCGAGATCCACGTGGAGGGCACCCGCAAAGAGCAGGAAGCCGAGCATCCCATCCATCAGGGCCGGGGCGAACTCCATGCCGCGCACCCAGTCGAAGGCGCCCTGTGGAGCCACGCCAAAGCGGTCCAAGGCCAGCAAGCCCAGCGAGAAGACGAGTGCGATCGCCATCACGCCGATGGTCGAGGGCAGACGAAGGGTCTGCTGGTTGAGCCAGGCGAAGACGGCGGAAAAGCTGAGCAGCAGCGCGGCGACGTTGAACAGATCCATGGGCGGCCCGTATTCTAACGGTCGTGCGGCGCGTGTTGCGCCACCAGCATCGGGACCCTCCCTTGCCCCAGCCGACCCACGATCCGCTTCCCGGCGACTACACCACCGCCCGAACCGGCTTCCTGCGGGCTGCCGAACGCGCCGGCGCCCGGCTCGGCAGCCACCCCCTCCCGATGCGTTCCTCGCGCGGTGGAGAGCTGGCAGTGGATACGGCGAGGCTCGGTCCGGAACAACCGAGTCGACTGGTCGTGGTCAGCTCGGGCACCCATGGCGTCGAGGGCTCCGCAGGCAGCGCCCTGCAGAGGGCACTGCTGCGGAGCTGGCCGGACTTCGAGCGCCACCGGCCGGCGGACCTCGGCCTGCTCCTCGTCCACGCCGTCAACCCCTGGGGCTTCGATGCCGGGCGCCGCGTGAACGAGCGGAACGTCGACCTGAACCGCAACTTCCTGGCCCACCCCACCGAGCACGAAGCGCAGCCCGACTACGAATCGCTCCACCCGCACCTCAACCCCGAGGCGCTCGACGACGAGCAGGATCGCCGCGCGCGGGAGGCCCTTCGCGCCTTCGCGGCCGCGCACGGAATGGCCCGACTGCAGGAGGTGCTGTCGGTGGGACAGCATCGCCGGCCGAAGGGACTGCAGTTCGGCGGGACGGAGCCCGAGCCGGGCAACCGGATCGTGCGCGAGATCGCGAGCCGCGAGACGGCCGGCGCGCGGTGCATCGTCTGGATCGACGTCCACACCGGGCTCGGGCCCTGGGGAGTCCCCGAGCTGATCACCGAGCTCGATCCCACCGACCCGGTCTATCACCGGGGCCGCCGCTGGTACGGCGATGCGTTCCGGAGCACGCGGGCGGGCGAGTCGGTCTCGGCACCGCTCAGCGGCGTGATCGAGAGCGGGCTCGCCGAAGCGGTCGATCCCGAGGCCGAGCTCACGCCGTTCACCGCGGAGTTCGGGACGGTTCCCGCCGACCGCGTCTTCTGGGCCCTTCGCGCGGACAACTGGCTGCACCACCACGGCGACCCGGAGTCCGAGCGAGGGGTGGCGATCCGCCGGGAGCTGCTCGAGGTGTTCCGTCCGAGCGACCCGGCCTGGGGCCGCGCGGTGCTCGCTTCGGGTCTCGGAATCGTGCGCGCCGCCTTCGAAGGCCTCGCGAGGGACGCTGCAAGTCCCGGATCCTGAAGCGATTCCCGAGGGCGGACGCTAGGGTGTCCCGGCCATGAGTACCCGCAGCATCCAGCCGGTCGATGCGACCGACCTCCCCAAGCACTTCGACTCCGAGGCGGCCGAGGCGCGCTGGGACGAGACCTGGCAGAAGTCCGGCCTCTACCGCTGGGACCCCACACGGCCGCGGGAGGAGACCTTCGTCGTCGACACCCCCCCGCCCACCGCCTCGGGCTCCCTCCACATCGGGCACGTGTTCAGCTACACGCACACCGACGTGATCGTCCGACAGCAACGCATGCTGGGGCGGAACATCTTCTACCCGCTGGGCTGGGACGACAACGGCGTTCCGACCGAGCGCCGGGTGCAGAACCTGTTCCACGTGCGCTGCGACCCGACCCTGCCTCGCGACCCCGAGCTCGCCCTCGAGCCCGCCAACGCGAAGATCCGCAAGGGGCCGCCGAGGATCATCTCGCGTCCCGACTTCATCGAGCTGTGCGCCCGCGTGACGGCCGAGGACGAGAAGGCCTTCAAGGCGACCTGGCAGCGTGTGGGTCTCTCGGTCGACTGGTCGACCGAGTACGCGACCATCGACGAGCACTGCCGGCGGATGGCGCAGCTCTCCTTTCGGGATCTCTTCGCCAAGGGGCACGTGTACACCAGTGACGCGCCCTTCATGTGGGACGTGGACTTCCAGATGGCCGTGGCGCAAGCGGAGGTCGAGGACCGCGAGGAGACCGGCGCCTACCACGACATCGAGTTCGGGGTCGAAGGCGGCGACGAACGATTCGTCATCTCGACCACGCGGCCCGAGCTGCTCGCGGCCTGCGTCGGCGTGACCGCCCATCCCGACGACGAGCGCTACCAGGGCCTGTTCGGCCGCAAGGCGGTGACCCCGCTCTTCCGCGTCCCGGTCCCCATCTTTCCGAGCGACAAGGCCGACCCCGAGAAGGGCACGGGCATCCTGATGGTCTGCACCTTCGGCGATGCCACCGACGTCGAGTGGTGGCGCGATCAGGGCCTGGAGCTTCGGCAGATCGTGGGCCGCAACGGGCGTCTCGATCCGGTGGGGTTCGGAGACGAGGGCTTCCCGAGCCTCGATGCGGACGCGGCGAACCGGGCCTACCAGGAGATCGAGGGGAAGAACCTCAAGCAGGCACGCAAGCGCATCGTCGAGCTGCTGGGCGAGCCCGAAGGCAGCGCCACGGGCAGCGGCGCGCCGCTCCAGGGGGAGCCGCGCAGCATCCAGCACGCCGTCAAGTTCTACGAAAAAGGGGACCGGCCGCTCGAGTTCGTTCCGACGCGGCAGTGGTTCGTACGATTGCTCGACAAGAAGGAAGCCCTGCTCGCGAAGGGCGCCGAGATCCAGTGGCACCCGGCCCACATGCACAAGCGCTACGAGGACTGGACGACGAACCTCTCCTTCGACTGGTGCATCAGCCGGCAGCGCTACTTCGGGGTGCCGATCCCCGTCTGGTACCCGATCGACGAGAGCGGACGCGTCGACCACGACCGGCCCATCGTCGCCGAGGCCGATCAGCTCCCGGCCGACCCGATGGTCGACGTGCCCCGGGGCCATGAGGAGGCCCAACGGGGTCAGCCGGACGGCTTCCTCGGCGAGTCGGACATCTTCGACACCTGGTTCACGAGCTCGCTCACGCCGCAGATCAGCTCGCAGTGGACGCTCGACCCGGCCCGGCACCAGCAGCTCTTCCCCGCCGACCTGCGGCCCCAAGGGCACGACATCATCCGGACCTGGGCCTTCTACACGATCGCCAAGGCCATGCTGCACGAGGACATCGTGCCCTGGCATCACGTGGCCATCTCGGGCTGGATCCTGGATCCGGACCGCAAGAAGATGTCCAAGAGCAAGGGCAACGTGGTCACGCCCGTCCATCTCCTCGACCAGTTCTCCTCCGATGCGGTGCGCTACTGGTCCGCGAGCGCCCGGCTCGGCACCGACACCGCCCTCGACGAGAAGGTCTTCAAGATCGGCCGGCGCCTCGTCACCAAGCTCTTCAACGCCAGCAAGTTCGTGCTCGGTCAGTCGGCGGATGTGCTGCCGATCACTCACGAGCTCGACCGCGCCTTCGTGGCCGAGCTGCGGGGGCTCGTCGAGCGCGCCAGCGCCGACTTCGAGCGCCTCGACTTCGCCAAGGCCCTGGCCGAAACGGAGTCCTTCTTCTGGACCCGCTTCACCGACACCTACCTCGAGCTCGCCAAGAGCCGGGCGCGGAGCGAGACCGACCCGGCGGGACGGGGCTCCGCCGTCGCCACCCTTCGGCTCGGCCTGGACGTGCTGCTCCGCCTCTTCGCGCCCGCGCTGCCCTACATCACGGAGGAGGTGTGGTCCTGGGCCTTCGCCGAAGAGACCGGCCAGCCGAGCATCCACACCGCCGCCTGGCCGACCGCTGCGGCGATCGACGCGGTGGCTCCGAAGGACCCGGAGAGCCTCGAGCTGGCGATCGCGGTCCTGGCCGCGATCAACAAGGCCAAGGCCGATGCCGAGGTCTCGATGGGGCGGGAGGTCGCGAGCCTGACCCTCGAGGCTTCGCCCGACACCGCCGAGCGCGTGGCGCCCGTGCTGCCCGACGTCCTCGCCGCCGCCCGCGTCCAGGCCCACACGACCCGCAGCGTCGACGATCTCGAGGCCGGCGCGTTCCGCATCTCGGACGCGGTCTTCGCGGCCCGGCCCGAGCCCGCGGGCTAGCGAGCGACCCGAGGATCTCGCCGAGCGGCTCGATCGCCAGCCGTCCGGTCCCCCGAACGGGGGGCGGCGATGGGGCCTCCCCGTGGGCCCGGACGTTCTATGCTCTGCCGCGACCCGGTCGCGGGTGCAGCGAGAGATCGGCTCACCTGGAGGAGCTTGAATGGATTGCCGCCAGAAACGTCGAAGCAGAGGCCCCCGAAGCTGGGCCCTCGGAGTCGCCCTGCTGCTGCTGGGCTCGCTCAGCGCAGGCTGTGCGTCGAACGGGCCGGATCCCTATCAGGGCATGAACGAGAGCTTCTTCGCCTTCAACGAGGGCGTGGACCGGATCGTCCTCGAGCCGGTCGCCCGGGGCTGGGATTTCGTGATGCCGGGCTTCGTCCAGACCGGGGTCGGCAATTTCTTCGACAACCTCCGCATGCTGCGCACCACCTTGAACGACCTCCTGCAGGGCAAACCCGGCCGGTCCGGCGCCGACCTGGGCCGCTTCGTGGTCAACACGACGATCGGCATCGTGGGGCTGGTGGACGTCGCGACCCTCATGGAGATCCCCCACTACGAGGAGGACTTCGGTCAGACCCTCGGGGTCTGGGGCTTCGGACCCGGGGCCTACCTGGTCATCCCATTCCTCGGCCCGAGCTCGGGCCGCGATCTCTCCGCCCTTCCCGTCGATCTGGTGACGGTGCCCACAGCGTATGGCATCAGTGCGATCGACGTGGTCAACACGCGTGCGAAG
>JAJDAR010000524.1 GCA_029261775.1 Deltaproteobacteria bacterium | reverse complement strand
CATGCCCGCGTTCGCCCAGCCCCAGCCTCGCGAGTGCACCCGCCTGACCCAGCAGATCACCCGCTATCAGCGCGATGCCGGCTGGGCGCGGGAGCGCGAGAACCCGCTCTGGGAGCAGGCGAGCCTGAACCAGATCGAGCGCCTCGCGCTGCGCCGGGCGAAGCGCTGCCCGCGCTACGTGGATCAGAACGACACGTTGGCCCAGTTCGCCACCCTGGCCCTCAAGGTCGGCCGGCTCGCGGCCCGCTACTTCCTGATGGGGCTCTGAGCGGAGCTCAGCGCAGGTCCTGGCGGGCCACGACCGGCAGGAAGACGCCCACGTCGATCAGACCGCGATGGAGCGTCCGGCTGGCGCCGTGCTCGACGGCGAGGGCGAAGACCGCGGTCCGCGCCGTTCCATCGCCGCATCGCCGGGGGAAGTCCACGCCGATGCGGTAGCGGCCGGTCGGCGGGGCCGACCACTCGATCGTCTCCACCCGAGGCGCCGGGTGCTCGCAGCGACGATCGCCGATCAGCTCGCCGCCGCTCGCGGCGCGATCGTTGGCGAAGTAGACGCTCTCCTCGAGCGGGTCCGAGACGAACAGATCGAGATCCACCTCGGCGCCGAAGGCGAGCCGGACCCGGAACGTGCCCTCGGGCGCCGCGGGAGCCTCGGCGAGCACGGCCGCCAGGGCCTCGGCCTCCTCGATCCGGTCTGCGCTCCACACGGCCGGTTGCGCGGGCGGGACGCGCGGTGCAGGCGGTGCGCTGGAGCAGGCGGCGACCAGGCAGGCGACCAGGAGCGGGAGGGCTGCCGGCAGGCCGCCAGGGCCGCGCCGGCCCGGGGCCGCACGAGCGGTATCCTGCCTGGGCGTCGACCCACGAGCGGTATCCTGCGGGAGCGTCGACCCACGAGGGCCCACGCAGGGAGGACCGGGCATGTCGACCCGCGAGAGCACCCGCCGCTGGCTTCGCAACGCGATCACCGCGAGCGCCATCATAGCCGGGCTGTGGCCTGCTGGCGGGGCCACGGCCGAGCCGCTCAGCGGTGTGGTCCAGGACGCGAAGGGGCCCCTGCCGGGCGCGATGATCACGGTGCAGGGCGGTGACCCGATCCATGCCGTCACGGTGTTCAGCGACGAGCAGGGCGGCTTCGTCGTGCCCTCCCTGCCCGCGACCGATTCCCACCTGCGGGTCCGACGCATCGGCTGGAAGGATCTGCGGCTCGAGGCGCTCGCTGCGGGCTCGGGGCCGCTCGAGCTGACGCTCGAGCGGGAGACCGACCCGCAGGCCCTCGCCGAGCAGCTTCCGGCGCATCGCTGGTTCGAGCTGCTCACGCGCGAGATCGAGGACGACAAGCAGCGGGAGCAGTTCGTGCGCCAGTGCACCTACTGCCATCAGCAGGGCAACCGCGCCACCCGCGTGCCTCGCGAGGACTGGCAATGGGACAAGATCCTCTCGCTGATGGCGAGGATGGGGGCGGTGCTCCCCGCCGACCTGCGCGCTCGCGTGCCCGAGCTGTTCCGCCGCGCCTACGATCTCGACACGGCCGTGCCGGCCTTGCTGCAGGGTCGAGCCGGCGACGAGCTCGTCGCCGCGCCCTCGCCCGAGGTGCGCACGGCGGTGATCGAGGAGTGGGAGCTCGGGGTGCGCTCCTCGATGCAGCACGACCTGGTCTTCCACCCGGACGGTCGGGCGTACTCCGTGGACATGACGCAGGACCAGCTCTACCGGCTGGATCCGGAGACGGGGGTGAGCGAGTCGTTTCCCTTGCCCGCCCAGGGCCTGCCGCTCGGCGGAGTGTTCGGCGGTCGCGATCAACCGCTCCCGCCCACGGCCAACTCGCGCCAGGGGCCGCACAGCCTGCAGGTCGGGCCCGATGGCGCCGTCTGGGTGACCTTGGCGCTCGGCAACCAGCTCGGCCGCTTCGATCCCGTCGCGGGGACCTGGACGACCTACCCGCTCGAGGAGGGCTACTACCCGCACACCCTCCGTTTCGATGGCCAGGGTCGCATCTGGTTCACGATCGCGGGCTCCAATCACGTCGGGCGCTTCGATCCCGAGACGAGCCGCTTCGAGACCCTGCGTCTGCCGGCTCGCACCTGGACCCAGGCGATCGTGCTGCGCTTCCTGCCCGCCCTGATGTGGCTCGCCGAGCGCGGGGACGGGGCGCGGATGGAGAGTGGCGATCCCGACTTCATGCCCGTGCCCTACGGGATCGACGTCGCGCCCGACGGGGCCATCTGGTTCAGCCAGCTGAACCAGCACCGCATCGGGCGCATCGACCCCGAGAGCCTCGACGTCGAGCTGCTGGACACGCCCTTCCCGGCGCCTCGCCGGCTGCGTTTCGATTCGAGCCACGGCCTGTGGATTCCGAGCTTCTCCAGCGGGAAGCTCTCGCGCTTCGACGTGCGGACCCGCGAGTTCCGAGAGTGGACGCTGCCCACCGCCACCGAAGGCGTCGAGACCCCTTACGCCCTGCACGTCGACCGGCGGACCGATCAGGTGTGGGTGTGCGGCACGAACTCCGACACCTTGATGCGCTTCGATCCGGCCACCGAGCGGTTCACGGTCTTCCCGCTTCCGACCCGGGTCACCTACACGCGGGAGATCGACTTCGACGAGCAGGGGCGGGTGTGGACGTCGAACTCCAACCTGCCCACCTGGCAGGTAGAGGGGGGCTTTCCGCGGGTGCTGCGTCTCGACCCGTCGCCGGCGAAGGCCGAGGTCGCGGGGGGATCGGGCCGCTAGCCGGTCGCCACGAGCTGGGCTTCGTCCAGCCGGACGAAGCCCTCCGATCGGGCCTGCTCGGGAAACAGCTCCGGGTGGAGCATCCCGGCGAGGATTTCCAGCGAGTCGGCCAGACGGGGCCCCGGGCGATTGAAGTACTGGTTGCCGTCGGTGAAGTAGACCCGTCCGTCCCGCACCGCTCGCAGCCCGGCCCAGCCGGGGAGGGCACGCAGGGTCGGCAGTTCCTCGAGGGTGCGCGGGAGGTCGAAGCCGCAGGGCAGCACGACCAGCACCTCGGGGTCCGCGGCGCGAAGGTCCTCCCACGCAAGCCACGGCGAGTGGGCGCCGGCGGTTCCGAACAGGTTCTCTCCGCCCGCCAGCGCCACCAGCTCGGGCATCCAGTTGCCCGCGCTCATCAACGGATCGACCCATTCGACACAGGCGACGGACGGGCGGGCACAGGCCCCGGTCCGTTCGCCGACGGTCGTCACGCGCTCGTTCAGCTCGGCGAGCAGAGCGGCCGCTCGTGACTCCCGGCCCAGGGCCCGACCGATCTCCCGGATCTGCGCCCACACCTCGGCCAGGGTGGCCGGCGCCGTGGACAGCACCTGCGGCGCTCCCCCCGTCCACTCCCGGAGCGCGGCCTCGACGTCGGACAGGCTGGCCGCGCAGACCTCGCACTGGTCCTGGGTCAGCACCCAGTCGGGGCGGAGCTCCCGCAGCCGCTCGGCATCGACGGCATAGACCGAGAGCCCGCGGCGGACGACGTCCTTCACGCGGTCGTCGATCTCCCGCGAGGATCCCTCCGGCTCGAACTTGGGGGCGGTCAGCACCGGAAGCGATCCGACGCCGGCGGGGTGATCGCACTCGTGGGAGCGGCCGACGAGGCAGTCCCGGGCGCCGAGGGCGCAGACGATCTCAGTCAGGCTCGGCAGCAGGGAAACGACACGCATCGGCTCGCTAGCGTAACGAAACCAGGAGGTGCGGATGAGCGAAGCAGGACGCAGCGGAGCCGGTGGTGCGACGGAGGCACGGATCGCCTTCCTGTGCCTCGGCGCCATGGGCCATCCGATGGCGGGTCATCTGGCCGGGGCGGGCTACGACGTCACGGTCTACAACCGCACGGCGTCCCGGGTCGAGGACTGGCTGGCGTCCCATCCGGGCCGTGGGGTGGCGAGCCCCGAAGAAGCTGCCGCGGGGGCCGACCTCGTGCTCTGCTGCAGCGGGGACGACCGGGATCTGCGCGCGGTCGCCGAGCCCGCGCTCGCCGCGATGGCCCCCGGGAGCGTGTTCGTCGATCACACCACGGCGTCCGCCGAGAGCGCCCGCGCGCTGGCCGAGCAGGCGCGGGGGCGAGGGGTCGGATTCGTCGACGCCCCGGTCTCGGGCGGCGAGGAGGGCGCCAGACAGGGTCGCCTCACGATCATGGCCGGGGGCTCCCACGAAGACTTCGAGCGGGTGAGGCCGGTGCTCGAGACCTACGCGCGGCAGGTGGTCCGGCTCGGCGACTGCGGGGCCGGGCAGCTGACGAAGATGGTCAACCAGATCTGCATCGCCGGAATCCTCCAGGGGCTGTCCGAGGGGCTGGCCTTCGCCGAGCGCAG
>JAJDAR010000523.1 GCA_029261775.1 Deltaproteobacteria bacterium | reverse complement strand
CCCTCGTGGCAGCGACCGGTGACCCAGCGGAAGCCCGCGCGCTCCGCCTCGGCGCCGAGCTCCTCTGCCGTGCGTGTCTTGCCGATCCCCGGCTCGCCGACGACCAGCGCCAGGCGTCCGCGCCCCGAGCGGGCCTCTTCGAGCCCGGCGCGCAGCCGGCTCATGGCCGCGTCACGACCGACGAAGCCGGGTGCGTGCGCGGGCGCAACGGCGGCGCGTTCCGCTCCGGAAGGCGGCTCGGGGGCGGCGGGCGTGGCCTCGCGCGCGCGAGCCACGAACCGGTAGCCACGTCCGTGCACGGTCTGGACGACGCGTTGACGGCTCGGGTCGTCGCGCACGGCTCGCCGGGCCGCTGCGACACAGCGGGGCAGCACCGAGTCGCTCACGGCCTGCCCGGGCCAAAGCGCGTCGAGCAGCTCCTGCTTGGAGATCACACGGTCGCGGTGTCTGAGCAGGAAGAGCAGGACGTCGAAGACCCGCGGCTCGAGCGGGATCGGACGACCTCGCCTTCGGAGCTGGTAGAGGCCTTCATCCAGCTCGTGGTCGCCGAACTGCCAGATCACGTGCCGAGCGTACCCCGAAGCGAGGAGCCCGACCCATCGCGCCGACGCCTGCGATCACACCGCATCGAAGATCGAGGGCGCCTTGCCGGTTGGCGTCGCCTCGGGATAGACCGCGCTGACCGCGGCGATCAGGCCGGGATCTTCGAGCTTCTCGAGGTCGAAGCGGACGTCGACCCCCTTCGCCCCGAGATCTGCATCGAAGATGCGTGCCACGTCGGGGATCGAGAGCGTGTCGGCCATTTGCCGCCGCTGCTCCGCCTCGTTGCGGTAGACGTCCGCCTTCCACAGGACACTCACGCGAATCTCCTCGAGCGGCGCCTCGTAGCGAACCTTCCCCCGGTCGGTCACAGCCCACGTACCGCTGCCGGTGGGCGCGAGCTCGGCGCGAGGCGTCACCAGCCGGGTCCCCTCGTCGAAGGGACCGACCGGGCCCACCTGGTGGAACATCCCGTGGTTGTCGCCGACGAGCGCGGTGTTCGCCATCTCGCCCAGGTGCTCACTCGGGAGTTGATCCGGCCCGTCGGGCCAGTACGAGAAGCCGCCTCCCTCGACGTCGTTCATCCACCAGATCGAGGTCGCCTGGACGATCGCCTGGCGATCGAAGAGTCCCGACCAGAGCATCGTGCGCAGCAGCCACATCGGCGTGTTGCTGCGATCGCGGCCGTGGAAGCGCGGGTTGTCGGTGTGGGCCGGTCCGCTCTTCTCGATCGCGGCCATGAGGTTCACGTAAACGCTGTGGGGGACGATCACCTCGGCGTCGTAGAAATCCCGCGCCGCCTGGGTCACGCGCTCGTGGAACAGGAAGAGCTCGGAGCCCTCGACCCGGAGATCTGCGTGGACCCAGTCGTTCTGGAACCACATCGGACTGCTGGGGACATCGGCATCCACGCCCGGCCGATACCAGCCTCCGAGCGGCGTGTAGGGCGCGTTCCGCTCGAGCAGGCGCACGACGTCCCCGACGTCTTCGATCACGTCTTGCAGCAGGATCGGCGGGTCGCTGTAGTGGATCACCGCCCCATCCTACCCCGGCCGCCCGAAGTCTCGCCTGAGCCCGAGCACCTGGCGCCGACGAGCGCTGGGCATCGAGATCGCTGACCCTGGGGCGCCCGATTCTGTCCTGCCAGTCCGGCGTCGTCGAACTGGCCTGCGTAGGAGAAACACCGATGGACCTGCCGAGCTTCCCGTGTGACGGAGGCTGCGCCTGCGGTGCGGTGCGCTATCGGCTTCTCGACGACCCGCTGGCTCTGCACGTCTGCCACTGCACCGAGTGCCAGACCTTGACCGGAACCGCTTTCATCCTCTCGATGCCGACCCGGCGCACATCTCTCGAGGTCGTCCAGGGAGACCCGATCCTGGCGGTGTTCGAGACGGTCTCGGGCATCACGCACCGCAACCGCTGCTGCCCGGACTGCGGAACCCGCCTTTGGAGCGAGTCGCTCACCCTGCCCGACTTCGTCACGTTTCGCCCGGGGACCCTCGACGACACGAGTTGGCTCCGACCCGTCGCGCACATCTGGACGCGGAGCGCACAGCCGTGGGTGGAGATTCCGCAGGGTGTCCTGCGCTACGAGAAGGGTGCCGACGACTACGTCGACGTGGTGAGGGCGTGGAAGGAAAGAGTGCGGCCATGACGCAACGAGTGGAGCGCAGCTAGGGCCCGGGTACCTCTGGCCGCTCGAGCCAGGCGCGGAACTGGGGATCGAGGCGATCCGGGCTGATGCGTACGACGTCGGCGAGGATCGCGGTCTTGTCGGCGACCCGGTAGGGCGTGCGGAAGTCCCACACCACCTCGCCGTCCGGTGCCAGCTCGAACGCCCGCCCCTCCTGGGAGACCACGATCAACAAGTTGCCGTTGGCCAGCGGCTGGATGCGACCGCAGCACGCGGTTGCGAAGGGTTTGCTCGTGTGCTCTCCGTAGGCCCAGAGCTCTTCGCCGCTCGCGGGGTCGATCTCGACCACGCGGGAACGTTCACCGGCCCCGCGGTTGTCGAAGAGGAGCAGGCGGCCATCGGCTGTCAGCGTGGGGTCATGCTGGTAGCGAAAGCGGCCCTTCTGGCTCCAGACGATCTTCTCTTGCTTGGGGTCGAGTATCAGGATCACGTTCACGGTCGGGATGCTGAGCAGCAGGTTGCCCGGCCTGAACCCGTCCGGGAGAGCCTTTCTGGACGCTGGCAGCAGCTGGACGGTGTTCGTGTGGCTGACGTCGTGGCGAACGCGAGAGTCCGCTTGCTCCCGGAAGGCCACGAGCTCCTCGAGGAGCTGCGGCGCGACTCCGTTCTCGATCGCCCGGAGGACGGAGATTTGTGCTCGCAGCTCGCCTTCGGCGGAGAGCTCCGCCACGAAGTCCTCGGCGATCGGATGGCCGAAGCTCGGGTGCCGGGTCGTTCCTTGAGTCAGCACGAAGACCCGGCCGTCGTCAGCAACGTCGAAGTCGTGGTGAGTCTTGGCATCGTTTCGCCAGAGGAGGCGCGAGAGCCGGTCGAGCTTGGCGATGGCGCCATAGTCCGCCTGCACGATCAGATCTCCGTTCGCGAGCAGATGCGCCGTCCGCCACCAGAGACCCATCGGCGGCTCGTCTTCAGGGGCCTTCCAGGTGTGCATCACCCGGCCCTCCATGTCGACCAGGCTGGCCTCCACGGCATGCATCGAGAGGATCAGGTTCCAGCCGGGCTGGGCCCGTTCCGGAACGTGGTGGACCACCCCGGAGAGCTCGGCCGCCGGGAGCGCCGCCTCGACGTATCCGAGCGCCTCGAGCTGCGCGCGCATCGCCTCGGAATCGAAGGCGTTGGGGTTTCCGTTTGCCGTCGGCGCCGGGGTGTTCGGAGCTTCGGCCGAGCAGCAGAGGAGTACGACGAGAGCGAGCGCGGAGCGGGTGCGGGCGGGCATCGTACCGAGGATAGAAAACCGGGTCCGGGGGCGGCTCAGGCGCGTGCTGCCGATCGGCCTCGGGTCAACCGCGGGCGTGGTAGTCCGCGTAGAGCTCCGGCAGGAAGCCGGCGAGGTGGTTCATCTCGGCCGCGCAGTGGACGACGAGGTCGCGGCCTTGCGCCAGCGAGGTGGTCCGCTTCGCGACGAAGCGGGAGCCCGCGATCCGGTTCAGGATCCCGGCACCGGGCAGGTTCCGGAACTCGATCCTTCCCAGCCAGAAGCGACTGCGCATCTCGCACCCGTCTCCGGTCTCGCGGATCAGATGGATGAGCACCCCGCCGGACAGGGGCACGTTCCTCGGACTGACCGTGCCGCAGATGGCCGTACCCACGCCGGCCGCCTGGAAGCGTGAGACGTCGAAATAGTCCGAGGCTTCCGAGAACGCAATCGTGATGTGGAGCAGCTCGTCGCCCACGTACTCCGTCACGAAGTTGGGATTGTGCAGGTACTTCTCGCGATCCGAGAGGCCCGGATCGTCGGAGACCATCCGCTCGGCTGCGTTCGAGATGTGCGCGCGGGGATGCCACAGCTTGTATCGCTGCGATTCGAGGTAGTGCCAGCCGAACCACCAGTCGATCATCGCGGCCGAGACGCCCGGCATCCGGGTGAGCACGGCCACGAAGACCTGTCCGTTGGGGAGCCGCGTGAAGCCGGTCTCCAGGGGGAGATACCCCGGCTCCAGCAACTGGTCCGCGTCGGAGACGGGAAAGCCGAGTTCACCCGCCTCGGGGCCCTGCTCGAGCGCGCTGCGCACCTGCTCCTGCAACGGACCCATCTCCGGGTTCCAGTGCCGTGCGTAGGCCTTCCCTTCCAGGTCGCCCGGGCGCATGCCCAGGTAGCGGTCTCTCGTCATGGGTCGTGCGCTCCCGCCGCCGGATCTAGGGCGCCGGGGCTTCTACTTGCTGGAACTCCTGCCCCACCCAGCGGACCTTGGGCGCGATATAGGCGGTCCAGGCTGCGAGCGCTGCCGCGACGGGCAGGGTCGGGAGCCACGCGAAGGCGCCGACCCAGGCCGCGACGAAGGCGAGCAGGCGACCGCCTGCGGCGCGGACGGCTCGCGAGGATTGGAAGCCACGCGGATTCAGGAACCACCCGTTCGCGACCAGCAGCGACGCGAAGATCGGCCACGGGATGCCGACCGAGTCGAGCGGCGGATCGCCGTCGAGAGCCGCGTCGCCCGCGTTCGCTCCGCTCTCGAGCGCGTGCGCAACCTGGGTCCAGGTGTGCTCCGCGGTCGGCCGCTCCACGGCGCCGCCCATGTTCCGATGGGTCGGGACCCCGCGCCAGCGATAGAGCACACGGCGCCCACGGTCGACGGCCAACACGCCGGGCTGGAAGTAGCCCTTGGGATGCGTCGGCGTCCAGTCCGGGGCTCCCGCACTCGCCTGCAGGAACCCGAGGCGCTCGTTCACGAACAGGTCGAGCCAGCCGCGCTCCCGGCAGGTGCCCGCGATCTCGTGGTGGGGGTCACCGACGGCTTCGAAGCCGAGGTGCCAGTCGCGGGCCGCACGGGCTGCCAACGCCTGGGGCTCGCTGGAGACGGCGTAGATCTCGCCGCCGGCCGCGCGAATCTTCTCAGGAATCCCCGCCCTCACGTAGCCCCGCAACTCGGAGCGACAAGGCGGTCACCAGTAGCCGCGATAGAAGACGAGGACGACGAAGGCGTGCTGACCGAGCGCCCGATCCAGCCAGCCGCGCAAGGCCCCCGGCGGCGGGTCGAGCTCGGCCGGCGGTTGCCCTTCGGCGGGGTCCGGCCGCTCGTCCTCGAGCGAAGCGACTTCGTAGCCCTCAGCGTTCGCCGCGACGCGGAACGACCGCTGCTCGCAGCGATCTCCCCCGCACAGGATCAAGCGAAGCTCACGCGCCCCCGGTGCCCCCGCTCCCGCCAGGGCGACTTCGGGATCGAGGATCCCGGTCACCTCGAAGGCCACGTCCTGCTGGCGGTTGAACCACGCCAGCGCAGCATCGACCTCGGGTCGAAGGGCCTCGGGAATGGTCTCCTGAACGTTCGGCACGTCGACTCCTTGCTTCGCGAAGCCTAGGCCAGCCCATCGGGAATCGTCATCCTCGCGCGTTCCACGGGCATCCCCGCGGTCCTCCCGCGATAGCCTTCCCCGATGCGCAGCCTCCTCGTCGCCCTGCTGTCCTTCGCCCTCGGATCCGGTCTCACGTACGCCGTGCTGAGCCGGACCGGGGTGCCGATCCCCGCCGCCGCGAGCGCGGCTCCGGACTCGGCGCGGAGTGCCTGGGCTCAGTTCACGCAGCGGATGGCCGAGCTCGGCGATCGCATCACGGGCCCCGACTTTACGGGGGAAGAGGCGGACCGTGTCCGCCTGCAGCGCCACCTGATCGGGGTGATGATCGAGGGCCTGCAGTGGGAGATCGACCACGCTGATGCTGCCCACCCGGTGCTGATGGCCAGCAACGGCCGCTTCCAGCAATGGGGCGCACCCAACGCGGACAACGTGTACTACCGGGCCAGCGTCGATCCCCACTTCCGCTACCGATTGAGCGGTGACTTGTCGGGGATCGACCACGTCGCCGTCTCGCTCGCGACCGGCGACATGCACATGGGCGCGTTCGAGACCTCGCGCAACGTCGACGTCCCGGAGCTCGCACCGGCGGCTGACGGCAGCTTCTCCCTTCTTCTCGGAGGCAAGGAAGGGCCCGGTCCGTGGCTGGCCCTGGCTCCCGACCACCGGATCCTGACCGTGCGCATCTACCTGGACGCCTGGGAGACCGGCGCCCCGCCGCCCCTGTTTCTCGAGCGGATCGGTGCAGAAGGAACGGCTCCCGCCGAGGTCTCGGACCCCGAGCTGGCGCGGCGCATCACACGCGCCGGCGACTGGATCGAGAACAACGTCGTCTTCTGGAATGCCTGGCTGAACCAGCGGCTGGCGGTGATGCCGGACAACAGGGCGCTGCCCGCCGCCCGCGTGGCCGGAGGCTCCGACGACCTGTTCTACGGGGGCCTCTCCTACGACCTGTCAGCGGACGAGGTGCTGCTGATCGAGGGGCCGATGATCGACGGGCGCTACTGGGGCTTCCAGCGCAGCGCGCTCGGATCGATGGACACGAACTACGTGGATCACGTGACCAGCCTGAACCACCGGCAGATCCATCCCGACGGGGACGGACGCTTCCGTCTCGTCGTGTCCCACCGCGACCCGGGCGTCGCCAACTGGATCGACACCGAGGGCCAGGCGAAGGGCCTGATCACCCACCGCTGGATCGGGGTGGCCGAACGGCCTGAGCTCGAGACCCAGAAGATCGCCTTCGACCTCCTTGGCGAGGCCCTTCCGGCGGATACGACCCGGCTCACTCCCGAAGAGCGGCGCCGGCAGATCCAGGTCCGCCAGCGGCAGGCTGCCCGGCGACCCTGAGCCGAGACGGCCCCGCTCGCCGGTTCAGTGGCCCGGGCCAAGCCTCGCGAGTGCGCGGTACGTCGCGTCGCGCAGCGCCTTCTCCCGGGGATCGTCCACCAGGTAGTGGCCCATCTGGTTCATGACGTAGGCCATGGCGATCCGTGCGTCCGGGTCCGCGAACGCGAACGAGCCGCCGGCGCCGGGGGTGCCGAAAGCGGCGGGGCTCGAGGCGAAGTCGTAGGCGAAGGCCGGTCGCGAGAAGCCCAGGCTGAACGACATGTCGGTGTGCAGGACGAGGTCACGCACCCCACCGCTCGGGGGCGGCGGGACGGCCATGAGATCGTCGAGGGTCTGCTTCTCGAGCGCCAGCTCTTCACCGCCCGTGGCAAACACACTGTAGAGCCGGGCCAGGCTGCGCGCCGTCCCCATGCCGTTGGCGGACGGAATCTCCACCTCGCGCATCGCGCGCGATTGAATGCCACCGGCGCCGCGCATCGGGGGATTCGCGAAGCTGCGCGCCGTGAGCGAACGCCGGCGCAGCATCTGGAACATCATGCGTCGCGGCACCGTGTAGGGGTGCTTCGGCGCCAGCAGAGCGCGGATCGGGTTCATCGCGATCATGCGTGCGATGCGATCCTCGGGAAAGGTCGGCGGGAGCCCGATGTGGAAGTCGAGGCCCAGCGGCCCCGCGATCTCCTCGCGAAGGAACTGCCCGATGCTGCGCCCCTCCGGGTCGACGCGCCGCAGCAGCTCCGTCTGGTACCAGCCCAGACTGATCGCGTGGTAGCCCGTGCGCGTGCCGGCTGCCCACGCGGGTGGCTGCTTCGCGAGAATCGCAGCCAGGCGCTCGAAGTCGGCCAGGATCTCGGTGTCGAGCGGCTCGTCGATCGCCGAGAGCCCGGCCTGGTGCCCGAGCACCTGGCGCACGGTGACCGCGCCCTTCCCCGCCGAAGCGAACTCCGGCCAGTAGTCTGCGACCGGAGCGTCCCATGCGAAGAGCCCGCGCGAGTGGGCGACGGCGAGAACCAGGGCCGCGACGCCCTTCGTGCTCGAGAACACGGTGGTGACCGTGTCCTCTCCCCAGGGCTGGGTGCGTGCCTTGTCCCGGTAGCCACCCCAGAGATCGACGACCTTCTGGCCGCGGTGGTAGACCGCAAAGGCGGCGCCGACTTCCCGGCGTTCGCTGAAGTTCTTCTCGAACTCGACCCGAACCCGCTCGAAGCCGGGCTCGACGTGCCCCTGCACGGGGACCTCTGTGGGCATGCTGGCTCCTTGGCTCCCGGGGGCTTCCGGTGGAGCCGACGATGATACAGGGTGCCGAACGGGGCTCAGGGCCCCGACGGGGGCCGAGCTAGCTCCCCGGCATGACCATTTCGATGTTGAGCTGACCTTCGAGCCCGGCCGCCCGGTGCTCGGCGCTCTTCAGGTACGCGGGGTCGGTGATCATCGTCAGCATGGCCTTGCGGCTGGGATACATCGCGATGCCGACCATGTCCCAGAGATCTTCGACGGCGCCCAAGGTCAGCCCGGTCACCTCGCCCCCCAGCACCCGCTTGCCGCCGACCTTGGCCAGATGGCCCACCACCTCCTGACCGTAGATGGCGTAGGCGTCGCGGCCGCTGAGGTCTGTCTCGCGGCCATCTGCATACTCGGCCTTCGGCTTGAACTTGAGCAGGTTGACCATGTAGATCGGGCCGCCGGGCCCGTCCTCTGCCAGGGCCTTCATCTGCTCAGGGGTCGGGATCACAGCGTTCTCGACCTTCATCGTGTCCTCCTTGCGGTCCGACGGCGCGCCCGCCCGGGGGGTTGGCCTAGCACACTCTGCCGCGGACCGTCAGCTAGCCCGAGGCGGCGCGGAAGAAGCGCTCCGTCGCAGCGTCTGCCGGAAAGAAGGCCTCCATGCGCAGCTCGTCGGCCGTGATGTCCTGCGGGGTCCCGAGGGTCGAGATGATGCTGAAGAGCCTCAGCCTTTCGCCGGCCAGATCGAGCTCCAGGGGCAGGACCGGCATCAGGCTCGGCCCGGTCCCGTCGGTCTCGGGGAGCGGCCCAGCCAGCGCGATGAAGGATTCGAAGCGTTCGTGCACGAGCGCGTCGCCGGAGGCCAGGGCCTCGCTCCTCAAGCGTCGGACGAAGGCGTGGGCCACCTCCTCCCAGTTGACGATGTGGCGGCGAAGACCGTCCGGATGCAGCGACAGCAACGCGAGGTTGGGATCTTCGGCCGTCTGCCCGGTCACGGCTGCCGCGAGGGGCACGATCCCGAACCACTTCGCCGCTGCACGGTTCTGCATCTTCACGTTCCAGAGCCGGTCCACCGCAACCGCCGGATAGGGGTCGTGGTGATCCAGCACGTGGCGCAGCGCCTCGAGGATGGGCTCCATGCCGGGCGCGTCCAGCGCCTTCTCCGTGTAGAGCGCGGCATAGCCGGCGGCCTGCAGCAGGAGGTTCCTCTCGCGCAGGGGAATCTCCATCGCCTCCGACAGCCGGATCACCATCTCGCGGCTGGGTTGGCTTCGACCGGTCTCGAGCCAGCTGAGATGGCGCTGCGAGACGCCGGCGGCCAGGGCGAGCTCGAGCTGCGACAGCTTGCGGTGCTGCCTCCAGCGACGACAGACGGCCTTGAAGTCCTGCGGGGCGGTCGCCGCCGGAGTGCTCACCGCGATCCTCCTCGCCGCCATGATGGACCCGGTGAGATCATCGCCGCAATGACCTCCGAGGTCGTTGCAGCCAGCCTGGCTTCGCTCGAACCTGCCCCTGTCCCCCACAGGAGACGTCTGATGACGAAACGCACCCTCGCCCTGATCCTGCTCGTCCCGTTCACCCTGCTCACCCTCTACGCCCTGCAGCAGGTGGGCTACGTGGGCATCTTCGACTACCACCGCCACAGCCCGGCGGGCTGGCAGGTCTTCGCCGACCTCGTGATCGCGCTGGTGCTGGTGCTCAGCTGGATGGTCCCGGAGGCGCGCAAGGCCGGGCAGAACCCCTGGCCCTGGGTGGTCGCCACGCTGTTCCTCGGCTCCATCGGGCCCCTGCTCTACCTCGTCTTCCGGCGGAGTCCCGGCGGAGCGGAGAGCCCCGCTTGAGCCCGTTCAACCCCTAGGATCTCCCTCGCAGGCGCGACACCGGATCGGCCGAGCCGGGTGCGGGCAAAGCGGGCCTGCGAGGGGGGGACTGCATTCCCATCGGAGCGGACGAGGCGCTGCTGGCGTTCGCGATCGTCGCGTTCGCCTCCGCGGTCCAGGCGAGCATCGGCTTCGGGGCGGGGCTGATCGCGGCGCCGGTGCTCGTGCTGATCCACCCCGGCTTCGTCCCGGCTCCCATCATCGCCTCGAACCTGCTGCTCACACTGCTCGTCACACACCGCGAGCGGGGCGCGGTCGATCTCCCCGGGCTCCGCTGGCTCGTCGCCGGGCGCCTGGTCGGAACCCTGCCCGCGGCGGCCCTGCTGGCGGTGCTGGCCGGGGCGGTCTTCGACCTGGTGATCGCTGTGCTGGTGCTGGCGGCCGTGGCCGCGAGCTTGGCGCGCGGTGTCTTCACGCCCAGCCCGTGGAAGCTCGGGCTCGCGGGCGTGGCGTCGGGCCTGATGGGAACGCTGAGCTCGATCGGCGGCCCGCCGGTGGCCCTCGTCTACCAGCGGGCCCGGCCCGATGTCTTCCGCGCGACGCTAGGCGCGAACCTGGTGGTCGGCGCCGTGCTCTCGCTGATGGCAGCGTGGAACGCAGGCCGGCTGGGCTGGCTCGAGGTTCAGCTCGGGGCGCTGCTCCTGCCCGCCGCACTCCTCGGCTTCTGGCTCTCGCGCTTCGCGCTCGGGCGGATCGATCCGCGTCGGCTCCGTCTGGCAGTCCTGCTGCTGTCGAGCGCGGCCGCCCTGGGCCTTCTGGTGCGAGCGTTGCCCGCGATCATCACCTGATGGGCTGCCGATCTGCTCGAGCTGCCTCGTCGACCGCGGGCCTTGCTGCGCCCCGAACGGCGAGGTGCGGGCCCGGTCCGGGGTCGCCCTCGGCCTTTCAACCGCGCGGCGGCTGTCCGATCGCGACCTGCCCGACGTACTCCCTCGCTTCGGTCGGGGAGAAGGGCTGCATGAAGGGGCCGGCGCGGACGTCCCGGTAGAGTCGCGAGAGCTCGTGGCCGGCCATGAACGCTCCACCGCCGCAGACGTCGAGCGCGTACGACACGATCTCGATGGCGTTCTGGTTCACGGTCCACTTGGCGCACTGGTAGTCGCGCATGCAGGCGTGGGCCGTCTCGAGGTCGGGCGCGCCCGGCCGGGCGAGGAGCGCATCGAGGTCCCGCGTGGTGCAATCGAGGATGGCCCGAGCCGCGGCCAGGGAGATGTCGATCTCGCCCAGCCGGTGTTGGACCCCGGAGGCTTTCGCCACGGCGCCGTCGTACTTCGGCTTGGTCTGCCGCAGGGCCCCCTGCACGGCGAGCTCCCGGGCCCGCTCCGAGATCCCCAGGAAGGCCCCCACGAGGGTGATGTTCCCGAGGGTCCGCCCCATCAACAGGCCGGGGCTCCACTCGCCCCAGGTCGCGGCCGGCTGGATTGCGCCGGCGGGCACGCGGCAGTCCTGGAGGAGGATCGACTGGCTTCCGGAGGCCCGCATGCCGAGCGCATCCCAGTCGCCCTGGGGCTCGATGCCGGCCGAGCTGCTCGTGACGAACGCGAAACCCATCCGATCGGGCTCATCGCCCTGCCCCGGAACCCGGACGTTCAAGGCGTAGACGTTCGCGACCGGTGACATCGTCACGAAGATCTTGCGCCCGTTGATCGCCCAGCCGTCGCCCTTCGGCGTGGCCGTGGTCAGCGGCCGCAGGAAGTCGGTACCGGGCTCGGTCGCGGTGGCACAGAAGAGCAGCTGGCCCGCCGCGATCGCGCGGAGCATCCCCTCGTTCCGTGCGGCGGTTTCGGCATCGCCGTGGGCGCTGGAGCCGGCGAACGCGCCGGCGACATTGCGGCTGATCGCCAGGTGCATGTTGATCGCGATCGCCGTGGACGCATCGCCGCGGGCGAGCCGCTCGATGCCGATGGCCCAGTCCCGGACCGAATCCAGGCCGAGGCCTCCCAGTCGCTCGGGCACGAAGGCTGCGGCGAACCCGCTCTCCTGCAGCTCCTCGAAGTTTCCGACCGGGAAGGTCGCTTCTCGATCGTGGTCGGGCGCCCGCTTGCGGAAGCTCTCGATGTGGCCCTCGGCGATCGCCACCAGGCGTCGGCCGGCCTCGGTCCCGGGCTGCAGCTCCACCGATCGGACCGGACGGCGCTAGCCGCGGCTCGCGATGTACCGGGCGTAGCCGTCCGCGATCGCACGCAGGCCCGGGTCCTTCTCGAAGAGCGGCTCGAACTTCTCCCGCGCCTTCTCGCGCTTGGCCGGCAGGTACTCGGTGGGCCAGAAGCCTTCGTGCGGCTCGTACGTGCTCAGCACGTTGCGCGCGACCGTG
>JAJDAR010000522.1 GCA_029261775.1 Deltaproteobacteria bacterium | reverse complement strand
CGGACGCGAGATCGTGATCTGCGCCGTCCCGAGCCACGGCGTGCGAGAAGTGATGGGACGCGCGGGCAAGGCCATGGACCCGGGCGCGATCCTGGTCTCGACGGTGAAGGGCATCGAGGTGGAGACGGGCCTGACCATGTCGGGGGTCCTCGAGCAGGTGCTTCCCGACGCCCTGCACCCGAGGATGGTGGTCTTGTCCGGCCCTTCGTTTGCCCGCGAGGTGGCCGAGCACAAGCCCACCGCCGTGACCCTGGCCTGCCGCGAGGAGAGCTACGCGATCGCCGTGCAGACGGCGCTCTCCTGCCCCTGGTTCCGCTGCTACACCCACGACGACGTGGTCGGGGTCGAGGTCGGGGGCGCCCTGAAGAACGTGATCGCCATCGCGGTCGGCATCTGCGACGGGCTCGAGGCGGGCCTCAACGCCCGGGCGGGCTTGATGACGCGAGGGTTGCGCGAGATCACCCGCCTCGGCGAGGAGCTCGGGGCCAACCCGCTGACCTTCCTCGGCCTTTCCGGCATGGGCGATTTGATCCTGACCTGCACGGGGGATCTCTCGCGCAACCGCACGGTCGGTCTCGAGATCGGCCGCGGCCGCAAGCTGGCCGACATCGTCGGCAGCATGAACCAGGTCGCCGAGGGCGTGCGGACGACCCACGCGGTCTGCGATCTCGCGACCCGGCTCGGCGTGGAGATGCCGATCGCGTTCGGGGTGCGGGCCATCCTCGAGGGCGAGGTCGAGCCCCGTGAGGGCGGCATGCGGCTGATGACGCGGCAGCTCCGCAGCGAAACCGAGTAGCGCCCTTTGCGAACGCGTTCGCGTGGCCGATTGACGGCCCTCGGGCGGCCTCCTACGCTCCGAATCCCTCTTCGAAATCGACATTCATTTTCATTTTGAGCGATATCCCTCTCTCGCAGCTGCCCGTCGGGGGCGCCGGCCTCGTGGTTCGCGTCGAGGCGCCTGGCCCGATCGGCGGGCGCCTGGCCGACCTCGGCTTCCTGCCGGGAACGCCGGTGTCCTGCCTGCGTCGTGCCCCCCTTGGCGATCCCCGCGTCTACGAACTGCGGGGCACCCAGATCTGCCTGCGGAGCCAGCAGGCGGTCCAGATCCGGGTCCGCGTCGATGGCTGAGGGCGCCGTGGAGCCGGTCCCCGCAGGGATCCGGCTGGGCCTGCTCGGCAGCCCCAACTCGGGCAAGACCACACTCTTCAACGCACTCACCGGGCTGCGCGCCAAGGTCGGCAACTACCCGGGTGTGACCGTCGAGCGCCGCGAGGGAACCGCGCAGATCGACGGCACGCGTGTCGAGGTGATCGACCTGCCGGGCACCTATGGCCTCGACGCCATGAGCCCCGACGAGGCGGTCGTGACCCAGGTGCTGCGCGGAACCGCACCCGGCATCGCGGCGCCGGAGGGCCTGGTGCTCACGGTCGACGCGTGCAGCCTGGAGCGGTCCCTGTGGTTGGTGGCCCAGGCGTTGCGGCTCGAGCTCCCCACCTGTCTGGTCCTGACCATGACCGACGAGCTGGCGGCACGCGGCGGGCAGCTCGACCTGGAGCGCCTGCGCGCCGCGCTCGGCGTTCCGGTGGTCGGGGTCGTCGGGCATCGGGGCGTCGGGCTCGACGCCGTCCGCGACCTGCTGCGGTCGCCCTCCTCCTGGGAGCGACCGGTGCTGCTCCCGCCCGAGGATCCGGCCGAACGTCAGGACTGGATGACGTCGGTGCTCGAGCGCGTGGTCGTGCGCCGCCCGGGGAGCGATCGCACGACCGCGGCCATCGACGCCGTCGTCCTTCACCCCGTCTGGGGCTCCGTGCTCTTCGCGACGGTGATGGTCTTCTTCTTCCAGCTGATCTTCGCCTGGGCCGCGCCGGCCATGGACGCGATCGACGCCGGGGTGGGCGCCCTGGCCAGTGCCTCCCGTGCCGCCCTCGGCCCCGGGCTGCTCTCCGCCTTCGTCGCCGACGGATTGATCGCCGGCGTCGGATCGGTGGTGATCTTCCTGCCGCAGATCGTGCTCGTCTTTGCCGTGCTGCACCTGCTCGAGGACGTCGGCTACATGGCGCGCGCCGCGTTCGTGGTCGACCGCCTGATGGGCAGGCTGGGCCTCGAAGGGCGCGCGTTCGTCGCGTTGCTCTCGTCGTACGCCTGCGCCGTGCCCGGCATCATGGCCGCGCGCACCGTGCCGTCGCCCCGTCACCGCCTGGTCACCATCCTGGTGGCGCCCCTGATGACGTGCTCGGCCCGGCTGCCGGTCTACGCGCTCCTGATCGGCGCGTTCGTTCCGGCCACGCTGGCCTGGGGCCCGCTCGGCTGGCAGGGCCTGACCCTGCTCGGCCTCTACGTGCTGGGAGCCGTCGCAGCGCTGGTCGCCGCGGCGGTCTTGAACCGCACCGTACTGCGCGGCGAATCGATGCCCTTCATTCTCGAGCTGCCGCCCTACCGCATCCCGCCGCTCCGGCTGTGGCTCTCCCAGGTCTGGGGCGCGGCCAGCGCGTTCTTGCGCCGGGCCGGGACGATCATCCTGATCGCGTCGATGGTGCTGTGGGTGCTGCTGAGCTTTCCCCGGATGGAGGCGCCGGCCGGCACGACCGAGAGCGAGGCAGCGCGCCTGGCCCTCGAGCAGAGCTTCGCCGGGCGCCTGGGCCACGCCATCGAGCCCGCGATCGCACCGCTGGGCTTCGACTGGAAGATCGGGGTGGGTCTCGTGGCGAGCCTGGCCGCCCGCGAGGTGATCGTGGCCACCCTGGCCCAGGTCTACGCGGCCACGGAGGACGACGAGGTCAGCTTGCGCGACGCGGTCCGTGCCGACCGCGACCCGCGGACGGGCGAGCGGGTCTTCACGCCGGCCACGGTCGCCAGTCTGCTCGTGTTCTTCGTGTTCGCGCTGCAGTGCACCTCGACCCTGGCGGTGATGCGCCGCGAGACCAACTCCTGGCGGTGGCCGGCGTTCGCGTTCGGGTACCTTCTGGCGCTCGCCTACGGAGCGAGCTTCCTCACCTATCGGATCGTCGATGCCCTCTCGTCCTGACCGCTTGCGCAGAATCTCGCTGACCGTCGTGTTCGTGCTGGGGGTCGTGCCGGCCTGGCTCGGCTGTGGCACGCGCTACGCGCGTACGACGATCCACGACGACGACGCCGTCAGCATCGTGCTCCGCGCGGAGCTGCGCGGCGGCGAGCCGGTCGAGCGCCACTTCCGCCATCCGGCCACGATCTCGCCGATCCGGCTCGCCCACATCCTGTCTCGCATCGACATCCGCACCGCGGTCGACGAGGACGGCGGCAAACGCCGGCCCGCCATCGACACGTCCCTGATCTACCCCCTGGGCGATCTGCTGTCCCAGGCGCTGGCCAAGGCGAAGAGCGACCAGGAGATCGTCGTCCAGGCCACCCGCAAGGAGAAGCGCCTCGGCATCTTCCAGCAGGAGTACCTGACCAGCTTCATCGCCTACGTCGGCGGCGACGATCGTCTCGTCGTCCATCTCTACCGCATCGACTGGCCGGTCCCGAAGAGCGACAACGTCGAGATCAAGGAGCCCGTGGTCGGTCGCGAGGCCATGAGCTTCCGGGCCATCCCCGGCGACGCGATGAAGAGCCTCGGCCACCAGGCGGTCGCGGTGGAGTGGCGCGACCCGCTCTTCCGCAAGGCTTCGAACATCCGGGTCGGCCCGACCGGCAAGGTCATGCGCCGCACCATCCTCATGGAAGCTCCGGTCGAGGCCGCCGAGGACGTCCCGGAAGCACCGCGCGAGATCATCCCGAGCGACCCCACGGCCCTGCGCGCCCTCGCCGAGCTCGAAGAGGCCCGCGAACAGGGCCAGATCACCGAGGCCGACTACCGCGCAAAGCGCCGCGCCATCCTCCAAGGCGAAGCGCCCTAGCGAGAAGCCAACGGACACCGACCGGAACCGGACCGGAACGGGGACCGACCGGAACGGGGACGTTGGTTTCATTGTTGCACCGCACCAAGCGGATGCATCTCGCGGGCCGGCGGTGCAACAATGAAACCGACGTCCCCGTTCCGGGGCGTCCCCGTTCCGGGGTCGCGTTCCGGGCGTCCCGGTTCCGGGGCGTCTCCGTTCCGGGCCGGGGCTTCTCGCTAGGGCGTTTCGCCTTGGAGGAGGGCGCGGCGTTTTGCGCGGTAGTCGGCCTCGGTGATCAGGCCCTGCTCGCGGGCCTCTTCGAGCTCGGCGAGGGCGCGCAGGGCCGTGGGGTCGCTCGGGATGATCTCGCGCGGTGCTTCCGGCGCGTCCTCGGCGGCTTCGACCGGAGTCTCCATCAGGATGGTGCGGCGCATGACCT
>JAJDAR010000521.1 GCA_029261775.1 Deltaproteobacteria bacterium | reverse complement strand
ACCACCCGCTATCGGTGGGAGGTCGATCCCGAGGGCTTCCTCGCACGCTACGTCGGATCCCCGTACGTGGAGGCCGGCTGGAATCGCAGTCGGCTCAAGCCGATTGCGACCCCGGATCCGACCGGCGCGCTGGACTCGCTGTTCGGCAGCTTCGCTCCGGTGTACGCCGACGAGCACCAGAGGCAGGGCTCCCTTCGCGTCGGCGCGACCCATCGGGTCTTCGACTGGTCGGTCAGCCACACGATCGGACGCATCGAGGATCGCACCCGACTCCAGCCGGACACCCGCACCGATCTCAGCAGTCTGGATCTCGGCTGGCGACCGGACGCGGACACCAGCTTCGGCTTCTCGCTGCAGCGCGATCGCTTCAGGCTCGAGGACACCGGTGCGGCGACCACGACCTGGATCGCGAGCCTCTCGCTCTACCGCGTCCTGCTGCCCCGGCGGTTGTCCCTGCAGGCGACGGCCAGCGCCACCCAGGTCCACGGGACGACGGCCTTCTCCGGCGCTGCAGACGGCTTCGGCGTCTCCTCGGCCTCCAAGACCGACGAGCGCACGCTCACTTTCTACGGTGCGCTCGAGTGGGTCGCCGTCGAGTCCCGCGTGAATCGCCCCGGCCTGACCTTCACGGTGGATGGCATCTGGGAGCGGCGCGAGGACGACGTGGTGCACTCCAACACCCGGGACACCTTCCAGACCTTCCTCAAGGTCCGCGTGGATTTCCCGTTGCAGTGGAAGAAGGGAGCGTGAGCATGCGAGTCGTTTCGATCGCGATCCTCGTAGGCCTGCTGGCCCTGGCGACGTCGGCCGGCGCGGCGATCACCTCCAGCAGCGGCTCGCCGCGCACCTCGGTGCTGGCCGGCCCCTTCGATGACGTGTCGCGCAACCTGCAGTGGTCGATCCGCGGGGACGATCGGCATGGACTGGTGCCGGCGACCTTCTCCACCCTCGGGGTTTCCGGCGGTCCCATCGGATCGACCGCGGCGCTGCAGGTGATCGATCGCCAGCTCCTGTCGACGGGCGGCAGCATCGTCGCGGATCGGGGATCGGTGACCACGCTGGGTTCGCTTCCGCCGCTCGCCGCGCAAAGCGCGGCCAGCGCCGTCTTCAGCGAGCAGGTCAGTTTGCCGCGAGGGCTGATCGAGCAGGCCCGCAGGACGGGCGCCCGCCGGATCCTGATCGTGCGCACCTTCGTGCAGCAGCTGACCGTACGCGTCACGATCACGGGCGGCGGACTGAACGCTCCGCTGATCCAGACCGTCGTGATCCCCGACCAACGTCAGGAGGCCGTGGCCTTGTACCTGACGCCGCAGGTCGGCGGGCCGTTCTCGGTGTTTCGCGCCGTGCTTCGCTTCGACGACGGCGCGCCCTTCCGGATGGTGCGTCCGAACGAGCCGGTCCGCGCCTTCGCGGATCTCTACTACCGGGGCACCGGACGGCTGGAAGGGGTGTGGGAGATCGCCGAGGTCTCGAGCACATCGGGGTCGCCTGTCTTCCGGCCGCTGGAGCGGGTCGTGCGCATGCTGGCGGCGGGACAGCGCGTGACGCTCCGCGGCCCGCGCCTGCCCAACCTGCAACACGGGCTCTACCTCCTGCGCTTCCGCATTCAGGGGCCGGCCGGATCGCCGGGCGACCCGGTGATCCGCTACCAGGTGCTCGCATCGGGAGGCGCCGGGCCCTATCAGACCGTGTCGATCGCGACCCCGCCGCCCGAGGCGCGCGTCGACGGCAGCACCCGGTTCGCCTGGAGCGAGGTCGATGGAGCGGTCGTGTACCGGATGGAGTTCTTCGAGGAGCGGCCCGACGGCGGCGATCGCTACTTCAGCGCGGAGCAGGAGGCCTACGGGGACCTGGCCGGGCCGGGCGCGGAGGCATCGGCCTTCGAGGCCTCGAGCATGGACGAGGCCAACCGCGATCGCGCGCGCCGCAGCCAGCGGGTGACCGGTCTGCTGCTGCCGGCCAGCGAGCGTGAGGCGCGGCTCACGGAGCTGGCCTGGGAAGCGCTGGTGCCGGGCCGGGCCTACTGGTGGCGGGTGGTCGCCGTGGCCGAAGACGGCAGCGAGCTCGGTTCGAGCGAGCTGCAGCGGGCGCGCGTGGATCTCCCGGCGGTGCCCTGACCGCCGCGCCCGGTCCGGGCTAGGGTCCGCCCGCCTGCAACCGACGAGGCTCCGGCCTCGCACCCGAGCCGGAGGATCACGATGAGCCAGGATGCGAACCCGTTGGCGGCCCTCGCCGGCCTGCAGATGCCCGAGACGGTCGCCGACATGCGCGCCCTGCTCGACGGCTTTGCCGGCCTCCTGAACGGAGAGCTCCCCGAGGTCGGCGCCTTCGAGCCGGGCATCGCGGTCGGGGATCGCTGCACGACCGATGTGATCGTGCCGCGCGGCGCGGGGCCCCACCCGGTGCTCGTCTACCTGCACGGCGGGGGCTGGATCTGCGGCAGCCCGACGACACACAATCGGCTGGCGCATCGCTTTGCCGAGGCCGGCTTCCTGGTCTTCAACGTCGACTACCGCCTCGCGCCGGAGCACCCGTTTCCGATCCCGCTCGAGGACTGCATCCATGCCATCCGCTGGGCCCGACGGGAGGCGCCGCGTTGGGGCGGTGACCCCGGGCGCCTCGCCGTGGGCGGCGACAGCGCGGGCGGGAACCTGTCTGCGGCCGCCTGTGCGGCGCTGGCCGGCGATGACGATCAGCCGCGCTGCGCCCTGCTGATCTACGGCGTCTTCGACTTCGCGACGATCGGGGCGCCCGGGCCGGCCACGGCCTCGCTGCCCGGTCTCGACGAGGCCGCGGGGCGCAAGCTCGTGTCCCTGATGGTGGACTCCTACCTGGGCGAGGCGCCCTCGGCCGCCGTTCTCGCCGATCCGCGGGTGAGCCCGCTGCACGCTGCCGACCGGTTGCCGCCGAGCCACGTGGTGGTCGGCGCGATGGATCCGCTGGCCGCGCAGGCCGAGGCGCTGGTCGAAGCGCTCGCTCGCGCCGGGGTCGAGCACGAGCACTTCGTCGACGAGGGCATGCCGCACGGCTACGCGCAGATGGAGTTCTTGGCACCGGCGCTGCCTGCCGTCGGTCGCATGATTGCGTTCCTGCGCAAGCACCTGGAGTAGCCCCGAGCGGGCAGCGGGCAGCGTGTGGCGGCGCGCTCTAGACTTCGCGCGTGGCCGCCTTCGACTACGCTGAAGCCCCGCTGCCGATCCGCGAGGATCTGCCCGAGGCCCATCGTGCCGCCTGGGCCTCGATGGCCGCGCCCGGGTGCTGGTGGTCGGGCGCCGAGCGGGTGGCGATCGCAGAGGCCGTGCGCCGAGCCCCTTCCTGTCACCTCTGTGCACAGCGCAAGGCCGCCCTCTCGCCGTTCAGCGTCGACGGCGCCCACGATGGCGAGAGCCTCCTGCCCGGGGCGGCCCTCGATGCGGTGCACCGCCTGGTGACCGATGCGTCGCGCCTGAGCCGCAGCTGGGTCGAGAAGCTCGCCGCCGCAGGGGTGAGCGAGGGCCACTACGTCGAGCTGCTGGGGATCGTGGTGGCCGTGGTGAGCATCGACGCCTTCCACCGAGGCCTGGGCCTGGCGCTGGAGCCGTTGCCCGAGCCCTTGGCCGGTGCGCCGACCGGCTACCGGCCAAGGTCGGCCCGCCCGGGGACGGGGTGGGTCTCGATGATTCCGGTCGGGGGTGCAAAAGGCGACGAAGCCGATCTGTTCTCGGGGCCGACGGCGGCGAACGTGATCCGCGCGATGAGTCTGGTGCCCGATGCGGTCCGCACGATGAAGACGCTCTCCGCGGCGCAGTACGTGCCCATGCACGCCGTGGGCGACATCGGATGGTCCGAGGGCCGCGTGCTCGACCGACGCCAGATCGAGCTCGTGGCGGGACGCGTGTCGGCGCTGAACGAATGCTTCTATTGAACGTCCTCCCACGCCACGCTGCTCCGGGCGAGCAGTGAGCTCGAAGGCACGCCCGCCAACGTGGCGGCCGTGACGCAGGGGCGGTCGGTGCCCAGCGGGGTTCCGCACGCGGACGAGCTGCTGGCCTTTGCCGAGGCCATCGTGGCGGGCGACCCCGAGGTCATCGCCCTGGCACGCGTCGCCCTGGAGCGTGCGATGGGTCCTGCGGCCGTCGTGGATGCCGCGGCCGTGGCGGGCAACTTCGAGCGGATGGTGCGGATCGCGGACGGCACGGGGATTCCGCTGGATACGCCGGTCAAGCTCGTCTCGGCGGATCTGCGCGAGGAGCTCGGCCTCGATCGCTTCGGCTCCGCCCGTGAGACGGCGCCGACCACGGCCGTGCAGCGTCTGCTGGGTCGCCTGCTGCGGCCGGTCGTCCCCTGGCTCGCGCGCCGCATGATGGGCAGGCGCGAGCGCGCCGGTTGATCGCCCGGGCGGAAGCCCCGGCCGGGAACGTGCGTTTCAGGGGCCGGCCTCGGGCTCCTCGTTCGGGCGCAGCTCCACGAGGGTCGCGCCCCACCCGCCGCGTTCCGCCGCTGCGTCGTGGAACGAGACGACGTCCGGGTGTCCTTCGAGCAGGGCTCGCAGCCGGGAGCGCTGGATGCCCTTGCCCCGGCCGTGGATCAGGCGGACCTCGCGATAGCCCTTCTCGCGTGCGGCCTCGAGGTAGGCGTCGGCCACCTCGAGGATTTCGCGCGGGGCGAAGTCGTGGAGGTCGAGGGCTTCGGTGATCGGCACCTCGACCACGGGCAGCTCATCGTCCCCCGCGGCGTCGCCCGGTCCGGGCGGGCGCAGGCGAGTCACCGCAGACCCTTGCGCAGGCGGGTCACCGCCAACCCCGGGCGAGGAGCGAGCCCACGGCGGTCTACCCGTCCTCGGCCCGGTAGACGGTCTTCCCGCCGACCACCGTTTCGAGTACCTCGATCCGGTCGATGCCGGCGGGATCCTCGAGGGGCGAAGAGGAGAGGATCACGAGGTCGGCGAGCTTGCCGACTTCGAGCGATCCCTTGCGCTGCTCCTCGAAGTGCTGGAAGGCGGCGTCGATCGTGACGGCGCGAAGCGCCGAGGCCGCGTCGATGCGCTCCGCCGGACCGATCTCCGCTCCGCTGCTCGAGCGGCGGTTGACCGCGGCCCAGATCAGCTTGAGTGGGGTCATCGGCACGACGGGCGCGTCGCAGTGGATGGTGAAGGTCACGCCCCTGGCCTTGGCGCTGGCGGCCGGGCTCATGCGAGCGGCGCGCTCGGGGCCCATGAACAGATCGCGGTGCCGGTCACCCCAGTAGTAGGTGTGCAGACTGAAGAAGCTCGGGATCACGCCCAGTGCCTTCATGCGGTCGAGCTGATCGTCGCGGGTCATCTGGGCGTGGATCACGATCGGGCGCGCCGCGGGCCCGTCCGTGGCGCCGAAGGTCGCCTCGTAGGCGTCGAGGATGTCGTCGATCGAGGCATCGCCGTTGCCGTGGACAGCGACCTGCCAGCCCGCGGCGTGATAGCGCTGCACCCTCTCGAGGAGCTCGTCCGCCGGGATGCGCGGGTAGCCGCGATAGCTGGGATCGTCACCCGGCGGCACGTGGTACGGCTCGCTCAGGTAGCCCGTGTAGCCCTGGATGGAGCCGTCGGCGACCAGCTTGATCGCACCGATCCGCACCCAGTCGGGGTCGTAGGTGGTGAACGGGTCGGCGCCGGCGAGCACCTCGTCGGCCGCCTCCATTCCGGGCCAGAGCACGAGTCGGAGGGGGATGAAGCCGACCCGCGAGAGCCACGGGAAGAGGCGCAGCTGCGCGGTCGGCGTGTAGCCGGTCTGGGCCGTGGTCACGCCCTGGGCGACGGCGCGTCGGCTGGCCTCCCGGACGATGCGCAGCGCGTCGAGGGCCCCGGGCGCGGCCACCAGCTGCTGGAGCGGCTCGATCGCGTTCTCCTCGAGCACGCCGGTCAGCTCGCCGGTCTCCGGGTCGCGGCGCAGGACCCCGCCCTCCATGTCCTTGGTGTCGCGGTTCCAGCCGAGCAGCTCGAGCCCGCGGCTGTTCACGACGCCGAGATGCCCCGAGATGTGCAGGATGCCGACGGGGTGCTCGGTCGAGACCCGATCCAGGTCGTTGCGGGTCGGGTGCCGGCGCTCGGCGATCAGCGTGTCGTCGTAGCCCATGCCGCGGATCCACTCGCCCTTCGGCGTGTCCGCGGCCTCGCTCCGCAGCCGGGCGATCAGCTGCTCCATCGTCTCGAGGTCGCCGATCGGCGGCGGGTTGAGGTCGGCGACCGTCGCCCAGACGCCTTCGCCGGGAAAGTGACCGTGGGCATCGATGAAGCCGGGCACGAGCGCGCGGCCCGCCAGGTCGACGACCCGGGCACCGGGACCCGCCCAGGCGCGCACGGCGGCCTCGGAGCCCACGGCGCCGATCTCGTCCCCGTCGATGCCCACGGCCTCGACGATCCGGTCCTCGGCATCGACCGTCAGGATCGGGCCGCCGCGGTAGACGGTTCGCTGGGAGCAGCCGCCGATCGCGAGCAGGAGCACGAGGGTGGAGACGAGCACGGCAAGGGCGAAGGGTCGTGACACACAGCCATGGTAACCCCGATCTCCGATCGGGGACTCAACCCAGGCCGGCCGCCGGTCGATCCGTGCTGCGGAGGTGCCCATGCGCGCTGTACGACGTGTCCTCACCACGGCGCTCGGCCTGCTGCTCGCGGCCTGGTGGGTGACAGGCTGCAGCGAGCTCGGGCTCGAGCCCGAGCCGGCCGCACTCGCCGCCCGGACCGTGCAGCCCATCGAGGCCGGGGGGATGACGGAGCAGTGGGGCACGGCGCGCTGCGCGGAGCGCGGATCCTCCGACTTCCGCTGGATCGATTGTCTCTCGGCGGGGGAGGGCGCACCGGGCTTCCTCGCCTCGGTGCGCGCGCTCGAACCGTCGATCGACGTGCGAGGTCACACGCTGCGCACCTGGGTTCGGATCGACGACGTGCGTCGCCTGGCGGGCCTCGAGCTGCGGCTCGCCAGTGGCGGTTTCGAGACCGGCTTCGCCGGGTTCCGCGTGCCGCTCTACGACGACGAGCCGTTCAACTGGATCCAGGGTCAGGTCTGGACGCCGCTCAGCTTCAGCCTCGGCACGGCGCGCATCCAGGGCGAGGTGGATCTCGCCGCGATCCGCCAGGTGGGCCTGTACTTCGCGGATCGAGGCCAGGGCCCGTTGGGCATCGCGTGGTCGGGGCTCGACGCGGTCGCGACGCGGAGCGAGGGCTTCCTCTCCCTGACCTTCGATGACGGTACGGATGAGCACGCCCAGGTCGCCGCCCCGGCGATGCAGCGCTTCGGATTTCGCGGCACGGCGTACGTGATGCCCGATCAGGTGGGCGGCAAGGGCTTCGTCACGGCCGAGGAGTTGGTCCGGCTGCGCGACGTCTACGGCTGGGACGTCGCTGCGCATCACGGTCTCTCGTTCACCGATCTGCCACCGGGCGAGCTCGAGTCGACCCTGCTCGGGGTGCGCCGCTACCTGGACCTGGCAGGGTTCGGCCGGGGCTCGCCGCATCTGGCCTATCCCCTCGGCCGGCAGGATCCGGAGACCGTCCGGCCCCTGGTGCGGAAGCACTTCGCCACGGCGCGGATCGCGGGTGGCGGGCCCGAGACGATTCCACCGGCCGATCCCCACCTCTTGCGCGCCGTGAACGTGCTCGACACGACGACCCCCGAGGAGATCGGTGCGATCGCGGCCAGGGCACGGGCCCATGGCGAATGGGCGATCCTGATGTTCCATCTGCTGAGCGACGATCCCCGCCTCGAGATCGAGTACCGGCCCCGGGATTTCGAGCAGGCCCTCGAGGCGATCGCGGCCAGCGGCGTCGAAGTGCTTCCGGTCAGCGAGGTGTGGGAGAAGGTCCGGGGGCTGAAGGTGGCGATGAGCCCGCCTGCAGCCCGCGCAAAGCCTCGAGCACCGGCTTCGGCTGCCCCTTCGCGCTGAGCGCCCCGAACGAGCGCTCGGCGGCGCCGAACCAGCCGCGGTGCTCGGGGTCGTCCCGCAGCTGGAACCACACGAGGCCGAAGACGCCGCTGGCGACGAGGGCGTCTCGACGCGCGGTGAGCGACTCGACGGCTCGTCGTTGCGCATCGGTCCAGCCGCCGTGGGAGGAGACGGCGACGTACGCCAGCAGCACCGGCCGGTCGAAGGCCGACTTCAGGTAGCGCGCGAAACCGAGTGCGGAGGTTCCCAGGTCGAGATCCGATCGATCGTGACGGGTGCTTCCGCGCATCTCCTGGAACGCCAGAAAGTCGAGCTCGTCGGCGACCGGGCCGATGGAGGGCTCGAGGTCGCGAAGCCCGAAGTTGCCGGCGCACAGACCGACCTGCGCCTCGGGTGCGAAGTGGCGCACGATGCGCGCCGCTTCGCGGATCTCGTCCGCGAAGCCCGGCCAGGCCGTCACCGCGGTCTCACCGGGGGGCGGCGCGTTGTTGAACTCGGGCTCGAGCAGCACGAGCACCGGGGCATCGATCGCGAGACGTCTCGCCATGCGCGCGAGACTGCGGTGCCACCCGTGTCGGTCCGCCACGATGCGCTCCCGGCTGATGGTGTCGCCGAAGTACCAGTGGGCCACGATTGGCGTGACGCCGCGCTCGGTGAGCCCGCGCAGGTCGTCGCTCCCGAGCCACGAGTCCTGCCAGCCGCGCGGCAGCCACACCTCGAGATAGTCGGGGTCGAGCCCGACGCGCCGGGCATCCGCCACGACGTCGATCGCTTCGCCGCCGACGTGCCATGTCACGCGATCGCCGATGCCGAAGCCCAGTCGGTCGTGTCTCGAAGGGTCGGGTCTCGGCGCCTCCGCGAGGGTCGGCAGGGCGATCGCCAGCCAGGCCACCGCGAGCCAGGCCCGGCCTCGCCGCGGTCGGCAGCGGACGGCCGGCGCAGGGGGCGGGGGGATCATGCACGGGGACATCGTCGCGCCGGGGGTTCCCCTCAAGCCCCGGGGGCGAAGCACCGATCTCCCTCGGGCAAACCCTTGCTCGGGAGCCATGTAAATGGAGGGGATTCCCACCGGGATCGATTTCCTCGATGCCGGTGCTGACGGATTCTATCGGGGAAAGCCGTACCTGGTGTTCGGCGGCAGTGGCACGGGCAAGTCCATTTTCGGCTTGCAGGTGGCCCACGCCGGCCTCGTGCGCGGCGAGAGCGCGCTCTACGTGTGCCGGGAGAAGGCTGACGACCTGATCCAGCAGGGCGAGCGCCTCGGCTTCCCGCTCAGCGAGTTCGTCGACAACGACCAGCTGATCCTGCTCGAGTACGACGACGGCTTCCGGGACATCGTCACCCGTTCGGGACCCGAGGCCGTGCTCGTCGAGCTCCAGAGCGAGGTCGCGGATCTCGGCGTCCGGCGCGTGATCCTCGACCCCGTCGACCCCTTCTTCTCGTCGATGGACGACGAGGGCATCCTGCGCAGCGAGCTGCGCCTGCTCACCTCGCGCTTCGAGGAGCTCGGCTGGACGCCGCTGCTGCTGTGCGACGGCACCGTGAAGCAGTCCTCCTTCATCCTGCGGGTCTTCTCGGAGGTGTGCTGGGGGCTCTTCGAGCTTCAACGAGGCAGCGAGGACGAAGAGTCGGCGGACCACGAGCTGCTCGTCTACAAGATGCGCAACGTCCAGCTCCAGCGCAGCAAGTTCGGCTTCCGGATCGGCGACGGCGGCATCGGCTCGGGGGCGCAGGCGCCCGCGACGGTCGGCAAGCGCGGCTTTGCGCGCTTCCGGCGCGCGTCCTCCAGCAGCGAATCCGCCGAGAACGAGCCCGCGACTCCGCCGGCCGTGCCCCCGGCGCCCGCACAGCCCGCGCCGGCCGCGCAGCCGCCGTCGGGTACAACCGCGTCAGCGCCGGTCGCCCAGCCCGAGGGGGTCGTGCCGACCCGTGCGACCGGCGGCGCGCAGCACGCCGAATCGGCGGCGGGGGAAGACGATCTCGAGCTGCTCGACGAGCGGGCCCTCGCCGATCTCGAAGCGCAGCTCCGCGCCCGGCGCAGCGCCCCCCCGGAAGTCGGTTCCGCGTCTGGCTTCGAAGCTCCGCCGGAGGTCGGTTCCGCGTCTGGCTTCGAAGCCCCGGCAGGCTTTGCGATCGATCGGGTCCGTCCCGCCGAGGCCGCGTCGGCGGGGAGGCCCGAGCCCACGCGTCGGCCCGCCGAGGCTCCCCGGTCGACCGCGCCCGACCCCGTCAACGTGCCCGGCTCGACCGCTCCCCGCCCGCGGATCCTGGTGATCGAAGGCGACGAGGCGGCCCGCGCGGGTCTCACCGAGGCGTGTGCGGGAGCGGAGCTGCTCTGGGCGGACGAGGGCGTGGCGGGTCTGCGGGTGGCCGCCGAAGAGCGCCCGGACCTGATCGTGATGGGTGCGCGCATGCCGCGACTGAACGGGATCGGGCTCTGCCGGATCCTGCGCGAGCACGCCGTGACGACGCCGGTGATCCTGCTGTGCTCGGCCCACGCCGGGCCGGGCGAGGTCCCGCGGGCGCTGGCCGCGGGTGCCCACAGCGCGCTGACCCGGCCACTCGCGCCCGAGGCCCTGTCGCGAGAGGTCGGACGGCTGCTGGCCGATCAGCCCCCGGGCTCCAGTGTCTGGACGGATCTCGATCCGGCCGACGCCTTGCGCAGCCTGGTGCCCCGCGAGGTGGGTGCCGAGAGCATGGAGGAAGAGGTGGCCATCGCCCGGGGCTGGGCCGAGGAGGCTGGCGTTCCCGTCAGCCTGATCGGGTACGAGTTCCGATTCGTCGAGGGCGAGGGCAGCCGCTTCGTCCACAGCTTCTTTGCGACGCTTCGCCAGCGCGTTCGCGCGGAGGACGCCGTCTGCCGCTGGACGGATCGGCGGCTCGCGGTGCTGCTCGTCGACGCCGACGACGCGGGCGCTCGCGCGGTGATCGGGCGGGTCCACCAGGAGATGGCCGAGCGCGCCGCCGACTTCCTGGCCGGACAAGCCGTGAAGCCGAAGGCCCTCTATCGCCTGCTGACCTTGCAGCCGCAGCGTCTCGCCGAGGACGACTTCGAGCCTCCCTTTCTCGACCGCCTGTTCGAGCAGCCGCCGCGGCTCATCGAGCAGGACCTCGACGACCGCCCGGGGGAACCGGTCGAGAAGTATCCGCTGCTCGAGGCGGCCTACCACGCACTCGCTGGGGAGCTGTCCCTCGTGACCTCGCCCCTCGATGGCAGCGTGCACGAGATCGTGGCGCAAGACGGACGCCGATCCGTCTCGATCGACGGCCACTGCTACCGCCTCCAGTCCCCGGAAGAGGAGAGCCCGGCAGGCTTCCGGGTGCGGAGTGGGGCGACGATCGTCTGGGTCGAGCAACCGGCCGGCCCTGCGCAGCCGGTGGCTCGCGTCGAGGACGGCCGGGTCTTCCGGGGCAAGGAAGCATGAGGGTGCTCGTCGGCGCAGGGCTGATGCTGGCGCTTCTCGGACCCGGCTTCTTCGCCGGGCCGCTGCGGGCCGAGGAGGTCGCGGATCCGGCCCGGGAGCGCGCGAGAGAGCTCTCCTGGACCGGGGACTACGGCACCTCGCTTCGTCTCTACGAGCGACTGCGCGCCGAAGCTCCGGGCGATCTCGATCTGCTGCGCGAGATCGGCCTGGTCCAGCTCTGGGCCGGTCGCGAGCTCGATGCGATCGAGAGCTTGAACGCCGTCGTGGCGGATCGTCCCGCCGACGCCGAGGCCCGCCTCTCGCTCGGCCGGGCCCACTTCTACCTCGGCGACGCGCGGGGGGCCGTCGCCCACTACGTGTTCGCGCTGCCGAGCTTCGCCGACGACGAGGCCGTCGTCGCCGAAGCGGTCCAGGTTTTCCGCGCCGCCGAACGGGGGCGCGAGGCGGAGGCCTGGCTCCGCTACGGCCTCTCTCGTTTCCCCGACTCGAGTGCGCTGCGCCTGGTCGGCGTCCGGGAGGCGCTGGCCCGCGGCGATCTCGACGAGGCCGACACGGCGGTCCGCGCCATCCTTGCCGACCACCCCGACGACGCGGAGGCCGCGGCGCTCGCTGCGGAGGTCGAGGCGGACCGTCGTTCCCCGGTCCGGCTGGCCGACCGGCTCGGCCACGCCGGGCACTACCGCAAGGCGCGGCGCCTGTTGCGGAGTCATCTCCGCGTCCATGGGGACGACGCCGGGGCCACGCGGTTGCTCGCGCGTTTCAGCGCGTGGAATGCCGACTACGGCGACGCCCAACGGCTGTACCGGCGCCTTCTCGAGGACGATCCGGACGATCGCGAGACCCGGACCGAGCTGGCGGAGGTGACGACCTGGCGGGGCGAGTACGCGCCGGCTCGCACCCAGCTCGAGGCCTTGATCGCCGAGGACCCCTCGGATGCACGTCCGCAGCTCTCGCTCGCCAATCTCCATGCGTGGTCGGGCAACCATCGCCGGGCCGATGCGCTCTACCGCACGATTCTCGACGACCATCCGGGCCATGAAGGAGCCGCGAAGCAGCTCCGCCATCTCGATCAGCAGCGCGCGCCCTCGGGCGAGCCGGGCTTCCACTACTTCCGGGACAACGGCGGCTTCTCGCTCTGGACCGAAGTGAACGAGCTGCGCGTCTCGACCCGGCCGGGGCGCACGTGGTCGCTCCAGCTCGACTTCCCCCGCGCCGAGGGACGCATCACCACGGGCTTCGATGCGCTGACGGGAGAGCCGCAGACCCGCCGGGAGACCGTGCAGGGCTACGGCGTACGCGTGGGGTTCTCGGAGCGGCCCGACGAGCGCTGGCAGTACGATGCAGAGCTCGGTGCAGCCAGCTACGCGGACGCCGGCCTGGCCGGCCGGGCGCGCCTCGCCGTGAGCCGCTGGCTCGGCTACCGCAACGTCGTCCAGCTCGAGCTGGCGCACGGCGACGCCCTGCCCGAGGTGCGCACCATCGAGAGCGGCCTCGAAGGGGTCGAGCGCTCGACGGCCTACCTGGTGCACATGTACGGCGGCGAGCGGCTGGAGACCTGGAGTCGCATCGAGGCCGGGCGCTACTCCGATGGTGGTCAGTTCTGGACGGCGCGCACGGTCGTGGGGCTGTCCCTGCTGGCGCGGCCCTTCGAGCTCGAGCTGCTCGGGCTCGGTTCTGTCGGCGATCACGATCGGGTCTCTCCGCTCTACTACTCGCCCCAGGATCTCCTCACCTACGCCGTCGGTCTGCGGCTGAAGAAGCGGATCTTCGACCGGGCCGATCTGGTGCTGATCGGCGAGTACGGGAGGATCCACTCCGACGGCGGGCAGGGCGTGACCTGGCGGATCGGTCCCGAGGTCAACTGGGAGCTCAGCGACACCCTGCGCCTGTACCTGCGCTACGACCACTACCAGTCGCTGCGCCAGGGCTCGACGTACGCCTCGGACTTCGTCCAGATCGGGCTCCGCTACCGCCTGCCGGTCGAGCCGTGAGACGCGGCGTCGCCACGAGTCGTCCGTGAAGCCCCGCTACGCCTTCGTGCTGATCGCGCTCGCGGTCGGCCTGGTCACCCTGAGCGTCATGCTCCACCGGCAAGTCCTGTCGAAGCGCTTCGTCATCGAGGAGGCCTTCGTGCAGGTCTCGGTGATCGTGCTCTTCGCGTTCCTCGTCCTGCTCGTGATCCGCTACCTGGGCCTGATCTGGTTCTCGTACCTCGATCAGCTCGAGGACCAGGAGCTGCCCGAGATGCGGCAGTACCCGCTCGTGACGGTGATCGTGCCCTGCTTCAACGAGGGCGCGGTGGTGCAGAGCTCGATCCGCTCGCTGCTCGCGCTCGACTATCCCCGCTACGAGATCCTGGTCATCGACGACGGGTCGAGCGACGACACCTACCGGAAGGCCAACCAGCTGGCGGGCCAGCACGGGGGCGCCGAGGTGCGGGTCATCCGCAAGCCGAACGGCGGCAAGTCGCGGGCCTTGAACCGGGGCATCCGGGCCGCGCGCGGGTCGATCGTGCTGTGCATGGACGGGGACTCGAAGCTCACCCCGGACACGATGCGGGAGGGCGTCAAGCACTTCCTCGATCCCTCGATCGGCGCCGTGGCCGGCAACGTCAAGGTGATCAACCGGTCGAACCTGATCTCCAAGCTCCAGGCTCTCGAGTACATCGAGGGCCTGAACATGGCCCGCAAGGCCCAGGGCTTCTTCCGGATGGTGAACATCATTCCGGGACCCATCGGCATGTTCCGCAAGTCGGCGCTGTTCGACGTCGGGCTCTATGAGCACGACACCTTCGCGGAGGACTGCGACCTCACCCTCAAGCTGCTGCTGGCCGGACACAAGGTGGTCTACGAGCGCCGCTGCGTCGCGCTGACCGAGGCCCCTGAGGACTTGCTGGACCTGCTCAAGCAACGCTACCGCTGGACGCGGGGCATCCTGCAGGCGGTGCGCAAGCACTCGCCCCTCCTGTTCCAGCCGATACGCGCGACCGCGAACAGCCTGATCCTCTGGTACATGGTCTTCGAGGGCCTGGTCTGGCCGGCGATGAACATCTTCGCCAATGCCTTCTTCGTGATCGTCGGCCTCAAGTACGGCATGACCGAGCTGCTCTTCTTCTGGTGGATGCAGCTGACGATCCTCGACATCGCGGCGGCGTTGTTCTGCGTGGCGATCGAGGAAGAGGACCTGAAGCTCGCCTTGTACGCGGTCTACTACCGGGTGTTCTTCATCCTCGTGATCGACGTCTGCAAGGTCATGGCCACGATCGAGGAGCTGATGGGGCGCGAGATGAACTGGGGAAAGCTCGAACGGAAGGGACGGATCTAGCGTGGAACTCGACCTGATCCCGATCCTGTCGACGGTAATCATGGCCACGACGATCGTCACGATCGTGCTGGCCTTCGGCTCCTACGCCGCCTACAAGTTGCGCGACAAGAAGAGGGCACGGGTCAACCGGCGCGCCCCGAGCGAGGAGGAGGCGCCGCCGCCGGTGTTCCGGCGCTACCAGTCCGGCGCGGTGCCACGCGAGGAGCGATCGGCACCGGGCGCGGCTGGCGACGCCGAGGCGGAACCCGGGTCGGCCGAGAGCTGAGGCGATGCCCGCCGCAGGCCGACGCTGGGTGGGGCGATGAGCGGCCCCCCGCGCATCACCGGCGATCCTCGCGGGCAGATTCCCTTCTATCGGGCGCTGCTCGGTTCGGTGCTGGCACTGCTGCTGGCGCTCGGCGCCCTCTCGTACATCTGGATCCTCCACAACCTCTTCCCGGGCGTGGCGGTCGTGCGCGTGCCGACCGCGGAGGAGGCGCCGAGCGCGCCCACACGCAGCGGGCCGCGCCGACGCATCCGGATCATCCAGCCGGGCGAGAACGTGGCCTGTGCGGAGCAGCGGGGCTTCGATCTGTGGGCGCAGGTGGTCCATTGGCGGGGGTTGGCCGAGGCGATGGGGCTCGCGGTCGAGCTCGGAGGGGTCGAGCGGATTCCCTCCCGCCCGGGTGCGATCGATGCGCTGGTCGTGCCGTGGGTGCTGTGTCTCGACGAGGGCACGCGCGGCGCATTGGCCCGGTTCGCGGCCGCCGGCGGTGGTGTGATCCAGGCGGGCGGCGCGGATCTCGCCGGCGCGACCCCGGATCGTCTCGAGGCCGAGGCCCACTTCGTGGTTCCGGCGGGCCGCACGGCGCCGGCCTCGGCGTTGGCGCCGGGGCGCCGGCTCGAGCTGCCGATCGATTCGCCGGCCTTGACGTCGCGGGCGGGCGAGCCCGTTCTCTGGTGGAGCCAATGGGGGCTGCGTCCCTCTCCCGACGAGACCGGCCCCTGGCGCCCGGCGGTCACGCTCGCGGCGGGCGCTGCACGGCGCCTGTGGTTCGGCTTCCCCGCGAGCCACGCGGCGCCAGGCTCCGGCGCCGAACTCGACCGGGTGCGCAGCCTGGCCCTGCTGTGGGTGGCCGGGGACGATGTCGTGGCCCTGGCCCCGTGGCCCGACGGGCACCCCTTCGCGTGGGTCGTGGCCATGGACGTCCAAGGGCGAGACGAGGAGATCGCCGAAGCGTTGCGCGGAGCGGCGGAGCTGGAGCTGCGCCCGACCGTCTTCGCCTACGCCGACGCCGACGGATCCGGGGATCGCCCGAGGGCCTGGCTCGCCAGGGCCGACGAGGTCGGATCGCGGGGGGATCGTCGGACGCTGTTCCAGGGCGGCAACCGCATCCATCAGCGCAAGAAGCTCATCGAGAGCCGGGCGCGGCTCGAGGCCGTCTCGTCCCACGAGGTGCGCGGCCTGCGCGTGCCCGAGGAG
>JAJDAR010000520.1 GCA_029261775.1 Deltaproteobacteria bacterium | reverse complement strand
TCCGGGTTGGGGGGGGTCTTTCGTTTCCTTTGTGGCCCGCCCGCGCCCCCGGTTGGGCCACCCCCCCCTGGGGTCCAACATTCAAACCAACGTCCCCTCTTCTCGCCGCCTCGCCGCCTGTCCCCGCCTGTCTGCTTCTCGGCCTCAGGGGGTCATGTTGTAGGCGCCGTCCAACGGCTCGACGTGCTGGGTCCACACGCGGTCGTAGCGGGCTGCGTCGCGGACCGGTTTGCGCAGCAGCTCCCGGCAGCGGCCGATCTGCTCTTCGTTGCTGTTCGGCTGGGCCAATAGCTGAAGCGCATGCTCCGAGAAGTCGTGGACCATGAACTCGAAGATCTGGTCGAGCAGGTCGTCGCCGATCTCGTAGCCAGGTGCGTTCTCGAGGATGAGCTGCGCGTAGACGACCAGCGCGAACATCTCGCCGGCGGCCAGCAGGAAGTCGACGTCCTGCATCTGGTCCGGGCCAGGGGGTGACGCCTGGAGCATGTCGCGGAAGCCCTGCGCCTGCTCGGCGAAGACCCGCACGTTCGGCAGGTCCACGCCCTCGAAGGCCTTGCGGTAGTCGTGGAAGCGGATCTGGCTCAACCCGCGGGCGCTGCCCTGGTGGAAGAGGAAGTCGTCGTTGCGCCCGTGGTCCTGGCGGGGGATCTCCGGGCACTCGGCGGGGTCGAAGAAGTAGGCGGGCATGAACTTGGCGATCAACGCGATGTTGACGTGCACGGTGCCCTCCAGCTTGGGCAGCGCGCGGATGTCGATCGCGGCCTGGCCGAAGTACGTGTCCTTCTCGAAACCCTTCGCCGCGATCGCGTCCCAGAGCAGGTCGACGACGGCCTCGCCCTGGGTGGTGACCTTCATCTTCACCATCGGGTTGTAGAGCAGGTAGCGGCGATCTTCGGGCGAGGCGGCGCGCATGTAGTCCGCCGCGCGCAGCGCGAAGAGCTTCATCGCCACGAGCCGCGCATGGCCCTCGACGAACATGCGACGCACGTGGGACATCTCCGTCACGCGCTTGCCGTACAGGATCCGGTTGTTCGCGTGCTGGATCGCCTCGTACAGGGCATGGGTCGCGATGCCGATCGACGCCCAGCCGAGGTTGTACTTGCCGATGTTCACGGTGTTGAGCGCGGCGTCCCAGGCGCCACGGCCGCGGTGCAGGATGTCCTCCTCGTGCACCGGGTAGTCCTTCAGCTCGAACTCGGAGACGTAGTTCTGGCTTGCGACCACGTTCTGGACGAGGTGGTAGTTCGGGTGCTGCGGGTCGGCGGCGAAGAACACGTACTCGTCGCTGCCCTCGAAGCGCCCGAAGGTCGAGACGATGGCGGCCTCGTTGCCGTTGCCGATGTAGTACTTGCGGCCGTTCGCCTTCCAGCCATCGCCGTCGGGGGTGAGCGTGACGTCGGTCGAGTAGATGTCGGCGCCGTGGGCCCGCTCGGAGAGGCCAAAGGCGAAGATGCCGCCGTCCTCCAGGGCCTGGGCCGTGCGCTTGCGGATGGCCGCGTTCTCGCTCATCCAGATCGGCCCGAGACCGAGCACCGAGACCTGCCAGGTGTACCAGTACTGCAGCCCGTAGAAACCCAGGATCTCGGCGAACTCGCAGTTGCGCCAGGTGTCCCAGCGCGTGTCGGACGCGCCCTCGCCGGCCGGCGTGCTGATCTGGGCGAAGACCCGCTCCTTGCGCACGAACTCCAGGAAGTCGGAGTACCAGGGCCGGGCGTAGTAGTCCTCGAGCAGCCGCGCCTTCCCCTTCGACTCGAAGAAGCCGACGGTCTTGCGCATGATCTCGGCCGACTGCGGATCGGGGTAGGCGCGATCGAGGTGGTTCGGGTCGAGCAGGAACATGGCGTCTCCTCGGGGGTCAGAGGAGCCAGGGTACCACCGACCCGGGGCCCGGATCGGCCCCGCGCCAGGTGTGGCAAGCTCCGGTCGGATGGGAGGCCCGATGGACGTCGACCCGCAGTCCCTGCTCCTCACGACCGCCGAGCTGGCCGTGGCGTTCGCTGGCTTTGCCAGCCTGGTGGGCGTGTTTGCGAGTCGGAGTCCTGGTGCGCTCTCCGAGCTGCTCTCGGATGCCGTGCGCTCCCTCCTCGACTATGGGCTGCTGGCGGTCTCGGGCTGCCTGCTGCCCTTCGTCCCCATCCTGGCCGGTGCGGGGGACGCCACGGTCTGGGCGGTATCGAGTGGGGGCTTGGCGGGCGCCATCGTCGCGTACGCTGTGCTCTCCCATCGGTGGTATCGCGACCTGGCGGGCCGCCACCTCGTCTCTGACGCGAGAGCCTGGTTCCTCCTTGCGGGCGATGCGCTGGCAGTCCTGGTCCTGGTGCTGAACACAGGGCCGGTCTGGACGCCTTCCGTGCTGGTCTACTACGCCTCCCTGCTCTGGCTGCTGCTGGGCGCCGCGCTCTGCTTCCGCGGAGTCGTGGAGGCCGCCTGGTCAGGCGGCGGGTAGCGGGCGAGGCCCTCGACGGTCCGGGTAATCTTGATTACCGTTTTGGAAGTGTCGGATCTCGCCCCCTCCTCCCCTCGCCAGGCTCGCCGTCAGCGTGAGCTCGAGCTGCGGCGGGCCGACATCCTGGCCGCGGCCACCGAGGTCTTCGCCGAGCGCGGCTTCGAGGGGGCGCAGGTCAGCGAGATCGCCAGCCGGGCCGAGGTGTCGCTGGCCACGATCTACGTGCTCTTCGACAACAAGGAAGGGCTCTACCGCGCCCTGCTCCAGGAGGTGTCGCTCGACATCTTCGCGCGGGTCGGCGAGCTGGTGAAGGGCATCGAGGACCCGGTCGAGA
>JAJDAR010000519.1 GCA_029261775.1 Deltaproteobacteria bacterium | reverse complement strand
GCGGAGCTGCAGATCGCATACGTCATGAAGCTCGTCTCCCTGGTCCAGAGGGGCGAGCTTCCGATCGCCATGCCCAGCGCCGAAGCCGCCGACCGCTTCGAGCAGGAGCGGACCGAAGCCGCCAAGAAGACCGTCTGGGCCACCGGCTGCAAGAGCTGGTACCTCGACGATCGCGGCATCCCCTTCGCGTGGCCCTTCCCCTTCTCGCGATTCCGGGCCGAGATGGAGGTGCCGCGCCTCTCGGACTACGAGAGACCTTCGGACCCGGTCTGAGTCACGGCTCGGAGCGGGGTCGGCGCTCGATCGCCGCGTGCATCGTCGGCCCGATCAGCTCGGCGAAATGCTGCGAGCCCGACGTGGTCAGGTGACAGATGTCGTCGAAGTCCTCACGCACCCCGGGCATCCGCGCCGCGACGTCGACGAACCAGGTCTCGCGGTGGCCGGCCGCCACGTCGCGCACGACCTGGTTGTGGGCCTCGATCGCAGCGACGACGTGGTCCGGTCGACCCCAGATCTCGATCGGGCTCCGGTGGCGGGTGTAGTCGAGCTGGCGGCGCAGGAAGGCCTGCTCCTCGTAGTCCGGAGCCCGGTAGAAGGCGAAGGTCAGCAGCAGCAGGGGCTCCTGGCGTTCGGCCGCGATGGCGGCGATCGCTTCGAGGTTGGCCCGGAAGGAAGGCGCCGTCTTGACCTGCGCTCCGTGCTCGAGCCAGGCGCGACGCGGCTCCTTCACCGGGACCAGCTGCACGTCGCCCCAGCGGAGCGCGACCCGGTCGAGGGCATGGCCCACGACGAAGGGAATGGCCGTGATGCCGAGCCAGGCGTCGCGGTCGATCCTGTTGACGGTTCGATACCAGGCGTAGTGGTCGTAGTCCGGATGGAAGAGCTCGGGTGGCACGTTGTTGGCTCTCGCTTCGTTGATGCCGTGGTAGAAGACGACCAGATCGAAGGACTGGGCCGCCAGCCGCTGGTACTGCAGCCGGCTGTCGCGAGACGAGTGGGAGGGTGCCGCCAGGCTGTGGACCCGCACCTCGCGGCGCGTGCGAAGCACGAGCTGCTCTTCGATCGCCTCCGGGACCGAGCCCCAGCGGCGGTGCAGGACCGACCCCCCCAGCAGCAGCACGTCGAGGCGCTCGTCGTGCTGCTCGATCTTCTCCTCGACCAGGTCCTCGAGGTAGGAGTACGGGCCATGGATCGCGGTCCTCGGATCCAGCAGCGACGCGTCGAAGGAGATCACCAGGAACAGCCGGGCGGAGAGCTCCGCCAGCAGCAGGACGAACACGAACCACACCCCTGCGAGAAGTGCCCGGCGTACCATCTCAGTCGCCCCGCGCGGGCCGGGGCTCGCGGGAGTGCCGGCCCCCGAGAAGGGCTATACCTGCGCGCCGAGAGCCTCGAGCCACGCGCCGAGCATACCCCGGCGGGCGGCGCACTCGGGGCGAGAGCGGGCTTGCTGCCGGGACCACGCGCAGGAGGGGAACGCTCTGGGCCAACCGAGACGAATCCTCTTCGGCGGTCTCGCCCTGCTCGGGCTCGCCGCGATCGCCTGCCAGGTCTCCTGCCGGAAGCCGTTCGAGATCCACGTCCTCGGCGGGTCCACGGCGTACGGGGAGCCCTATGGCCCGGACCTCAACGCAGCCTCGATCGCGAGCTACCTGCTCGGCGGAGAGGTCGATGGCAGGCCCGTCGTCGTGGTCAACCACGGAAGGCGGGGCGCAACCTCGAGCCAGGTGTTGGGCAGCCTGGAAGCGGTCCCATCCGACGCGGACCTGGTCTTCCTGTACTCGGGCCACAACGAGTTCCTGAACATCGACGAGCCCGACGACCTTTCCAAGCTCGACCGCCAGCTGGTCGACCGCGACCCGCTCCCTGCGGACCGGAGGCGCGGGATCCTCGAACGCTACGAGCGCAACATCGAGGCAATCCTCGACCGTTCGAAGGAGCGCGGGATTCCCATCCTGGTCTCGACGGTCGCGTCCAACACCGCCGCGTTCGATCCCAACCGGTCGGTGCTCGCCGATGCCGGCCATCGCGAAGCGGTCGAAGCCCTGGCGGCCAGGGCGTTCGGCTCGAGCGGGGCGGCCGCCGAGGAGGCGTGGCGCGGGATCCTCGAACTCGAGCCGGGCTTCGCCTGGGCCCATCTGGGCCTCGCGGACCTGCTCCGCGCACGGGAAGACTACGCTGCAGCTCGCAGGCACTACGTGCTCGCACGGGACCTCGATGCCCTGCCCTATCGCGGAACCAGCTCGCAGAACGAGGCGCTTCGCCGGATCGCCAAGGAGCGCGGGGCCCCGCTGCTCGACACGGCGGCCGCCTTCGAGGCGGCGGCGCCCCACGGGCTCGTCGGCTACGAGCGGATGTGGGACAACTGCCACCCGACCCTCGAGGGCTACACGATCATCGCCGACCTGATCGCCCGCGAGGTCGCACGCATGCGCGGGCTCGTCCTGCCTGGGGTCGATGGCGGCGAGGCCAGCGTGGCTCGCTTCTTCGGAGTCGACGACGAGGCGCGTTTCGAGGTCCTGCACTCGCGCGGTCGCTTCCTCTACTCGTTCGCCACGCTCGTCTGGGCGCCGCAGGAGCGGCTTCTCCGCGCGCGGCACTACCTCGAGCAGGCCCGCGAGATCCAGGAGAACGCCCATCTGCTGAGCTCGCTGGCCGTGGTCGCGGCGCTGCAGGACGAGCCGGATCAGTCCGCAGCTTTCTGGCGGCGGGCACTGGCTCTCGACGCACGCAGGACCCGCCGGCGCTGGAGCGATGAGCGGGTCCAGGAGATCATGCAACGGTCGGCGCGCCTTCGGCAGGAAGCGGACCGGCTCGGGCCCGAGATCGAGAGCGGAAGCTGGCTCCCCTGGTGATCGGGTTCGCGAGCGATCCGATCACGGCCGTGGCGGAAGCGGCGTCAAACGGCCGGCTTCCTGCTCCTCGTCGTACTCGTACGCGTAGGCACTTCGGCCCGGGTACATCCTGAGGACCCGCTCGTTCCTGTGCTCCAGGTCCCTCACGTAGAGCACGGCCTGGTCGAAGTGGATGCCGTTCCGCGTGAGATCCTTTGGAGGCATGCTTCCCGAGCCGGTCTTCAAGAAGACGACGGCGTTCGACAGCCCCCGCTCTCGGACCGTCTCGTAGAGCTCGGTCCGCTCCTCGACCTGGCTGGCGATCTCCCCCGACCGGGACACGAGCATCCCTGCGTTCCATGCAACGATGCCGAGCAACACGACGACCCCCAGCCTCTTCATGCGGACGAGGGCCGTGGCCGTGAGGATGAGCAGCAACGACACGGACTCGAAGAGGTATCGGGGCCCGTATTCGTTTCCCGGGTCGAAGAGGAAGAAGAAGTAGGCGCCGAGCAGGCTGAGGACTCCGAGCAGCATCAGCCTCCAGGTGCGCGCGTGGGGCCCCTGGTTGCGGAAGCAGTGGACGATCACCAGGATCACCGAGAGCGGAAGCCAGGGGTTGAGGTCGCGCAACCGCCCGCCCAGGTTGTGGGACACGCCCCACGCGTAGTCCTCGGACGTCGGCGTGCGCCCCACCAGATTGGTCGGATCGTACCGCGCGAAAGGCTGCAGCCACGGATCCCCGGTCTGTAGGGTGTTGTAGAGCAGGAACAGCCCGAGGCAGAGCAGCGCGGGTGCGCTCGCGGCGAGGATCGGCGGTAGCGCC
>JAJDAR010000518.1 GCA_029261775.1 Deltaproteobacteria bacterium | reverse complement strand
TCCTCGAGCGCGAGGTGGTACAGGCCGAGGGCCGACGGGCCGTCGACGATCACGAGCCCCTGCTCGAGGAGCAGCTCGCGAATCTCCGACTCCCGCGCCTCGGACTCGAAGCGGACCTGCAGGGTCGCTGCCGGACCGGTGAGCGTGTCGAGGCCAGCGTCGTCGCGCATCAGGTTGGCGATCACCAGGGTCTGTGCGACCAGCGCGAGACCCGCGGCCAGGGCCAAGGCGGGTCGCGCGAAGCGGCGGACCTGCTCGCGCCGGGCATCGCGGTGGATCGTGCGCAGCAGCCGGCGCTCGCCGAGCGCCCCCACACCCTGATCCTGCGCGCTCGTCTTTACCGAACCGCGCACCCGCCCGAGGAAGTCGGCTTCGAGGCGCAGCTCCGCGTCCTCGGCCAGGGCCGCCTCGACCCGGGCGCGCTCTGCGGAGCCGAGCGAGCCGTTCACGTAGAAGGGCAGCAGCTCCTCGACCTCGCGGCGTCCTTCGGGCGTTTCAGGCATCGGCCGGTCCCAACCCGAAGCCGCGCAGGCAGCGCTGCAGGGCCTTCTTGGCGTGGAAGACGCGGGTCTTGACGGTGCCCTCCGGGCAGCCGGCGATCTCCGCGATCTCGGCGTAGGAGAGGTCCTCGTAGAAGGCCAGGTGGACCGCCTCGCGCTGTGCCTCGTTCAGACGCTTCATGCACTCCTCCACGTGGCCCGCATCGTCTGCCGCGGCCAGGGCTTCGGTTGCATCGGTCTGTCCTTCATCGGGCGTCGCCTCGTCGAGCTCGTCGAAGTGCCGTCGGCCTCGGCGCCGGATCTCGTCCATCAGCCGGTTCCGGGCGATACCCAGGATCCAGCTCGACGCCGCCGAGCGGCCCTCGAAAGTCGATGCTTTCTTCCACACTTCCACCATCACCTCGTTGACGAGGTCGGCGGCGAAGGCCGGATCGTTCAATCGACTTTGGGCAAAGGCGAAAATTCGCCCCTCGAAGGCGCGATAGAGGGCGACCAGCGCCTCCTCGCTGCCCGAGGCGATCTCTTCGAGGAGTCGCTCGTGTTCCACGACTTCGACCGGTCGCCTTCCGTTTGCTGAGGCATTCCCCGTGGGGCGGCCTCCAACGTACCACGTCGGCCTGGGGGCGAAGGGGAGCGATCAGGGCTCAGGTGCCGGCCTGGCGACAGGTCGCCCCGCTCTGGGGCCCCTGGGGCCTGCTACTGGTCGCCCCGCTCGATGCTGAGCAGCTTGTCCATCCGGGCGCGGCGCTCTCGCTCGCGGGTGATCTCCTTGGCGAGCTTGTAGCGGGCGAGCTCGTCGTTCATGCGGCGGAGCCGCTCGAGCTCGCGTTGGCGCGCCAGATCGCCCGAGTCCTTGACCGCGAACTCGAAGACCAGCTCGCGGGTCGTCTCCGCCCCGTCACTGGAGACGGCGCTCACGATCACCCGGTTGCGTCCCTCCTGGACCGGCACGAAGGCGACGAAGCTGCCGTCGGGATGGAGCTGCACGTCCGGGGCGTACTCGTTGGTGGTCACGTTCACGATGCCGACGTCCTCGACGTTCGCGAAGGAGGTCGACTGCAGGGCCGCCACGATCGCGGCGGGCTCGACGACCGGGGTGAAGGTGCCGAGGGTCACGCGCGCGATCTCGGTCGCGGCCTTGGGCCGGGTGAGGGCGTTGGTGCCGAGCGCAAAGCTGTTGATGCGGATGCCCGCGGCCTGGGCCACCCGGGCCGCGCGGACCGCGGCCTCGAGGTCCTCGGGATCCTGGACGCCGGCGTTGCCCGCCGGGAAGCTCGGGAAGCCGTCGGTCAGGAAGAGGATGACCTTCTTGAACCCGTCGTTCGGCCGGCTCTGGCTGCCCGACATGCCCGCGAGCTCGCGGGTCGCGAGCCGGATCGCCGCGGCGAAGTTCGTCGCGCCGGCCGGGCCCGTGGCGAGCACCCGCCCGATGGCGCCGCGCACCTGCTCGTAGTCGTCGGTGAGAGGCACCTGCAGGGTCGCGTCGCCCGACTCGGGCCCCCGGCGCAGCCCGGTCTCCGGATCGGAGTCGCCGGAGAAGGAGACCAGGCCCACGCGAACCCGGCGCGGATCCAGACCCTCGAGCAAGGTGAGTGCGGCCTTGGCCTCCGCGTGCAGGATCGTGTCCTCGGGGTCCGTGGACTTGACGTCCTCCGGGAACTCGCCGAGCGCGAAGAGCCCGAGGCTCGGGTCCTCACCGACCTCACCGTCGCCGTCCACGTCCGCCCCGCTGGCCGTCTCGGTGGACTTGGAGACGTCGATCACGACCATGATGTCGAAGCCCTGGGGCCCGTCGCCGCCGGCGACCGCCGTGCCCTGCACCTTGGCCATGTGCATCCTGGATTCGACGCGGGCGCCCGGTGCGGGCTCGTCGATGACGAGCTTCACCGGTGCTGCAGCGCGGGGGGCAGGGGCAACGCTGGTCGCAGCCGCTCCCGCTGTTTCGGCGAGCGCAGGCGCGGACAGCCCGCCCGCAAGGAGGAGGAGGAGAAGGGCGCGCATCGTGTTGGTCTGGGCTCCGTCGCGGTCCGGCCGCCACCGGGCCGTCGAGCGTATCACGACACCGGACGGGCGCCCGGCGTCGCGGGGGTGGGGGCAGAGGCTCTGTCTTCGAACCGTTGGGACACCGGAGCGTCGCGTGCGTTCGGTGGTGCCGCCCCCGCGGGGTCAGGGTGTCGCGGTCGGCTCCTCGTCACAGCTCTCGACGTAGCCGAGGGCCAGCAGCGCCTCGCACTCCGCCTTCGAGATCTGCGCCTGGCTGGCCTCGCCCACCCGGCCGCTCTCCGCGAGGGTCAGCTGCCCATCGGCATGGGCGCGCAGCTCGGCGACCTTCTGGGGCTGATCCTCGACGCGATTCGTCGTCTCCCCGCGGTCGGCGACGAGATCGAACAGCTCGCTCGGCGCGAGGCCGCGCGGGTTGCCCTCGTTGGCCTCGATCCACTTCCAGCGCTCCGTGCGGATCGCGCGCAGCACGTTGCCCTCATGGTTCTCCTCGGCGAAGACCATTCGCTCGACCGCCGGCCGATCGGCCAGGGGCATCGCGAGGTCCCGGCCCTGCATTGCGACGGGGGAGCGGGCGCCGCCCTGGGCGATCAGGGTCGGCGCGACGTCGATCAGCCGCGCCACGTGGGCCCGGGCGTCGGGCACGTTGCCCTGCTTGCCCTTGGCCCACTTCACCAGCAAGGGGACGTGGATCTGCTCCTCGTAGAGCGTGAGCCCGTGCCAGAAACCGCCGTGCTCGTTGAACTCCTCGCCGTGGTCGGCGACCAGGGCGATCACGCTGTCCTCGTAGAGGCCCTGCTCCTCGAGGTGGGCGATCAGCTTGCCGAAGTTCCCGTCGAGGTAGGCGATCTCTTCCTTGTAGAGCCGGTGCATCTCTTCCGCGAGCGAGGCCGGGGGGTGCTGGTTCGAGGCGCGCGCGATCCCGTAGCCGTCGTACGGGTGCTCGAAGAAGGGATCGTGCGGATCCATGTAGTGGAGGAAGAGGAAGAAGCGCGCATCCTTGTGCCGCGACAGCCACGGCAGGGCGTGCGCGTTCACCACCTCCGAGTCCTGGTAGAAGTCCCCGAAGCGCAGCCCCAACGGCAGTGCGAACCAGACGCGCCGGGCGATCTGGTAGAGCACGAGCTTCGAGGAGGACTCGGCGGCGCCGAACAGGTAGTCCGGGCCCAGGTACACGTACTCGTCGAAGCCCTGGGCGAAGCCGAAGCTCTCGGTGAGGTTCGTGTTCGAGACGAAGCCACCAGTGGTGTAGCCATGCGCCTGCAGCACCTCGGCCAGCGTGTCGATGTCGTCGTTCAAAGCAGCCGGCTTCGACATGGCCTGGTGGCTGGTCGGCACGAGCGAGGTCAGCAGGCTCGCCGTGGCCGGCTTGGTCCAGGACGCGTGCGAGAAGCCCTCGAAGATCGTGCCGCCGTCCTTCGCGATGCGGCACAGGTTCGGCGTGGGGACCGGTCCGCCGTAGCAGGAGAGATGGTCCGCGCGCAGCGTGTCCACCATCACGAGGATGAGGTTGGGGCGATCGCGTAGTGCGGCGGGCACGGCGGCCGGGTCGCCGCCGCCCGTCGCGACCAGGTCGACCGTGCGCGTGGCGAGCGCGCCGCCGGCCGTCACGAGGGCGAGCAATCCCAGGGCCGGCAGCGGTCGAGCGAGGGTCCCGAGGCCGCCGCGGAAGAGCCGGGGCCCGACGAAGAAGAGCAGCAGGGCGAGCACGCCGAAGGCACCCAGCACGCCGAGCAGCACCTCCGTGGGCGGCATCTGCTCTTCGTAGACGTCGCGGCGCAGCCGGAAGACGGTCACGGCCAGGCCGATCGGCACGGCGGTCGCGAGCAGCGCGAGGGAGGGCGTCCAGCCCCGCGCCTCGTCCTCGTCCATCGGCAGCACGGCGAGCACCAGTCCGCCGAACAGGCAGAGCCCGCCGAGGGCCACGGCATACGCAAAGGGCCCGTACCAGAGCACCTGCGCCTCGGTGCCGAAGCCACCGGCCGCGATTGCCAGCGTTTCCGGAAGGCCGACGAGGATGCCGGCCAGGATGCCGGCGCCGAGGCCGTAGACGGCGCCCGTGCGCAGGCGGGCTCCCAAGGGCGGTGCGTCGTGCGTGGGCACCTCGAGCGACCCCTGACCCAGCGCCGGGCCCTGGAGCGAGACGGCCGACCTGGCGGTCTCGTCGTAGTCGACCTGCACGCCGTCGACGCGGCAGACCTCCGGTCGGTAGTCGTCACCGCGCACCAGCCAGATCACGAAACCCAGCACCGTGGGGGCCTCGGCGGCCAGGAAGCCCAGGCTCGCCGAGAGGATGGCCGCACCGGGTCCCAGCAGGTTGCCGAGCAGGGCGTATTGCGCCGCCTCCCGGATGCCGATGCCACCGATCGTCGGCCCGACCACCGTTGCGAAGATCTGGATCGAGGAGCCGAAGGCGATCGGCCAGAACTCGGCCCGCTCGCCGGCTCCGACGGCGACGGCGGTGAAGAAGTACATCGCCGCCGTCGTGAAGTGGACGAGGAAGCTCAGCACGAAGAGCCAGACGACCAGCAGTTTCTTGTCCCGATACGCGGCGGCCGCGTTGGCGGCGCGCATCACCAGCGACTGCAGCCGGGCCTTCGCCGGGATCGGCACGTTGACGAGGATCCACTGCACGACGCCGGGGAACCAGAGCAGCACCATCAGGGCGAAGATCACGCCCGAGGCGATGGGCAGGGTGACGAGGGCCACCGTCGTGCCGTTCTCCCCGAAGATGGCGATCCCGAAGGGCAGTGCGACCAGGAAGGAGAGGAAGATGCCGGAGAAGCCGATCACCTTCTCCAGGAACTTGCCCGCGGTCACCTCGACGGTGCGCCCGCTGAGTCGGGCCGCGTCGTAGAGCATGTAGGCGTCGAGGCCGACGGTGCTCGGGAGGAAGAAGCCGATCGCGCGGCCGATCAGGAAGGTTCCGAAGATGTGGCGGAAGGTGAAGTCGATGCCCTGGCCGCGCAGGATCAGCTGCCACCTGAGCATGGAGCTGGCGATGCCGATCAGCTTCACCCCGACCGCCAGCGCGACGAAGGTCCAGAAGATGGTCGGGTCGATGCGGGCGGCGGTGTCGGCGACGACCTGCCAGATGGGCGCGATCGTCCCGTCCTCGAGCTTCACGGGCCAGACGGAGAGCAGCCACACCATCCGGACCGTGAGCCACACCTTGAGCGCGGAGTGCAGCCGGCCCTTCCAGGGCGCCTGGGCGAAGCGGCTGATGGCCAGCGCCAGCAGCGCGACCAGAAGGATCTCGAGGAGGATGCTCATGCGGGGAGGCTCCGGACGGAAGGGGGACGGACGGGTCGCTGAAGGCAGCTCCCGGCCCCGGGTGAGTCCCCCGGGAAGCGCACGAGGTTACGCAAACCCACCCTGGATGCCGAGAACTCCTCTTCGACCGGCAGGCAGTGCGCAGGACCGGGGTGTTCGGCCCTCGCAGGAGCACCCGAACACAGACCCAAGCGACCCACGGGGACCCACGACGGGGAGCGATGGCGGGGACGAGGGATGGCGGGGACGTTGGTTTCATTGTTGCACCGCACCAAGGGAATCCCTCTCGGGGGCGGTGGTGCAACAATGAAACCACCGTCCCCGTTCCGGTCGGTCCCCGTTCCGGTCGGTCCCCGTTCCGGTCGGTCCCCGTTCCGGTCGGTCCCCGT
>JAJDAR010000517.1 GCA_029261775.1 Deltaproteobacteria bacterium | reverse complement strand
GTACCCCAAACGGGTGGCTCGGACTGGTTCGAACGACCGGTCAATCCTCCCGGATCCCCTGGAGCCTCAGCAGGGGAATGTCCCCAGGCTCGCCCTCGGAGAGGTCGATTACGCCCTCCAGAGCCCAGAAGCCCTCCCCCTCCGGATCGAGCAGGGTCTGGTGGAGGGTCCAGCGCCGGGGCCCCGCCTCCTTCAGGTTCGTGTGATGGGCCCGGCGCGCCTCGGCGTCGAATCGCACCTCCCGGCAGGCCTCGAGGAAGGGCGCCAGCTCCGCCCGCAGGCGCCCGGGAGTCCACGGCTCCTCGGCGTCCGGGTGCAGCCAGCGCACCGCCTCCTCCAGGTCGCCCTCGGCCAACGCGCGCAGCAGCTCGTGCAGCTCGGCGCGCACCCGCGCGCGAAAGGCGCGGGGTGTGAGGGTCGGGCTCGGCGCCAGGGGCACCGGGGCCGCCTCCGGGGCGGGCGCACCGGGGCGCACCCGCCGCTCCCATTCCTGGAGCAGGCTCGAGTCGACCTTCTGGATCAACGCTCGCAGGTACGCGAGGGCCTCATGGATCTCGTCGGTCTTGGCCGGGTCGGGCACGCCTTGCGAGAGCGTCTGCAGCACCTGGCCCAGGTGGCGGAGCAGCAGCCCCTCGACGCGCTGCAAGCCATAGCGCTTGACCATGTCGTCGAAGCTCGAGTAGTGCTCGATCATCTCGCGGGCCACCGACTTCGGCCGGATCGCCTCGCGGCTCGCCCAGGGGTGGTGCGCGGCGAATACGCGGAAGGTCTCCTCGAGAAACTCGGCCAGCGGGCGCGGATGGGTGACCCGCTCGAGCTTGGCCTGGCGCTCCTCGTAGGGCACGCGCTGGGACTTGAGCCGCGCGTAGAGCTCGTCCCGCGCCTTCTTGGCCTGGGCGCGCAGGATCGGCACCGGGTCGGCGAGCACCGCCTCGACCACGGAGACCACGTCCAGCGCGTAACCCGGCTCCGACGGATCGAGCGCGTCGAGGGCTTCGACGAGATACAGGGACAGGGTCTGGTGGAGCGAGAAGTCCCGCTGCAGCTCCTCGTCGACGATCACGCGGTGGTCTTCGACGCGCAGGATGCCGGCGCTGCGAAGCGACCGGAACAGCGCCGCCGCCTCGCGCAGCAGGCGCTGCTTGCGGCGCGGCGGCTCGTGGTTGCGCGCGATCAGCTCGGCCAGCGCGCCGTAGCCGCCGCGCGGACCCGCCTGCTCGCGGCTGCGCTGCAGCAGGCTGACCAGCATGCCGTGGGTCACCCGAAAGCGGCTGGTCAGGGTCTCGGGCGGTCGCTCGACCAGCTGCTTGAAGGTCTCGCGGTTCCAGGCCACGAAGCCGCGCGGCGCAGGCCGCTTGCGCGGCGCCTTGCCACCGCCGCCCTTCTTCTTCTTCTTCTTCTGGACCGACTGCTTGTTGTCAATGATGTGCTCGGGGGCCTGGCACTCGACCCAGCCGCGGTCGTCGAAGCCCTTGCGCCCCGCGCGCCCGGCGATCTGCTTGAAGTCGCGGACCGAGAGGATCCGGACCTTCTGGCCGTCGTACTTGCTGAGCTTGGTGAAGAGCACCGTGCGGATCGGGATGTTCACTCCGACGCCCAGCGTGTCGGTCCCCGAGATCACCTTCAGCAGGCCCTGCTGCGAGAGCTGCTCGACGAGCAGCCGGTACTTCGGCAACAGCCCGGCGTGGTGGATGCCGATGCCGTGGGAGACGATGCGCTTCATCTCCTTGCCGTAGGGCGTGTCGAAGCGCTGGCCGATGGTCGCCTCGGCGATCGCCTTGCGCTCCTCCTTGCTCGAGACCCGCGCGCTGGTCAAGGAGCCCGCCACGTCGGCCGCCTCGCGCTGGGTGAAGCTCACGACGTAGACCGGCGCGCGATCCGCCTCGAGCAGGTTCTCGACCGTCTCCTGCAGCGGCGTTTCGCGGTACTCGAACTCGAGCGGCACCGGGCGGTGGTCCGAGTACACGTCGGCGACATCGCGCCCCGAGTAGACGGCCAGCCGCTCGGCGATCATCGCGACGTTGCCGAGGGTCGCCGACATCAGCAGGAAGGTGGTGCGCGGCAGGCTGATGAGGGGGATCTGCCAGGCCTGCCCCCGGTCGCGGTCGGCGTAGTAGTGGAACTCGTCCATCACCACGTAGGGCGCGTCGGTGGTCGCGCCCTGGCGCAGCGCCATGTTGGAGAGCACCTCCTGGGTACAGCACACGATCGGCGCCGCCCAGTTGATGCTCGCATCGCCGGTCAGCATGCCGACGTTCTCGGGGCCGAAGATCTCGCACAGGTCGAAGAACTTCTCGTTGACGAGCGCCTTGATCGGCGCCGTGTAGAACGAGCGTCGGCCCTCGCACATCGCCTTGAAGTGCATGCCCTGGGCGACCAGCGACTTGCCCGAGCCGGTGGGTGTGGAGAGCACGACGTGGCGGCCCGCGACGATCTCGAGCAGCGCCTCCTCCTGGTGCGCGTAGGGCTCGATGCCGCAGTCGCGCACCCAGCCCAGGAAGGCGTCGAGGATGGCGCCCGAATCGAGGAGGTCGGCGTCGCCGAGCGGGATGCGATCGACCAGCCGCGGCCGATCGCCGGCCGCCGCGCTCACCCGTTGCGCGCGGCGAAGTCGCGCAGGAACGAGGCCAGGACCTCGCAGCCTTTTCTGGGGAACGCGTTGTACAGGCTCGCCCGCATGCCGCCTACCGAGCGGTGCCCCTTGAGCCCCGAGAGCTGCGCCGCTTCGGCCTCCTTCACGAAGGCCGCGTCGAGCTCGGGCGACGGCGTGCGGAAGGTGACGTTCATCAGCGAGCGGCTGCCCTCGCCGGCGGTGCAACGGTAGAAGCCCGGCTCCTCGAGCACGTCGTACAGGATCTGCGCCTTCTCGCGGTTGCGCTTCTCGATCTCGGCCAGCCCGCCCTGGTCTTCGAGCCAGCGCAACATGCGACCCATCAGCCAGATGCCGAAGGTGGGCGGTGTGTTGTAGAGGGAGTCCTGCTCGGCGTGCACCGCATAGCGCAGCATGGTCGGCAGGTCGCGGACCGGCGCGTCGAGCAGGTCGCGTCGCACCAGCACGAGGGTCAGGCCCGCGGGCCCGAGGTTCTTCTGACCGCCCGCGTAGAGCACGCCGTAGCGCGTCACGTCGAGCGGGCGCGAGAAGACGTCGCTCGACGCATCGCAGGCGAGCCAGGCATCGGCCGGGATCGCCGGCTCGGCCTGCCACTGCGTGCCGAAGATGGTGTTGTTCGACGTGAAGTGGACGTAGGTCGGTGCGTCGGAGTACGCGATCTCGTCCGGTCGGGGAATCACCGCGAAGTCGCGGTCCTCGGTGTTGGCCGCCTCGTGGACGTGGCCGTAGCGCCGGGCCTCCTTGGCGGCCTTCTGCGCCCAGCTGCCCGTGATCAGGTAGTCGGCGGTCGCATCCTCGGCGAGCCAGGTGGCGGGCAGCTGGAAGAACTGGGTGGATGCGCCGCCCTGCAGGAAGAGCACGGCGAAGTCGTCCGGAAT
>JAJDAR010000516.1 GCA_029261775.1 Deltaproteobacteria bacterium | reverse complement strand
CGGCGCTTCACCCAGTGACCGGGGGAAGCTTCAACCGGCCCAAGAGCCGAGGGGCCGCGGGGCAGAAAGCATCGGTGCCGCGAGGATTGGTCGGTAGAGCGGGGTTGCCTCCCGACCAGACTGTAAACCTGACCATGTCCTCCCCCTTTTCTAGGGGCAGCGCCACGGAAAGGTCCATTTCATTGCAACTAGTTGCACTTCGGCGCTTCAAGAGGGCGGAGCGGCCCCGCCGCCGACAGATCCCCGATACCTTCGTCCCAATGAGCTGGCTCAAGAATCGCCTGCTGATTCCGCCCGACCCCCAGAATCCTGAGGAGGTAGCCGCCTGGACCCAGCAAGTTCAGCAGGTCGCTGCGAAGCTGGCATCCGCAGAATCCGGTCACCCCCCCAACTCCTTGGAGTTGTCAGAACTGGAGATGGAGGTTCTTCAAAGGGCGTGTTCCGATGCAGTCCGCCTCCCAATCGCCGAACTCGATCTCGAACAACGTCAAGCTATGGACGACATCTGCGCAGAGCTTGTGCGGAACCCTGAAGGGGGAAGCCAGAGGGACCGCGTCTATGAAGCGGCCCGGAAAATGGACTGGCTGGACGAGGGCGGGCAGGCTTCGAGTGCTCGATACCCGCTGAACCTGGCGAAGATGTACGTAGTGATGACCACGACCGAGGGCCACTTCATGGTGGCTCCTGAGTGGCCAACCCTTGAATCGCCGGACATCTCCGACGAGATAGAAGGGCCCCTCACGCCAGAAGCGGCGGTCGACACGCTCGCAGACATTCTCTCGACGAGTCCCGGCGCTGTGCAGGCGAAGCTGCGTCGCGAGCGCAAACGAATTCAGACCGAGGGCGAGGCTGGGGCGGATTTCGGTCTCCTCCCTGACCTCGAAAGCCTTCCCAGCGGCTGGCCCTACTAGGCGGACCTAGGGCTCCATCGCTCAAGGGCATTCCAGACACGGGATGCCCAGGCATCTCTCGTACTGTCCCCGTACACAGTCACGAGATGGCGCAGAGTGCACCCAACCTCAATGAACTGTTGACCCTCCCCGAAGCCGCTCGGCGCTACGGACTCGGCGCCAAGTTGGTCCGTCGCGCAGCGAAATCCGGCGAGTTCCCCGTCTATCGAGCGGGAGGTGCCTGGCCTCGGGTGATCGCGACCGAGTTCGAGGTCTGGATTCGATCCACCCGCATTCCCGCCGCGCAGGGTTCGAGTGCCCACGTGGAGCATGTGCTCGCCAAGGTCGAGGGCCTGGGATGAGTGGCGCTTTGGGCGAACTGGATCTGGAGGTCTTGGAATGTGTCTCCGAGCAGCTCTCGGTCCACGGCGCGCCGCTCGCGAGTCACGTCGCGTTGGGGCTGGACAATCTGCATGACGTCTCCGGCACGGTCGTCAATGCGGACGAGATCACACTTTCGGGGCACACGCCGAAGGCAGTCTGGGCGGCGCTTGGCCGACTCCACAAGGCCGAGGTCATTCGATCCGGTTTGCTCCGCCCGACGAAAGAACTCGCGGTCGCCGCGACGAACGCCGCGAGCAAGAACGCGCAGCTCGCGCCGCTCGGAGCGGCGCATGTTCTCGGTGGGGGGCTGGCGGCCGCACAACTCCTCTATCAGCTCCGCTTCTGGTACGCGCGCGCAGAGCACTGGCGAAACGGTCGGCTCTGGCTGGTACGCAAGCGCGCCCAGCTCTGCGCAGACGTGGCGATCTCGCGGCACCAGTACGACGGCGCACTGAGGCGGCTGAAAGATGCCGAGGTGGTGGAGGTCGAACCCCATCGCTCGCACTACTACGGGGGCGAAACCGTTTCGCACATCCGACTCGTCACTCACGTCGCCGCCGGCCCCAAATGGGACGAGGCGATGTCCGATGAATCCGCCTCCGGATCTCCGGCGGAGTAGCCGCCCGGATGTCCGACAGATCGGACAAGCATTAGAAGAGACATCGAGAACAGATATCCAGAACGGAAAACCCCGGGTTAGGTACCCCTCCTTAGTTGGATAAATGGGAGGGGTACCGGGACCGGCCCGCTGCGCGGGCCGTCCCGGCTTCCAGGAGAACCAAGATCCAGAGAGATCCAGAAGGACAAGGAGAGACAGAGAAAACTGAACATGGAGAAGAAGATGAACACCACGATGTACAACAAGAGCGCGGCGCAAGAGGAGAGACGCATATTCCTCTTTACGGAGCACCAGAGAAAAGAGGTCAACAAGGCCGTGGCTTGGCTTCGTTGGCACCACGGGAAGTCTCCAGTCACTGGAAGGAAGCGAACCCGTTCGACGTGCTTCGAGTGGATGGTGGACGAGTTCTGGAGCGGGGTCCTTGATCTACCACGGCTCGACTCGGGTGCGAAGCCGGGGACGCCTAGGCGAGAATATTGGTACATCCCCAAGCCCGATCAGCACGAGTGGATAGAGAGCGGGGTCGAGGTCGCCTTGGAGATGGGGCTTCAAAACCGAGAGGATGCGATGGTGTTCATCGCCCAAAATACCACCAAGACCTACGAGCGGTGCTGGGACTTCTCCCCGAATCGACGCCTTCAACCCGGCAACATTTGTCGGTCACCAGTCCAGATCATCATGATGCAGAAGAGCAACGCTTGAAGGCCCGGCCGAAAGGGCGCCGGTACCGCAACCTCACCGCGCGCGGGGGTGCGATCTACTACGAGCGCGTGGTCGGTGGCCGCCGGATTCGGTTCTCCACCGAGACGGCCGATTGGGGACTCGCGGCCGCTGTCAGAGATGCCTTCGAAGAGCGCCGGGGCATCCATCGTCACTCCGCGCAGCTAGTTGCGACGCCGACCTTCGCGAACTTCGCGAAGCGGTACGTGGCCGAAGACACCGAGCACCTGGCTCCCTCTACCCGCAGCGACCGGACCAGCTATCTGCGTGACAATGGCCCCCTAGGGTTCTTTCGGGATCTCACCCTCGACGCGATCGATGCGCCCCTGCTGCGGAAGTGGTGGGGTGCCGAGATCCAAGGTCGCGGGCTCAGCACCAAGACTGGCCGCTCTTATGTCGACGTACTGGCGGCGGTCTTTGGCTATGCGCTCGACCTCGGCCTAATTCAGGACACGCCGGTGCCGGCCTTCAGGGCCATGCTCCGGCGCCACACTCGAACCAAGCAGGGACGTGCGGAGACGCAGCCCGGTCGTTCGGTTCACCCCATCGAAGAGCCTGGAGACCTTCACCGCCTCGTCGCCGCGGCCCGCGACGAAGGCCCCGTGGCCCATGTCTTCGTTCTCCTGCTCCTGGATGCCGGAATGCGCGTGGGCGAGGCCCTCGGGCTCACCTGGGGCTCGATTGCATGGGGCGGGGACCGTGACGACCGGAGCCGCGCGCTGGTCGTCGAGCGATCCCGCTCGCGCGGCGGCCCGGTGGGGCTCCCGAAGAGTGGCCGGGCGCGGCGCGTTGCTCTCTCGATGCGTCTTCGCTTGGTGCTCGCCGACCTGTACCGCGATCGTTTCGAGCCGGGGCCGGATGCGTATGTGATGGAGGGGGTCGACCCCTCCGGCTTCCGCAAGCGCGAGTGGCGAAAGACCCTGAAGCGGGCAGGGTTCGAGCACCGCCCGCTCAAGGATCTCCGGGACACCTACGCCTCTCATCTGCTCACGGCCGGAGTCCAGCTGGGTTATGTCTCGCAGCAGCTCGGTCATGCCGACGTCGCGGTCACTGCGCGGCACTACGCGCGTTGGGCCGGTGGGGACATCTACCGCGCGCCGATGATCCTCGGACCCGACGAGGTTCCGGCGGACTTCCTCGCCCGGCTGGAGTCCCCCCAGTCTCCCCCCACCTCGGAAGGCGCCGATGCTAGGGGGCCTGGAAGTCCCCAAGATCATTGGGAGAAATGGCACGCCGGGAGGGACTCGAACCCCCGACCCTCAGGTTCGAAGCCTGGAGGTCGGTTCCGAAACCGGCTCCTCCGTGCTACTCGGCCGCCGTGAAGCAGAAGAAGTTCAGCTTGTTGCCATCGAGATCGCGGAAGTAGGCGCCGTAGAAGCCGCCTCCGCGCGCTCCGGGGTCGCCGTCGCTGGTGGCTCCGAGCTCCATCACCCGGGCGAAGAGCCGGTCCACCTCGGCGGGGTTCTCCGCCTGGAGCGCGACCATGACGCCGTTGCCCACCGTGGCGGGCTGCTCGTCGTAGGGGATGAACACCATCAGCAGCGGCTGGTCCGTTCCCCGGCCCCAGCCGATGAACCGGTCTGTCTCCATCAGGCGGGTCGCGTTCATCGCCTTGGCGAGCCCATCGTAGAAGGCCGCAGCCCTTCCGAGGTCGTTCGTTCCGAGCGTGACGTAGCCGATCATGGGGTCCCTTCCTGCCGGGCGATCTCAGGAGGCTATCGCAGGGGTCCTCGCTCGCACGGCGTGCAACCCACCGGAGGCGGCATACTGCGGTCATGGCCTCGAGCACCACTCAGGATTCCGGTCTCTGCGATCTCACCGCCGTCGAGCTGGCATGTCGCGTGCGCCGCGGCGAGCTCTCGGCGCGAGAGCTGCTCGAAGCCCATCTGGCCCGGATCGAGCAGCTGAACCCTTCCCTGAACGCGATCGTCACGCTCGTGCCCGAGAAGGCCCGGGCCTGGGCCGCCGAGGCCGACGAGCGACAGGCGCGCGGCGAGCCGCTCGGTCCGCTGCACGGGCTGCCCATCGCCCACAAGGACCTGGTCATGACGGCCGGCATCCGAAGCACCTCGGGCTCGCCGCTGCTCGCGGAACACGTGCCGACCGAGGACGACCTGATCGTCACGAGGCTGCGCCGGGCCGGCGCGATCACGATCGGCAAGACGAACGTGCCCGAGTTCGGGGCGGGCTCGCAGACCTTCAACCCGGTCTTCGGTGCGACCCGCAACCCCTGGGATCCCAGCCGAACCTGCGGCGGCAGCAGTGGCGGTGCCGCCGTCGCGTTGGCGACCGGCATGCTGCCCATCGCCGACGGCAGCGACATGGGGGGCTCGCTCCGCAATCCGGCGAACTTCTGCAACGTCGTCGGGCTGCGGCCGTCCCCGGGGCGGGTGCCGAGCGTGCCCACTGCGATGGCGTGGGACACGCTGCCCGTCCTCGGTCCCATGGCGCGCACGGTCGAGGACACGGCGCTGCTGCTCTCGGCGATCGCGGGACCGGATCCCCGCGCTCCCCTCTCGCTCGAAACGCCCGGCGTCCGCTTCGGAGAGCCGCTCGAGCGCGACTTCACGGGCACCTCGGTCGCGTTCGATCCCGATCTGGGCGGCCTGCCCGTCGATCGACGCGTAGCCGCCGTCCTCGAAGCAGGCCTCGCGGGCTTCGCGGCGATCGGCATCGAGGTCGAGCGGAAGGGGATCGACTGGTCCGGGGCGGATGAGGCGTTCCAGACCTTGCGCGCCTGGACCTTCGCCTCGTCCTTCGCCTCGCTGTCCGAGGCCGGCTTCGCTCGCCTCAAGGACACGATCCAGTGGAACGTGCGCAAGGGGCGGGCGCTCAGCGGCGACGAGATCAGCCGGGCGGAGCGGCTGCGCACCGGCCTGCAGGTCCGTCTGGCGGAGCTCCTGCGCAGCCACGAGTTCCTGCTGCTGCCCGTCAACCAGGTGCCGCCCTTCGACATCGAGGTTCCCCATCCCGACGAGATCGAGGGCGTGCCGATGCGGAGCTACATCGAGTGGATGAAGTCCGCTTGCTTCGTGTCGCTCACCGGGCACCCGGCCATCTCCGTCCCTTGCGGCTTCACGCCCGAGGGTCTGCCGGTCGGCGTGCAGATCGTCGGCCGTCACCACGACGACTTCGGGGTCCTGCAGGTCGCCTACGCCTACCAGCAGGCGACGGGGCTCTGGAAGCGCCGTCCGCCCGGTCTCGACTGAGACCGGGCGGGCTACTCCGGCTCGTCGCCTTCGAAGTGCAGCTCTGCGATCGCGATCCCGCTCTCGCCGGCCACCGCGTAGAGCAGGTAGGTGCGGCCGTCCTCCTCGAAGATGGCCGGGTCGCGCAGCTGGTTCTTCTGTCCGTAGGCGGTGCTTCGTATGGACGGCTCGAGCGGGGCGTCCGCGCCCTCCCAAGGGCGCTCGGGGCGCAGGATCTCGGTGGCGGCGCTCTCCTTCCAGCCCTCCCACGGGCCGGACACGTCGATCGTCGAGAGCAGGATGCGCTCGGGTGCCTCGCCGACGCGGGTCCAGAACACGTACAGGGTCTTGCCGCGCAGCAGCAGCCCCGCATGCCGCATGTCCTTCTCGAAGAGCAGCGGTCCTTCCTCGAACGCCGTCAGGCCGTC
>JAJDAR010000515.1 GCA_029261775.1 Deltaproteobacteria bacterium | reverse complement strand
GCTCGGCGACCGCCTGCTCGATGTCGATCGCCGCCTGCACGGCCTGGGCGGCATGGTCCTCGCACGGAACCGGCGCGCCGAAGTAGGCCATCACCGAGTCGCCGATGAACTTGTCGATCGTGCCGCTGCGGGCGAGGATGCAGTCGCTCGCGAGCTGGAAGACCTCGTTCAGCAGTCTCACCACGTCGGTGGCCTTCAGGCCCTCGGAGAGGCGCGTGAAGCTGCGGATGTCGGCGAACAGGATGGTGACCTCGCGCTCCGCACCCTCGAGGGGGTCGCCTTCGGGTCCCTCCAGCAGCGTCGTCAGGACGTAGTCGTTGACGTAGCGTCCGAAGGCGCTCTGGATCCGCTCCTTCTGTTGGAGCGATTCGCCCATCTTGTTGAACGCGCGGGTGAGCTCTCCGACCTCGTCGAGAGAGGTGGGCGGCACGCGAGTCGCGAGATCGCCCTCCGTCAGGCGCTCCACGCCGGCCCGGAGCCGTCGGATCGGCCCGACGAGCAGCGCGACGAAGCCGATCCCGCCGACGACGCCGAGGACCAGGATCGCCAGGGCGACCGACGACAGCTGCCTCTGGCTCTCCGCGACGACGGGATCGACCAGGATCTTGAGATCGAGGGCGATCTGGGCCTCTCCAACTCGCACGTCGCTGTAGGCCACCGGTGCGGCGATCCAGAGGAGGTGGCCCAGCCGGCGCGCGGCCGGGCCGGTCACGCCCTCGGTCTGCATGTCGAGGACCAGACCGGCCTCGTCGGCGTCGAGGGAGGCCCCGACGACTGCGTGCCGGTCGAGAACACGTGCCGCAACCAGTCCGGGTTCGCTGCTGGCGTGGCCGACGAGCACCTCGAGGGCGAGCCCGTCCTCTGCCAGCAGCGGCTCCTTGGCGTCTTCGGCGAGGTTCGACGCGAAGGCCAGGCCGCGTTTGGCGACCTCGGCCTCCAGCGCCGCGCGCTCGTGACGGGTCGCCATCCAGGTCAGCGCCAGACCCGCCAGCACGAGCAGGGCCACGACCAGGGCGCTGAACTTGAACTGGAGCGAGCGCACGCGTCAGCCGGGGGGGTCGCGCCGGATCTCGAGAATCTCCAGCTCGCGCGTCCCCTTGGGCACCTGGACCTGCACCGTGGCGTCGATCTCCTTGCCCATCAGGGCCTTCGCGATCGGCGAGGTGATCGAGATCCGGCCCTGGGTCACGTCCGCCTCGTCCTCTCCGACGATGCGGTAGGAGACCTCTTCACCCGAATCCACGTCCGAGAGGACGACCGTCATGCCGAAGCTCACCCGGTCGGTGCCCTGGCCGCGGCCGTCGATCACCTGGGCCCGGGCGAGCTTGTCGTCGAGCATGGCGATGCGGCCCTCGATGTGGCCCTGACGCTCCTTGGCGGCGTGGTACTCGGCGTTCTCCGAGAGATCGCCGTGGGCGCGGGCCAGCTCGATCTCCTTGACGATCTTCGGGCGCTCCTCGGCCTTGAGCTTCTTCAGCTCTTGCTGGAGCGCCGCGTGCCCCTCGGGCGTCATCGGGACGCGATCGTTCATGACCGACGTCAACTCCCTGCGGGTGAGGCTGCGAGACTCACCCGCCTCTGGTGACCAGGGGACGGGGATGCGCAAGCCTTCGAAAAACCATCCGAAATCAGCGAAGGCGCCCGTCCCGCGCGCGATGGCCGGGAAGGGCGCCTCACTGATCGGAAGGCTACCCATCCACCATGACCCCTGCCACGGAACTTGGCCCCCGGGGGGAAGCCGGATCCGGACCGGTCAAATTTCCGACGGGCATGGCCGTCGCTTTCTACGCCGCCCTGGCCGCCGCCGGCTGGTTCTGGCGGGTGCAGGTGGACGGCGTCGGTCCCTGGAGTGCCGAGGGGGGCGCCCGGTTCGGTCTGCTGGTCTCTGCGGCCCTGGGCCTGGCGGTCGGTCTGGTCCTGGTCTGGGGCTCGCGGGTCTGGACCCGGCGGAGCGCCGCCGGCCGCACCCTTCACGAGGCCCTGGCAGAGGTCGTCGGCGGGCTCGCGCCCTGGAGCTGTGCCGTCCTCGCGCTGGCCAGTGGGGCGGGCGAGGAGATCCTGTTCCGCGGCGCCTTGCAGCCTCGCGTCGGCTTGCTGATGGCCAGTCTGCTGTTCGGGGCAGCGCACTTCGTGCCAAGGCCCGGTTTGCGGGTCTGGTCGGTCTTCGCCGCGTTCGCTGGCGCCGTGTTCGGCCTGCTCTTCGAAACGACGGGATCGCTCGTCGCTCCCATCGTCGCCCACGCGACGGTGAACGGGCTCAACCTGCACTGGATCGCCCGGGGCGCGCCCCCGACCCGAAGTCCGGTCGGCGATGCGGGCTTCGGGGACGCTCGTTAGTCGCGCAACGCGGCGATGGCGTCGACTTCGATCCCGGCGCCCAGCGGCAGCGATGCGACACCGACCGTCGCGCGCGCGGGCTTCGGACCCGCGCCGAACTGCCGTGCGTAGACCTCGTTCACCCGCGGAAACAGCGAGAGGTCGGTCAGATAGATCGAGGCCCGCAGGATCCGGTCCATCGAAGAGCCCCCGGCCTCGAGCACGGCGCGCAGGTTCGCGAACACCTGCTCCGCCTGGGCCTCGATCTCACCCTCGACCAGCTTGCCGGTCTTCGGGTCGAGCGGGATCTGGCCCGACGCATAGAGCAGGCCCTGATGGACGATGGCCTGGGAGTAAGGCCCGACGGGCGCCGGCGCCGCCTCGGTGCGCACTTCTCGTCGATCGTCGGACACGCTGGCCTCGCGTCAGGCCGACTCGTCGCCAGACTCGTCGCCCGGCTCGTCGAGGAGGCGATCCTCGAGCACGCGAAGCAGATACCCGACCAGCATCAGGTTCGGCAGACGGCGGCTCGTCTCTGCGTCCACCCCCTCTGCCTGCGCAAAGGATTCGCAGTAGCTGGTGAAGAACTCGAGAGTCTCGAGCGGCACGTTCTTCGCGAGCATCTCGTTCACCTGGTCGGTCGCGAGATCGTCGAAGACCTCGGCAAACTCCCAGGCGAGCTCGGAATGGTTCATGGGGGAATGGCTCCGCAACCGCGAGCCGCGCGAGCCGCACTCC
>JAJDAR010000514.1 GCA_029261775.1 Deltaproteobacteria bacterium | reverse complement strand
GCCCGGCCGCTGGTCGAGGCGGGCCGCCACGAAGCCGCGAGGGGCCTGATCGAGCGCGCCAAGGAGGAGCTGCTGCGAGCCTCGGAGCTGACCGGCGGCGACCCGGTGATCTCGGAGCACCTGGGCGACGTGTTCCTGCTGCAGGGCGATCAGCGGCGCGCCCTCGAGCTCTACGAGCGGGCCTGGCAGCTCGGTCCCCGCCCGAACGAGCAGCCCAACCTCGGCGAGAAGCTCGAGCGTCTGCGCCGGGAGCTGGGACGACCGTGACTGCGAGACGAGCCCGGACCACGGTGACCGGTGCGGTCTCCGGCCGGGAGCCGGGTCGGTCGTGACGCGCGGCTCCGCGGTCGCGCTGGCCGCGGCTGCACTCCTGGTCACGGCCTGTCGAAGCGTCCCCACCGCCGTCGTCGTGCTGCCACACGACGATCCGAGCGTCGTGCGCGCGCTCGAGGGACTGCGCGCCGTCGAAGCCTCGCGGCACTCGCTTCGGGCAAGCGCGCGGGTGAGTCTCAGCGGTTCCGCGGGCGCGAGCTTTGCGCGCCATCTCCTGATCCTCGAGCGTCCGGCGCGGCTCCGGCTGGAGGTGCTGGGCCTCGTGGGCCAGCGGGTCGCAGTGCTTGCGAGCGATGGGGAGGCGTACGACCTCTACCGGGCCGAGACGGGGCGCGTGGAGAGCGGGGTGGTGACCTCCGAGCTGCTGGGCGAGGTGGCGGGCGTACCGCTGGCCGGCCGGGAGCTGGTGGCGCTACTGCTCGGTCTGCCGCCGAACGATCTGCCACCTCCCGATCGCACGATCCTCGGCGCCGACGGACGGCTGGCCCTCCACTGGCGCGGGGCCGCCGGGGGCGGCCAGGACGTGGTCCTGGATGCTGCGGGGCGACTCGTGGCCGTCCGCATCGTGGGGACCGGCGGGCACGAGCAGGTGGCCGTGACCTACGCGGATCACAGCGAGGCGGAGGGCTTCGCCCAGCAGGTCCACTTCGACTTCGGAAGCGTCGGCCTGCATGCCGAGGTGTCCTTTCGCCGGTGGGAGCTCGATCCCGAGCTGCCGTCCGGGCTGTTCCGACTCGACCCAGTATCCTCGCCGGGGGGGTGAGAGGCGCCATGCGTCAAGGTGGATGGTTCCAGGCACTGCTGGCTGCGGTCCTGGTTTCGAATACGGCACTTCTGCTGGTGCTGGTGCTCCAGCAGCACAACCGGGAGCAGCGCGCGATCCGCCAGTCGGCGCAGTTCCGCGAGCTCGCCGAGGGCACGGACCGGGTGCGCGGCGAGCTGCGCAAGCTGAACCGGGCCATCGGTGCCGGCGATCTCTCGGGGCTTGCGGGCGGGGACGGCGACCAGGTGGCCTCCACGCGGACCTGGCTGCACCCCGACCTGCCGAATTTCCTGGCGAAGAACGACTTCGACGAGATCCCCCCGGACGCCGAGAACACCAACGGCACCCTGACGCTCTTCTTCTCCCGGAGCGACCCGAAGGGCTTCAACGGGATGGTCGAGAATGCGGCCGACCTGTCCGAGCTCGAGTCCTACGTCTCGGATTCGATCGCCGGGCGGATGTCGTTCACGGACCCGGATCGCTGGCACGGCATCCTCGCCGAGCGGGTCGAGGTCACCGACGAGGGGCAGACCTACACGATCTACCTGAAGCGGGGCGTCAAGTGGCACAAGCCCTCGGGCGTGGACCTCTCCGATCCCCGCTATGCCTGGCTCGACCGCGACCATGAGGTCACGGCGCACGACTTCGCCTTCTTCTTCCAGATGCTGAAGGACCCACAGGTCCAGAACGGCTTCGCGAAGAGCTACTACCAGGATCTCGAGAGCTGGGAGGTGGTGGACGACCACACGCTGGTGGTCCGCTGGTCGAAGAAGGTCTACCTGGCCTTGTCGTCGACCCTCGGCATCGGACCCCTGCCCGAGTTCCTCTACGCCCACGACGAGGAGGGCAATCGCTTTCCCGACGAGACGCTCGGCCTGAACTTCAACCAGCACTGGTACAACAGCAAGGGCATCGTCGGCTGCGGGCCCTACCGCTTCGCCAGCTACTCGCCGGGCGAGCGCATCGTGCTGGAGCGCTTCGAGGACTACCACGGAGAGCTTCCCGCCATCCAGCGGATCGTCTGGGAGATCGTCGGGGATCAGAACGTGCAGTTCCTGAAGCTGCGCTCGGGACATCACGACTTCGGGTACCTGCAGCCCTCCGAGTACCGCGATCTGGTGCAGCCCTACCTCGACGACCCCAGCAAGCCGTTGCCCGACGACAATCCCTTCGTCGGCGAGGCCATGGGCTCGGCCCGCAAGCTCACGCCCGGCTACTTCTACCTGGGCTGGAACGCGGACAAGCCGACCTTCGCCGACAAGCGGGTGCGGCAGGCGATGACCCACGCCTTCGATCGGGCGCGGATGGTGGAGCACATCTTCGCCGGCCTGGGCCAGGTCACCGAGAGCCCCTACGTGCCGGGCTCCCCCTACAACGCCCCGGAGCTCGAGCCCTGGCCCTACGACCTCGATCGCGCCCGTGCGCTGCTCGCCGAGGCGGGCTGGACGGATTCGAACGGAGACGGGCTGGTCGACCGCGAGGGCCAGCCCTTCGAGTTCACCTTGCTCATCTACGCGTCGAGCAAGGAGATGGACTCGCTGGCCAACATCTTCAAGGAGGACCTGCTCAAGGTCGGCGTGCGCATGAAGATCGACAAGGCCGAGTGGAGCCTCATGCAGAAACGCATGGAGGAGCGCGAGTTCGATGCCTTCACCGGGGGCTGGGCCACCAGCTGGGACGTCGACCTCTTCCAGATCTGGCACTCGACCCAGGCGGACCTGCCCAAGGGCTCGAACATGGTCGGCTTCCGGAACGCCGAGGCCGATGAGATCATCGAGAAGCTGCGGGTGACCTTCGATCTCTCCGAGCGCCACGAGCTGGCGCGCCGCTTCCACCGCATCGTCCACGACGAGCAGCCCTACACCTTCTTCTACGTGCGCGAGCGCTACTACACCTGGTGGGACAAGGTGCGGCGGGTGGTGTTTCCGAAGACGCGTCCGCTCGTCCGGGCTTCCTCCTGGTGGGTGCAGAGCGAGGTCTGAGGCGGGGTGCGCGCCTACGTCCTGAAACGGCTGCTGCTGATGATCCCGACCTTCTTCGGGATCTCGCTGGTCGTCTTCCTGGTGCTGAACCTGGCGCCCGGGCATCCGGGCGGGAATCAGCAGGCCAGCGATCTCGCGGCCGACGTGCGCAGCGCGGACACCCAGGAGTCCCACCGCATCTTCCGCGAGCAGTTCGGGCTCGACCGCCCCGTGCTCTTCAACACCCGCATCTGGCTGACCCAGGAGGAAGTGGAGCAGGCGCTTCGGGAGATCGCCGGACGCGATGGCGCCTCCCCTGGAGACCGCGTGCGCGCCCAGCAGCGCATCGAGGATTGGGGCGCCTACGCTGTGCCGCACCTCGTGGCCGCGATGCAGGCCGGCCAGGACGACGAGATCCGCGACCTGGCCGTCTACGGGCTGCGGCTGGCAGCGCGCCGACCCCTGATCGACCCCTTCGAGCCCCGGCCGAGCCCGGAGCGGCGCGCCGAGAACCAGGCACGACGCGCGGAGAACAACCGGCTGCGCGGCTATCGCTACGACCTCGATGCGCCGGAGGCGGAGAAACAGCGGGTCGCCGGGGAATGGATCGCGTGGTACGCGCAGGTGGCCGACCGCTTCCGTCATGACCCGGCCGAGAAGGTGCGGATCTTCTTCCTCGAGACCCGTTTCGCCCGCTACTGGGCGAACCTCGCGCGCTTCGACTTCGGCGTCTCGCTCGTCACCCGGGAGCCGGTGATGGCGACCTTGATCGACAAGCTCCGCTACTCGCTCTCGCTGTCGATCACCTCGCTCCTGCTCGGCTACCTGATCTCGTTGCCGATCGGCATCTACTCGGCCGTCGACAAGGACTCCCTGGTCGACCGGACGACGACGATCGGGCTCTTCATGCTCTACTCGCTGCCGAGCTTCTTCGTCGGGACGCTCCTGCTCTTCTGGTTCTCGGAGGGCTCCTCGATCGAAGCGTTCCGCTGGTTCCCGATCGGCGGCTGGAGGTCGGCCGACGCGGACCAGCTCACCTCGATCGCGCAGGTCCGCGACGTGGCCTGGCACCTGGTGCTGCCGGTCCTGTGCATGACCTACGGCAGCTTCGCGGCCCTCTCCCGCTACATGCGCAGCGGGCTGCTGGGCGTCATCCGCTCCGACTACGTGCGCACGGCACGAGCCAAGGGGCTGCCGGAGAGCCGGGTGATCCTGACCCATGCCGTGCGGAACGGGCTGCTCCCGGTGATCACCCTGCTGGCGGGTCTGCTCCCGGCGATCCTCGGCGGCTCGGTGATCGTCGAGGTGATCTTCGACGTGCCCGGCATGGGCCGCTGGCTGATCGAGTCGATCTACCAACGCGACTACAACGTGATCATGGCCATCCAGCTGCTCTCGACCCTGCTGGTGCTGTTCGGCATCCTGCTCTCGGATCTCGGCTACGCGCTGGTCGATCCGCGGATCCGCTACCGATGACCCCGGAGCCGGAGCGCCTCAGCTACTGGGCCCTGGTCCGGCAGCAGTTCGCCAAGAACCGCCCGGCCGTGCTCGGGCTGTGGTGCGGGGTGGGCCTGTTCGGGCTCGCGATCGGGGCGCCCCTGCTCGCGCTGGACCAGCCCTTCCTGTGGAGCGAAGGGCAGGGCGTCAGCTCTCCCCTGCTGGCGGCGCTGTTCAACCGCCTGCTCTTCGAGAACGGCGTGGACATCTTCTTCAACCTGCTGCTCGTGCTGACGCCCGCCTACGCGGCGGCCCTGTGGCTGCTCCGACGCGGCGGTCGCCTCACCCTCCGCGCGACCTCCCTGCTGATCGGGCTGCACCTGGCCCTGACTGCGGCGGTGATTCCCCAGACCTGGTTCGGCGCGCCGAATCCCTTCCATCACGAGGCGCCGATCGTCGACTACCGGGTGCTCGAGGCGCAGCGGATTCGAGCGGGCGAGCCGGTGACCGCCGTGTTCCCGCCGCGCCGCATCCACTACCGCGAGACCGATCCCGAGCGCAGCGTGCGACCGCCCGGCCCGCAGTTCCTGTTGGGGACCGATCTCGAGGGCCGCGACGTGTTCGTGCGCATGCTCTACGGCACGCGCATCTCGCTCACGATCGGTGTCGTCGCAGTCGCCATCTACGTCTGGATCGGGATCGTGCTGGGCGCGCTGGCCGGCTACTTCGGCGGCTGGGTGGACGTCGCCATCTCGCGGCTCATCGAGGTGATGATCTGCATCCCGAGCTTCTTCCTGATCCTGACCCTCGTGGCGCTGGTCCAGGACCGGTCGATCTTCCACGTCATGGTGATCATCGGGGTCACGAGCTGGACCGGCGTGGCGCGGCTGGTGCGGGCCGAGTTCCTGCAGCAGCGCGAGCTCGAGTACGCGCTCGCAGCCCGCGCGCTCGGGCTGCCGCGTTGGCGGGTGATCTTCCGCCACCTCCTGCCGAACGCGCTGGGCCCCGTGCTCGTGTCGGCGACCTTCGGTGTCGCCTCGGCCATCATCACCGAGTCGAGCCTGGCCTTCCTCGGGCTCGGGGACCTGTCGGTCCCGAGCTGGGGAGAGACCCTCAACGCGGGGCGCCTGGAGATGAAGCCGTGGCTCATCTTCGCCCCCGGCCTCGCGATCTTCTTCGTCGTGAGCGTCTTCAACCTGGTCGGGGAGGGGCTGCGCGACGCCCTCGACCCGCAGATGCGGACCTGACATGACCGCACTCCTCACGATCGAAGACCTGTGCACCTGGTTCGACACCGACGGTGGCCTCGTGCGCGCCGTGGACGGCGTCTCCTTCTCGGTCGAGCGCGGCGAGACGCTGGCAGTGGTCGGCGAGTCCGGCTGCGGCAAGTCCGTCACCGCCCTCTCCGTGCTGCGGCTCGTGGCGACGCCCCCGGGGCGCTACGCCGGCGGCAAGATCCGCCTGCTCGACGAGGACCTGCTCTCGGCGACCGAGGACCGGATGCGCGAGATCCGCGGCAACGAGATCGCGATGATCTTCCAGGAGCCGATGACGAGCCTGAACCCCGTCTTCACCGTGGGCGAGCAGGTCATCGAGGCGATCCAGCTCCATCAGGGCCTGCGGGCCGAGGCCGCCCGCGAGCGCACGATCGACGCGCTGCGCCGCGTCGGCATTCCCGCACCGGAGACCCGGGTCGACGACTACCCCCACCAGATGTCGGGCGGCATGCGGCAGCGGGTGATGATCGCGATGGCCCTGGCCTGCAACCCGGCCCTGCTGATCGCAGACGAGCCGACCACGGCGCTCGACGTGACGATCCAGGCGCAGATCCTCGACCTCCTGCGCCGCCTGCAGGACGAGGTCGACATGTCGGTCCTGCTGATCACCCACGACCTCGGCGTCGTGGCCGAGACGGCGCATCGCGTCGTCGTGATGTACGCCGGCAAGGTCGTCGAGCAGGCGCCGGTGGAAGCGCTCTTTGCCGAGCCCCAGCATCCCTACACCCTCGGCCTGATGCGCTCGTTGCCGCGCCCCCACGGCGAAGCCGCGCGGCTGGTTCCCATCGAGGGCAACGTGCCCGATGCCCGCCACATGCCGACGGGCTGCCGCTTCCATCCCCGTTGCCCGAAGGCGCAGGATCGCTGCCGCGCCGAGGAGCCTCCGCTCGAGGGAGAGGGTGGACGGCTGGTGGCCTGCTGGTTCCCCGCCGAGCCCGGAGAGGCACCGTGAGCGCGACGGAGCCGCTGCTCGAGGTCCGGGGTCTCGTCAAGCACTACAGCGTGACCGCGGGGGTCTTCTCTCGCGAGGTCGGGCGGGTCCGCGCGGTCGACGGTGTGTCCTTCGAGATCGCGCCGGGCGAGACCTTGGGCCTGGTCGGCGAATCCGGCTGCGGCAAGACGACGGTGGGCCGCACCCTGCTGAGGCTCGAGGAGCCCACTGCGGGGAGCGTGCGCTTCGACGGGCTGGATCTCGCCAGCCTGGCGGGCCGCGAGCTCCGGCAGCTGCGCCGCAGCCTCCAGATGGTCTTCCAGGACCCGATGAGCTCGCTCAACCCCCGCATGACGGTGCGCGACATCGTCGGCGAGCCCCTGGCCGTCCACGGGCTCGCGAAGGGCGAGGCGCTCGACGAGCGGGTCGTGAGCCTGCTCGAGAAGGTCGGCATCCCCGGCGCCTGGAGGAACCGCTACCCGCACGAGTTCTCCGGGGGCCAGCGTCAGCGGATCGGCATCGCACGGGCCCTGGCCCTGGGGCCGAAGCTGATCGTCTGCGACGAGGCCGTCTCGGCGCTCGACGTCTCGGTGCGGGCGCAGGTCCTGAACCTGCTGATCGACCTGCGTGCCGAGCTCGGCCTCTCCTATCTCTTCATCTCCCACGATCTCTCGGTCGTGCGCCACGTGTCCGATCGGATCGCGGTCATGTATCTCGGGCAGATCGTCGAGGTGGCTCGCGCGGAGACGCTCTTCGGCGATGCGGTGCATCCCTATACGCGGGCCCTGCTCTCCGCCATTCCGGTGCCGGACCCGGCCCGGCGCACCGAACGCATCGTGCTCGAAGGCGACGTGCCGAGCCCGATCTCGCCACCGCCCGGCTGCCGCTTCCACACCCGCTGTCCCGCGGTGATGGATCGCTGTCGCAGCGAGCTTCCCGAGCCCGTGCGTCTGGCGGACGGGCACGAGGTGCGCTGCTTCCTGGTCGACGAACAGGCCCCGGACGATCGGGCGGGAATCGAGCGTCGCCGCGAGCAGGCCGTCGCGGCGAACCAGCGGGCCGCCGACGAGCTTCCGTCGGTGTCGGCGCGGGCGCGGCCTCCGGCGAGGCTCGCGGTCGATCCGGACGTCGCGACTCCGCCGTGGGTTCGGCGCGGCGTGACGGTCGCGTTGGCGTCGCTGCTGCTGCTGCTCCTGGTTCGCGTCTGGCCGGAGCCCCGGGAAGAGCTGGCCCGCGCGGAGCAGGCCGGGCTGGTCCGCGAGCTGCACGCGCACCGCGAGGCCACCGGGGATCTCCCGGTCCGGCTCTCCGAGCTAGGCTGGCGCCTGCACGAGGTCTTCGATGACGGCGTGCCGAGGGACCCGTGGGGCCGGGCCTGGGCCTACACACGCAGTGGCGACTCCTTCGAGCTCCGCAGCCTCGGGCCGGACGGTCGGCCCGGTGGCGGAGACGACATCGAGGGGGCAGGCGGGTGAGGCATGGAGCCTGGCTCCTGCTCCTTCCCCTCCTCGCGATCGGGCTCACCTTTCCCAGCGCCCTGCAGGAGCCGGCGGCCTTCAGCTTCGTGAACGGCACCGAGCCGACCACCCTCGACCCGGGGCTGATGACCGGGCAGCCCGAGGGCCGCGTGGCCGACGCGATCTTCGAGGGGCTGACCTTTCGGGATCCGCTGAGCCTGCGACCGGTGCCCGGCGTAGCCGAGCGCTGGGACGTCTCCGCCGACGGGCGGACCTACGTCTTCCATCTGCGCGAGGCGGCCCGCTGGACCGACGGCCGTCCCGTCACCGCCCACGACTTTGCATACGCGTGGCGACGCCTGCAGCTGCCGGAGCACGGAGGCGAGTACGCCTACATCCTGCACGGCGTACGCCACGCGCGGGCCCTGAACCTGTACGAGGCGCAGGCGGAAGCGCTGCGCGGGCCGATCGCCGAAGCGGTCGCCAGTCTCGGAGCAGGCGAGGTCGGAGCGGTCGCGTGGCAGCGCTTCGTCACCGAGCAGGATCTGGCGGACCGGCTGCGCGGGACCCGCGACCCCTTGCTCCAGCGCCTGCTCGCCCGGGGTGACGGTCCCTCCGCGGAGGAGCTCGCCGGCTTGCCCGAGGCGCTCGCCCGCGAGGCCGCCCGCCGGGAGGCGAGGGCGGAGGAGGCCCGCGCGCACTTCGGCCAGGACGAGGGCGTGTTCGCCCGCGACGACCGGACGCTGGTCGTCGAGCTGGAAGCGCCGATCCCCTACTTCCTGGAGCTGACCTCGTTCTATCCCAGCTACCCGGTGCCCCGCTGGGTCGTCGAGGCGCCCGGCAACGCGGGCGACTGGTTCCTGCCCGCCAAGATCGTCTCGAACGGTCCCTTCGAGCTCGAGACCTGGCGCGTCGGCGATCGCATCCGCGTGGTGCGCAGCGTGAGCTACTGGGGGCGCGACTCGATCCGACTGCCGAGCGCCGATGCCCTTCCCATCGAGAATCCGACGACGGCGCTCAATCTCTACCTGACGGGCGACGTCGACTGGCTGCCCGACTATCCGATCGAGCTGGTCGACGCCCTGCGCGGACGCCCGGACTACTACAGCCATCCCGGATTCATCGTCTACTACTACCGCGTCAACACCCGACGACCGCCCCTCGATGATCCCCGGGTGCGCCTTGCGCTGGCCCTCTCGATCGACCGCCGATCCCTGGTGGAGGACGTGCTGCGCCGCGGCGAGCTGCCGGCCCGCCATCTGGTGCCGCCCGGCGTGCCCGGCTACGAGCCGCCGCCCAGTGCGATCCGCTTCGACCCCGAACGCGCCCGGGCATTGCTTGCGGAGGCGGGCTTTCCGGGCGGAGACGGCTTTCCCGAGATCGGGATCCTCTACAACACCCTCGAGAGCCACAAGAAGATCGCCGAGCTGATCGCCGACCAGTTCTCGCGGAACCTGGGCATCCGGGTCAAGCCCTACAACCAGGAGTGGCAGTCGTATCTGTCGACGATGCGGGCCGGCGAGTTCGACCTGGGCCGGGCCGGGTGGATCGGCGACTACCTGGACCCGAACACCTTCCTGGACATCTGGGTGACGAACGGAGGCAACAACCAGACCGGCTGGAGCCATGCGACCTTCGATCGACTCGTTGCGGCCGCGGCCGACGTCGACGGATTCCTGGCCAGGCCCTTCGCCGAGGGACTCGGGGATCCGGAGAGGATCCGCGCCGGTCGCGCGGCGGTGTTGGCTGCCGCCGATCCCGAGTCGCGGCGCGAGCGGGCCGCAGCGCTCCGCCTCGACCTGCTGCGCGAGGCGGAGCGGATCCTCGTGCACGACGAGCTTCCGATCCTCCCGATCTACTTCTACGTCGTCAGTGGCCTCGTGAGCCCCTCCGTCGGGGGCTTCCACACCGAGCTCGTGCAGCCGGACGGCAGCCGGGTGCCGAACCTGCAGGGCCTGCATCCGCTGCGCGGGCTCTGGAAGGAAGGTGCCCCGTGATCGAAGCGCTCTGCGTCCTGCTCGCACTGGTGGCGATCGCTTCGCTGGCCTTCCTGCCGGTCCCCGTGACCCGCGTATTGGGTGCGCTCTTCCTCGCGGCGTTGATCTTCGTCTTCGTGCGGGTCGGGTATGGCGCTGGCGTCGGCGCCGCGGCCGCGATCGTCGCGGGGGGGCTGGCCTATCTCCGCGCCCCGCCCGCGTTCCTGCGTCGCTTCGCGTTCATGGTGCCCTCCCTGGTGCTGCTGATCGGGGTCACCACCTGGCTCATGTACCTCGCGCCGGGCAACCCCTTCGCCCAGGAGAAGTCGATCGCCCCGCAGGTGGAGATGGCCCTGCGCGCCCAGTACGGCGTTCCCGAGAGCCCGCTCGCCTTCGTCCAGGGGTACATGGAGCGGCTCCTGACGGAGGGCTCGCTGGGCCCCTCGCTCAAGGTCAAGGGGCGCAGCGTGCTCGACTTGCTGCTGCCCGCGCTCCCGGTGAGCCTGGCCCTGGGCAGCCTCGCGTTGCTGATCTCGGTCGTGCTCGGGCTGGT
>JAJDAR010000513.1 GCA_029261775.1 Deltaproteobacteria bacterium | reverse complement strand
GATCGCATCGACGTCTACTTCAATCACGCCGTGAACGACGTCGACCGGATCGCGAACGAGGCCTGGGCCGAGTTCGTGGGCAAGGCGCGCGAGGCGGGCAAGATCCGTTTCGCAGGTCTCTCGGGCCACGGCGGTCAGCTGGTCGAGTGCATCGACTACGGGCTCGATCACGACCTGCTCGACGTCGTGCTGGTCGGGTACAACTTCGGCCAGGACCCTTCCTTCGTGCAGAAGTTCACCAGCCGGCTCGACTTCATCGCCGTGCAGCCCGAGCTGCCGCGGGTCCTGGCGAAGGCCAAGGAGCAGGACGTCGGCGTGGTCGCGATGAAGACCCTGCGCGGCGGTCGTCTGAACGACATGCGTCCCTACGAGGGCGCTTGCGCGACCTTCGCCCAGGCGGCCCTGCGCTGGGCCCTGGCCAATCCCCACGTCGACGCCGCGATCATCACCATGCGCAGCGCCGAGCAGGTGGACGAGTACCTCGGCGCCTCGGGCTGGGACGCGCCCCACCGGGCCGACGCGGGTCTCCTCTCGCGCTACGCGCGCCGTGCCGAGCGCAGCCAGTGCCGCTATGGCTGTCGCGATTGCGTCTCATCGTGTCCTGCGGGGGTCGAGATCCCCGAGGTGCTGCGAACCCGGATGTACGCCGACGACTACGGCGACCCGGCCCTGGCCCGCGAGGACTACGCGCGGATCGCCGGAAGTGCCTCGCCCTGCGCGACCTGCCCGGCTCCCTGTGCGAATGCCTGTCCACATGGCGTCGCGATCCCCGACCTGCTTCGCGACCTGCACGCCCGCCTCGCCTGATCCGCAGCGGGGCGGTCCGCACGAGGCCAGCCCCGCGATCCGCCCTACGCTCTGCGCATGGACGACTTCGACGACGGCGAGCCTTCCTTCGTCCGAGCGGTGGACTGGGCGCTGACCACCACCCGCTCGGTGCGGCGCAAGCTCGACTGGGAGCGGCCCGTGCCTCGCCAGCTGATCGAGGCCTGCATCGACGTCGCCGTGCAGGCGCCGACGGGCGCCAACCGCGAGGCGTGGCGCTTCCTGGTGCTCGACGCACCCGAGCCCAAGGCGCGGTTGGCTGCGCTCTACCAACGGGCGATGGCGCGCTACGCGGCAGCCCGGCCCGGGGACGACGGGCCCAAGCCGACCGCGCGGGGCCTGGCGGACCGGCTGGCGGAGCTGCCCGCGCTGATCCTCGTCTGCAGCGAGGGAGAGCCCTTCGAGGATTCGAACGCGATGCGCGTGGCTTTCTACGGCTCCGTGCTGCCCGCCGCGTGGTCGCTGATGGTCGCGCTGCGCGCGCGGGGCATCGGGGGGACCTGGACGACGCTGCACCTCGTTCACGAGGACGAGGCGGCGAGCGCGCTCGGGATTCCGCCGGGCGTGACCCAGACGGTGCTCCTGCCGATCGGCTTCATGGCGGGCGCGCGGCTGCGGCCCGCGGCGCGGCGACCCGCCCGCGAGGTGACCTACTGGAACCGCTGGGGCGCCGCCGACGACTGAGTCACGCACCCCGCTGAGCTCGCGCGGTTGACGAGGTCGCAGCGGCTTGCCACGGTGGTCAGCGGGCCGGCCCGCTCCGCCGCGCCCGGGCGCCCACCCTGGAGAACCGATGGACCCCCGCCCCGAGGCCCCCGACGCGGAGCTGCTCCTGCGTCGGGACGGCAGCGATCTGCTGATCCTGGGCGCGCCGGCCGGCGCGCGGGTCCAGGTGGTGCTCGGCTTCGATCCCGACGCGGACGAGCCGCTCGGCGCAGGCCTGACCGCCGTCGGCGGCGCACCGATCCGGGTTCCGGCAGCCGATCTCGCGCGAAGGCCCTATCTCTCGGTCCGGGTCGGAGAGGCCGCGCCTCAGCGGGTCGCGGAGCGAATCCTGCCGCTCCACGGCACCCAGAACTTCCGCGATCTGGGCGGCTACCCCGCCGCGGGGGGCCTGCGTGTCCGCTGGGGCCGGGTCTTCCGTGCGGATGGCCTGCACGCCCTGACCGCGCCGGATCACGCTTATCTCGAAGGCATCGGGCTCGACCTGGTCTGCGACTTTCGCAGCGATCACGAGGTCGAGGAGGATCCGAACCGACTGCCGGACTCCGCGAGCTACGAGCGCTTCCCCGTCGAGGACGCCTCCATGCAGCCACGCTGGATCCGCGAGCGGGTCGAGGCCGGGGACGTCAGCGGCTTCGACGAGGCCTTCATGGCGCGCGGCTACGTGCAGCTCCTCGAGAACCAGGCCGCGCACTTCGGAGCCGTCTTCGAGCGCATCGCGGCCCCCGGTGCACGACCGCTCGTCTACCACTGCTCGGCCGGCAAGGACCGTACCGGCGTGATGAGTGCGCTGGTGCTGCGCGCGCTCGGCGTCTCGGAGGAGGTCGTGGTCGAGGACTACGTGCTCACCGAGAGCGCCACGCGCCGGCGGATCGAGATGATGAAGCTGCTCGTCCGGCTGCGCGGTGGCGATCCGGCAGGCATGGCCGCGCTGATGGGGGCACGGCCGGGTGTGATCCGGGTCGCCCTCGAGCACGTCGAGCGGGAGCACGGCGGCATCGAGCGCTACCTGGTCCGCAAGGCGCGGGTGGCGCCCGAGGCCATCGAGCAGCTGCGGGAGAACCTGCTGGTCTGACGCCGCGTGCCCGCGGCGCCGGCCCTAGGGCGTGCGGTGCAGATCCGCACCCAGGGCGCGCAGGCGGACGTCGATCTGCTCGTAGCCGCGATCGATCTGGTGGGCGTTCTGGATGACCGAGCGGCCCTCCGCACACAGCGCCGCCGCCACGAGGGCCATCCCGGCGCGGATGTCCGGCGAGGTGATGGTGTCCCCGTGCAGGCGGGTCGGCCCCGTGACCACGGCACGGTGCGGATCGCAGAGCACGATGCGCGCACCCATCGGGATCAAGCGGTCCACGAAGAAGAGCCGATTCTCGAACATCTTCTCGTGGATCAGCACGGTGCCCTCGGCCTGCGTGGCGAGGATCAGCGCAATCGAGGTGAGGTCGCTCGGAAAGCCCGGCCACGGGGCGTCGTCCACCTTCGGGATCGCGCCGTCGAGATCGTCACGGATCACCAGCTCCTGCTTGGCGGGCACCCGCAGGCGGCCGTTCTCCACATGGGTCTCGACGCCCAGGCGCTGGAACACCATCAGGATCATGCGCAGGTCGTCGGGGACGACGTCGGTGATGACGAGCTCGCCGCCGGTCATGGCAGCGATGGCCACGAAGGACCCGATCTCGATGTGATCGGGTCCGATCCGGTGGGTCGCGGGTCGAAGCTCGGGCACGCCCTCGATCACGATGCAGTTCGTGCCGATCCCGGTGATCCCCGCCCCCATGGAGTTGAGGTAGTGGCACAGCCCCTGGACGTGGGGCTCCGACGCGGCGTTCGAGAGGGTGCTGCGTCCCTCGGCGACGGCCGCCGCCATCACGGCGTTTTCGGTGGCCATCACGCTCGCTTCGTCGAAGAAGATGTCGGTGCCGCGGAAGCGGCCCTCCAGGCGGAGGTGGTAGTTGCGCTCCCGGGTCTCGACCTGGGCGCCGAGCAGGCGCAGCGCGTGGAGGTGGGTGTCGATGCGCCGTCGGCCGATGCGATCGCCGCCCGGCCGCGGCAGCACGGCGCGCCCCGTGCGGTGCAGGAGCCCTGGAGCCAGCAGGAAGGAGCCGCGAATCGCGCGACCGAGCTCGGCGCTCGGGGCGGCTTTTCCGAGGTTCGAGCTGTCCACGACCATCTCGCCGGTGCCCGGCTCGCGCGTGATGCCGACGTCCATCTCGCCGAGGATCCGCAGCAGCGTGGCGACGTCGCGGATCTCGGGAACGTTCTGGAGGGTCGAAGGGCCGGGCGCGAGCAGCGTGGCGGCCAGCACCGGCAGCGCCTCGTTCTTGTTGCCTGCCGGGGTCAGGGTGCCGTGGATCGGCCGGCCGCCTTCGACCACGAAGCAATCACCGCTCTGCTGCACCAGGCACCCCCGATCCCTTCCGGGTCGATCTGCGGAGGCTAGCGGACAGGATCTCCTGCCGAGCTCAGCTGCCGGGGGCCTTCGCCCCGACGGCCTCGGCCGACGTCTCCGGCCAGAGCTGCTTCAAGCCGGCCCCGTCGCCTTGCGAGAGCAGCCATGCGCTCCCGGCGACGAGCCAGGTGGCGAAGACCACGCAGACGAGGACGCGCATGATGGGCTCATCGGCCCGCCGCCCCCCGAGCCTGACCCCGATCGCGCGGGTCCGGTTCCCTCCCGATCTAGGCGTCCTCGAACTTGGGCTCGCGCTTCTCGAGGAAGGAGCGGACCCCTTCCTGGAAGTCGCGGGTCCGTGCGCACAGGACCTGGTTGCGGTCCTCCATCGCCACCACGGCCTCCATGCTGTTCATGTCCAGGCTCGCGTTCAACGCCTCCTTCGACAGGCGCAGGCCTAGCGGCGAGGTGCGAAGCAGATCCTCGACGAGCGCCACCGCCTCCGCCTCCAGCGCCTCGTCCGGGACCACCGTGCTGAACAGACCGAGCTCGCGCGCGCGCTCGGCCGAGATGAAGCGGCCCGTCAGGATCAGCTCCGCGGCCACCGAGGCACCGACCAGGCGCGGCAGCAGGTAGCTCACGCCGACGTCGCAGCCCGAAAGGCCGAGCTTGATGAAGGCCGCGTTCATGCGCGCGCTCTCGCCCGCGAGACGCAGGTCGGAGGCCAACGCCAGCATGAAGCCGCCACCACAGGCCGGTCCGTGGACGGCCGCGACGAAGACCTGCGGCAACCGACGCATCTTGAGCGAGAGCATCGCGATGTGGTGCTGCCCGCGAAGGGAGTCGCTGACCGAGCCGCTGCCGCCGCCCGTGTCCTTCAGATCGAGCCCCGCGCAGAACGCGCGACCCGCACCGCGCAGCACGACGATCCGCACCTCGGGCTGGTCGGCGAGCTCGTCATAGAGCCCGTGCAGGTCGTCCACCATCCGCGGGTTCAGCGCGTTCAGGGCGTCGGGTCGGTTCAAGGTGCACCAGAGCACCGGTCCATCGCGGCGAAGCTCGAGGGTCTCGTAGTCCATGGGATCTCCTGCGAAGCAAGGTTTCGCGCCGGGAGGGTACCCCGTCGGGACGGCGATCCGTCGACCGGGACGGAAGGTCGTTCAGGCCGCCTCGGTCCAGAGCCACAGGGACGCGTAGCTGCGCCACGGGCGCCAGGCTTCGGCGCGCGCGGCAGCCGCGCGCTCGCTCGCGAGGCTCCCATGGCCGAGCGCCTTGCGCAGCCCGAGGTCGCCGGCCGGGAAGGCATCCGGATCGCCGAGCGCGCGCAGCGCGATCACCTCGGCCGTCCAGGGCCCGATCCCCGGCAACGCGGTGAGCTCCTCGCGGACCTGGTCGGGGTCCACCTCCCCGGAGAGCCGGAGGTGTCCGTCGCGCACGGCCCGCGCAAGGCCGCGGACCGCCTCGCCCCGGCGGCCCGGCATGCCGAGCGCGGCCACGTCCGTCTCCGCGACGGCGGCCGGGGTCGGGAAGAGATGGGAGAGCCCCGCTTGGCCCGTCTCCACCGGCTGGCCCGCGTAGGCGATCAGCCGGCCGGCCAGGGTGGTGGCTCCCTTCACGGAGACCTGCTGGCCGAGCACGACACGCACGGCCATCTCGAAGGGATCGAAGGCGCTGGGCACCCGCAGACCCGGTCGCGCGGCGATGGCCGGGCCCAGTCGTTCGTCGTCTCCGAGGTCGTGTGCGACGCGCGCGGGGTCGGCCGACAAGTCGAAGAGCGCGCGCACGCGCTCGGCGACCCGGGACAGATCACGTGGCTCGACGCCGAAGGTGCGCAGCTCGAGGGCGCTCGGGTCGGGCGCCAGACCGACCTCGATCCAGCCCTCCCCGACGACCCGCTGATACGTCTCGTCGCGGATCTGCTCGACGCCAGGGAGCGTCCGAGGGGTCAGGAAGGCGAGCAGCAGCGGCCAGTCGAGCGGCGGCCGGTAGGGCAGGCGCAGCCGCGCCTCGCCGTCGGCCTTGTGGGTCGCCTTGCCGCGCAAGGCGCTCGGTGCGGCGTGAAAGGTGCCGCGCATCGTGTCGTTGAACTGGCGCAGGCTCCCGAAGCCCGCGGCGGCGGCGACGTCGGCCATCGGCCAGTCGGTCGCGTCCAACAGGCGGCGCGCGAAATGGGCGCGGCGCGTCCGGGCCACGGCACCTGGCGAGGCGCCGACGTGCTCGAGGAAGAGCCGGCGAAGGTGCCGCGCGCCCACGCCGAGCCGTGCGGCCAGGGCATCGGTGGAGGTGCCGTCGAGAGCGCCCTCCTGGATCAAGCCCAACGCGCGTTGGACCGTCGCGCCGGCACCGCACCAGGCGGGCGTCCCCGGAGCCGTTTCGGGGCGGCAGCGGCGGCAGGGCCGGAAGCCGGCTGACTCGCAGGCCGCGGCGCTGGCGAAGAAGCGGACGTTCTCGGGACGCGGCAGTCGGACCGGGCAGATCGGGCGGCAGTAGATGCCCGTCGTCCGGACGGCGACGAAGAATCGGCCGTCGAAGCGAGGGTCGCGGGCCTGGCGGGCCCGTTCGCAGCTTTCGGGGTCGAGCCGCATGTCCGGGTGATACCGCGGCGGTGGCCGCGAGGCTCGCGGAAAACGGACCTGGTCCCGGACGGGTGCCGCTGCGGGGGGAGGACGTCCCGGAGCGCGCGCTAGGGTCGCGGGATGCCTCGTCCCGGCTCTCCGCGCAGCGCCTCGGCCGCCGTGTCCGCGATGCCCGGCTCCGTCTACTCCCCGCTGGCAGAGCGGGTCCGCGCGCTCCGCGGCCCGGTCCATCCCCTCAACGTCGGCGACACCTGGCGCGAGCCCTTCGAGGGCGGCCGCATGGAGGATCTCCTCGGCGCCGATCACCCCGGCCTGCACCGCTACTGCGAGACCGCGGGGATTCCGCCGCTCGTCGACGCGCTGGTGGAGCGGGTCCGGGACCGGCAAGGCCTGCCCTGCGAGCGCGACGAGATCCTGGTCAGCGCCGGAGCCACGTCCGGCCTGTCCTGCACGGTGAGCGCGCTGGTCGATCCCGGCGAGGAGGTGCTGATCCTCGCGCCCTTCTGGCCTCTGATCCGGGGCATCGTGCAGGCCCAACGCGGGTGTGCCGTCGAGGTTCCCTTCTACGATCGGATCGGCAGCGCAGCGGACGCGGTGGCCGCCATCGAGGCGCGGCTCACGGAGCGCAGCGTCGCACTGTACGTGTCCACGCCGTCGAACCCGACCGGGCGGGTGCTGCCGGAGCCCTGGCTCGAGGCATTGGCCGAGCTCGCGCGTCGTCATGACCTGTGGCTGCTCTCCGACGAGGTCTACGAGGACTACGTCTACGGAGTGCCCCACGTCTCGCTGCGGCGGCTGGCGCCCGAGCGCACCGTGGCCTTCTACTCCTTCTCCAAGGCCTACGGCACCGCGGGCAACCGGGTGGGCTACCTGGTCGGTCCGGCCCCCCTGATCGGCGAGGCGCACAAGGTGAGCGTCCACTCGGCGTACCACGCGCCGACGGCCAGCCAGCACGCCGCCCTGCACGCGCTCGAAGGCGGCGCGGCGTGGGTCGAGGAATCGCGGCGGCTCTACCAGGGCGCCGGCGAGGACGCGGCGAAGCGGCTCGGGCTCCCGGCGCCCGAGGGATCCTGCTTCCTCTTCGTCGACGTGCGACCCGCCCTCGACGAGCGCGGGCTCCTGGGCTTCCTCGCCGACTGCCTGGAGGACGGCGTCGTGCTCTCGCCCGGGGGGTCGTCAGGAAGTGACTACGAGGGCTGGGTGCGGCTCTGCTACACGGCCGTGCCGCCCGAGCAGGCGGCGACGGCGGTGCAGCATCTCGCGCACAGGCTCGGGCGGCGTTAGGCCGCCGACCGCCTCGCGCCGCCCGCGCCAGGCGGGGCGAGCCCCTACTTGCGCTTGGCGGACTCGATGAGCACGGGCTCGCTGGGCACGTTCTGGTGCGGGCCCTGGGTGCTCGTCGGCACGGCCAGGATCTTCTCCACCACGTCCATGCCCTTGGTCACCCGGCCGAAGACGGCATAGCCGAAGCCGCGCGGGTCGGGGCTGGTGTGGTTCAGGAACGCGTTGTCCACGACGTTGATGAAGAACTGGGAGGTCGCGCTGTTGACGACGTTGGTCCGCGCCATGGCGACCGTCCCCTTGACGTTCTTGAGCCCGTTGGAGGCCTCGTTCTCGATCGGGTCGAGGGTCTTCTTCTGGACCATCTCCGTGTCGAAGCCGCCGCCCTGGACCATGAAGCCGGGGATCACGCGATGGAAGATCGTGCCGTCATAGTGACCCGCATCGACGTAGGCGAGGAAGTTCTCGCTCGAGATCGGAGCCTTCTCGGTGTCGAGCTCGATCTCGATCGCGCCCTTCGACGTGTTCAGGATGACCACCTTCTTCTTCTCCTCCGCCGTGGCAGCCCCGGCGAGCACCATCACGGCGACCACGAGCAGCCGAAACCCAACGGTTCCCATGTTTGCGCCTCCTTCTGAAGTCGGGGGAGGCTAGGGAGCGTCGGCGGGCCCGTCACGTCTCATGTTGGCGGGTGCGGCGGGCCCGTCACCTGGGAGCCCACGCGGCGCACTCACCGCCGGAAGTCTCGACCCGGTGCCGCCGGGTCTGCTATCCGTCTGCCTGAAGCGCGCCCCCCGCGGGGGCGAAGTGCTGCGGGGATGCGCCGAAACCCCCGAGTGCGAAACGTTTTTCCCGGCCCACGAGCCACGGCGAACGCCGACCTGGAGGTTCCCTCCGTCATGAGCAAACGCGTCAAGGAGATCCTTTCCTGGTACGGGAGCGACAATCCCGGAACGCTCAACAACCTCGCCCGGATCCTGAACCACGGCAGGTTGGGCGGCACCGGCAAGCTCGTGATCCTGCCCGTGGACCAGGGCTTCGAGCACGGCCCGGCCCGCAGCTTTGCGAAGAACCCGCTGGGCTACGACCCGCGTTACCACTTCGAGCTCGGGATCGACGCGGGCTGCAATGCCTACGCTGCGCCGCTTGGCTTCCTCGAGGCGGGCGCCGCCGAGTTCGCCGGCCAGATCCCGATGATCCTGAAGCTGAACAACTCGGACTCGCTGTACGGCGGTGACGATCCGTGCCCTGCCGTGACCGGGAGCGTCGACGAGGCCTTGCGCCTCGGCTGCTCGGCGATCGGCTTCACGATCTACCCCGCGTCGAGCCTCCGCAACGACATGTACCAGCAGATCCGCGAGCTGGCCCAGGAGGCCAAGAGCAAGGGCCTGGCCGTCGTCGTGTGGTCGTACCCGCGCGGCTCCGGAATCTCGAAGGATGGCGAGACCGCCATCGACGTGATCGCCTACGCGGCGCAGATCGCGGCGCAGCTCGGTGCCCACGTGCTGAAGGTGAAGCCGCCGACCGAACACGTCGAGCAGAAGGCGGCCGCCAAGGTCTACGAGTCCGAGGGGATCCCGATCTCCACCCTGGCCGACCGCATTCGCCACGTCGTGCAGAGCGCCTTCAACGGCCGACGCATCGTCATCTTCTCCGGGGGCGCCGCGAAGGATCGCGAGGGCGTGCTCGAGGAGATCCGTGGCATCGCCGAAGGTGGCGGCTTCGGGTCGATCATCGGCCGCAACTCCTTCCAGCGTCAGAAGGGCGAGGCCATCGATCTTCTCCACGAGATCATGGACGTCTACGCCCAGCACGCCTGACCCAGGGAGCTCCAGGATCCCGGGCCCCGTCGCGCTCTACTTCGCGGTGCAGGGCCTCGGCATCGCGGTGTGGTGGCTCGTGCTGTTCGCGTGGCCCGAGAGTCGCCAGGCGTTCATTCCGGAACCGCCCGGCGAGCTCGCCCTGCTGGGCTTCTGGTTGGCCGACGCGACCGCGGCCAGCGCCTCGTTCGCTGCCGCGATCCTGGTGCGCGGCGGGTCGCGCCACGCGCCTGCGATGCTGTGGCTGGCGGCGGGCTGCATGGTCTACGCGAGCCTCACGTGCCTCGGCCTATCGTGGCTCACCGGTGAGGCGTGGCTCGCCGTCGCGTTGATGCTGCCGGCAGCGGCGCTCTCCGTGGGTGGAGCATGGATTCAGACCCGGGACTGAGGGCGTGGCTGCAAGCGAGGTTCCGCCCGGCGCCCCCCGCCCGCCCGACCCACCACCTCGCAGCGACCTTGGCCGAGACGGCGGTCTTCTGGCTCGTCTTCCTGCTCGCCGTTCCCCTCGCACTTGCGCGGGTCGAAGCCTGGCTCGGGATTCCCTCCTTTGCCTTCCCGACCCAGCAGGTCTCACCCTGGCTGGCCTTCGCAGTCGCGGGGGCATTGGGCCTGTGGAGCGGCGCTACCATGGCTGTCCAGGGCCGGGGCACGCCGCTGCCGCTCGCCTGCCCGACCCGCCTGGTCGTGGCCGGGCCCTACCGCTTCGTGCGCAATCCCATGGCCATCGCGGGGCTGCTCCAGGGCGCGTGCGTGGGCCTCGCGCTCGGCTCTCCGCTCACCCTGCTCTACGTGCTCGTAGGAGGTGGCGCGTGGAACCTCGCCATCCGGCCGATCGAGGAGCGGGACCTCGAGGCACGCTTCGGCCAGGCCTTCCGCGCCTACCGCTCGGCGGTCCGCTGCTGGGTCCCGCGGACCCGCCCCTACGGGGTGCCCAGCCGGCAGCCGGACGACCCACCGCGGCCGTAGAGCCTGCTGGCCAGTGGGTTGGGTCCGCGAAGCACAGCGTTCAGCGGGGATTCGGCCCGTCCTCGCCGACGGCGCGCCGGCGGCAGCTGGAGGTCCAGCTCGGGTCGCCGCCGCCCGAATGCCATTCGAAGCCGTCGGCCGTGATGTGCGAGAAGGTCGGTCCATCCTGCTCGGACTCCGGTCGGCGCATCACCATCCGATCTCCGCGCTGTCTTCCGCGCCAGCTGCTGGTCGCGTAGCCCGGCATGCGGACGAAGTCGACGACCCAGGTGTCCGCGGCCGGATCGAAGACCCTCACGCTGGTCGCGAAGACACGCGCGGTCCAGTACTCGTCCTGGATCCCGAAGCCGCCGAGGATGTAGCGCCCTCTCCACCGAGCGCGGAACGCGAGCACGGCTCCGCTCTCGCGGCGGATCCGCTCGTGGCAGTCGAAGTCGCCGACCAGGAAGGCGAACTGCTCGAGCTGCGGGGCGGCCGCAGGGTGCGCGCGGCCGTAGGGGTGATCGGCGCTCGCCGCCTGGGCCATGTCCGGCTCCAGATGGGTCTGGTCGATCACCGCATCGCTGCCGGAGGGATGCTCGGGGACTGCGCTTCGATCCGCCGGCTCCGCACCGACTGTGCAGCACGACAGACACGAACCCAGTACGAGGATGGGGGTACCGCGAGCGGAAAAGCGGCAGAAGAGCCCTGCTCCCAACAGGGCCAGCTCGCCAGCCGCGACGATCGATTGCCCCGCGGCGGACAGGAAGCTCAACCCGAAGACGTAGGCGACGAGGTAGCCGCCGACGGTGTGCAGGCGCCCCCAGGCCGCGCCCAGCCACCGCTGGCTGGCGTCGTTCGAGGTCGCGGCCATGATCGCGACGAACAGCAAGGCAAGCCAGCCGATGCTGAGCGGGGCCACACCGAGCGGAGCGCCCTGCAAGGCGAGGGCACCAATCGCCGCCATGTGCGTCGCGTGGACGGTCGCGAAGGAGAGTCCGAGCATGCGGCGGTGCGCGACCAGCCAGTGGGTGACCGGGTGCGGGCGAAGCCGGCGCAAGCTCGCGCCGAAGAACGCACCCGCGAAGAACAGGAAACCCACCCGCGCCGTGATGCGTGCGAGTGCCCGCAGCGCCTCCTCGCCTCCCCCTTTCTCGACCCACCAGGCCCAGGCTCCGAGGGTGCACACCGCTGCGACACCCCCGACGAAGCGCAGCTCTCCACGAGAGAGGGCCACGGTCGCTACTTCCGGGGAAGGAGTTCGAAGAACCAGGTCCGATCCGGCTCGAAGTACGACGGGTCGTACTTGAGCTGGCCCGCTTCGAGCAGCGCAGCCGTCAGCACGGCATCGGACACACGCCGGGCCGTGCGAGGGAAGAGCGTGCCCTGGATCCGGAGGACGACACGCGCGTCCTCGGCGATCGCGCGAGGCCAGCGCTTCTCCGCGGGCCGCAAGGTCGCCGGCACGAAAGGCCGGCCGGCGTGCACGAGCAGTCCCACGTTCACCGAGTGCGGCGACCCTGGATCCACCTGGAGCTCGACGGTCCGCCACTCTGCCAGGTCGCTCCAATCGGGCTCGGGCCCCTGGTGCTCGACGCCGCGCAGGCGACCCCCGGGCAACAACCCCAACGGTCCGATCGGAAGACAGCCCGAGAAGAACAGGGCGGCGAGCAGGAGGAGGGTCGCGAGGAAAGCGGGGAGCGTCCTTCGAACGTGATTCAGCCTCATGGGCGTCTTGGTAACATGTCATCTGGATCTCTTGAAGATCCACTTCTTTCATACTTTCTCATACCAGATCACCGCGGAGCGATCGAAGGGAAACGGATGGAGTGGGTGCTCGACGGGCGCGGCACGCTTCAGGGACAGCTGGCTCGCTGCCTGCGCCAAAGCGTCCAGCGCGCGGCCCTGCGGCCGGGGGAGCGGCTCCCCGGCAGTCGATCCCTTGCCGAAGCGCTCGGGCTCTCGCGGACCACGGTGCTCCTGGCCCTCGAGCAGTTGGTCGCCGAGGGCTACCTGGAGGCCCGGCCCCGGTCGGGCACCTTCGTCAGCGCCGGAGCCCTGGGCCTCGCTGCAGCGGAGCGCGCCTCGCCTACCGCCCCCTGCCGGCCGAAGCTCTCGAGCGCCGGTCGTAGGCTTGCCCGCGAGCTCGACTCCCTGCGCAAGTCGGTTCCCGCGAGGCGGTCCGGGATCGAAGGGTCTGCCGAACTCGACTTCCGCTACAGCCTGGGCCGCGCGGCGGATTTCCCGCTCGCCGCTTGGCGGCGCGCCCTGGCGACAACCGCTCGGCAGCTTCCCGCGGGCGGGTTCCGCTACCCACCGGTCGAGGGATCGGAAGCCCTACGCGGCGCGCTCGCGGGGTACCTGCGGCGCACCCGGGGCCTGCCGGTGAACGAAGCGGATCTCCTGATCCTCGGCGGGAGCCAGCAGGGACTCGACCTCGCGATCCGCTTGCTGCTCGATCCGGGCGACGTCGCGGTGCTCGAGAATCCGCACTACCCGGCTGCTCGACTCGCGCTCCGGGCCTGCGGCGCGCGCATCGTCGCGATCCGAGCGGATGCTTCGGGGCTCGACACCGGTCGCCTCGCGGCGCGATCCGAAGCGATCCGCCTCGTCCACGTGACCCCTTCGCACCAGTTCCCGCTTGGAGGAGTGATGCCGCTCTCGCGTCGCGTGGAGCTGCTCTCGTGGGCCGACGAACGCGATGCGATGGTGGTGGAGGACGACTACAACAGCGAGTTCCGACTCGAGGGCCGCCCCGTCGAGCCGCTCGCCAGCCTCGACCGCGCGGGTCGTGTGCTGCATCTGGGCACGTTCTCCAAGGTCCTGCTGCCCTCGCTTCGCCTCGGGTTCCTGGTCCTGCCGGCCGCCCTGAGGTCGGCGTTCGTCGCGGCGAAGCTGGTTGCCGATCAGGGCCGGGCCCTTCTCGAGCAGGAGGCACTCGCCCTCTTCATCCGCGACGGGAGCTTCGAGCGGCACGTCCGCCGCGTCCGGCGCCGACAGCGGGAGCGACGCGAACAGCTCGTCGACGCCGTGGCCACGAGGCTGGGTTCGGACGTTCGCATCCACGGCGCCAGCGGCGGGCTCCACGTCGTGCTCGAGCTGTGCAACGAGACGCCTCGTGACGTACCCAGGATCGTGGAAGATGCGGCGGCCGCCGGCGTGGGCGTCTACGACCTCGCGCCCTACTTCATGGGGCGACCGCGCTTCGCGGGGCTCCTCCTCGGCACGGCATCACTCGACGGCCCCCAGATCGCCGAGGGAATCCGTCGGCTGGGGGTGGTCCTCCGCGGAGCTCGCTGACGGATCCCGGCGGCATCCAGGCAGCCGTCTCCCCGGCTCAATCCACCTCGACCCGCAGCAGGAAGACCCGCTCCTCGTCGCGGCGGTTGGTGGAGAGGATGCGGCTGCCGCGCTGGCCTTCGTCGAAGCGCTGGCCGACGCCGCCGAGGGCGACGGTGTCGCCCGGCGTGACCTCGACCACGGTGCTCGCGCCG
>JAJDAR010000512.1 GCA_029261775.1 Deltaproteobacteria bacterium | reverse complement strand
TGGGCGCAAGCGTCGGGCTCGGCCTCGACCGGGCCGTGGTCGGTGCGCCGGGGCGCGACCAGCAGCGGGGCGCCGCCCTGCTCTTCCGGCGGACCGGCGGAAGCTTCGGGTTCGAGGCCGAGCGCCTGGCCTTCGATGCCGAGGCGGGCGATCGCCTCGGTGCCGCCGCCGCGCTTCGCGGCGAGGTGACGGTGGCCGGCGCGCCGGGCCGCGACGACCGAGCCAGCGCGGATGGAGCCGCCTATCTCTTCCAGCCGAGCGACGAGGACGGTGACGGCCTCACCGACCCGGAGGACAACTGCCCCAGCGTCGCGAACCCTGGCCAGGAAGACGGCGATGGGGATGGCCTGGGCGATGCGTGCGACCCGGACGCCGACCCGGACGGCGACGGGCTCGTGAACGCCGTGGACAACTGCCCCTTGTCCGCGAACCCGTCGCAGGCCGACATGGACGGCAACGGCGTCGGCGACGTCTGCGATGACAGCGACGCCGACGGTCAGTACGACGCGTTCGACAACTGCCCGCTCGCCTTCAACCCGAGTCAGGCCGACAGCGACGGCGACGGCACCGGCGATGCGTGCGAGGACGCCGACGGCGACGGCGTGCTCGACCCGGACGACAACTGCCCCGGCACCCCGAACCCGAACCAGACGGACCTCGACGCCGACGGGATCGGCGACGCCTGCGACCCCTTCGTGGGTGCGGCCTGCGCGGACGGCATCGACAACGATGGGGACGGCCTGATCGACTTCCCCGCCGACCCCGGCTGCCTGGATGCCTCCGGCACCCGGGAGGACCGACCCATCTACTCGGTGACCAGCACCGCGGACGGGCGCGACACGAACCCGGGCGACGACGTCTGCCAGGCGACCACCGGCGCCTGCACGCTTCGCGCGGCGATCGAGGAGGCCAACGCGCAGAACGATCCCAGTCTGGTCATCGCGCTGCAGGCCGGCACCTACGTCCTCTCGCTCCCGGGCTCGGGCGAGGACGACGCGGCCAGCGGCGACCTCGACGTGAACCGGTCCGTGCGGATCGAGGGGCAGGGATCGGTGGTCATCGACGCGGCAGGCCTCGACGGCGTCCTGGAGGTCGGCCCGTCGATCCAGGTCGAGATCGTGGGGCTCACCCTCCGCGGCGGGTCGGGCTCCTCGTTCGGGGGCATCCACAACGAAGGGGATCTGACCCTGGAGGGCTGTGTCGTCGAGGCCAATACGGCGGCCTCCGGTGCCGGCGGCATCTGGAACGAGGGGACACTCGCCCTGCTCGACACGATCGTCCGGGACAACGTGGCCGCGAGCGGCACCGGGGGCGTCCAGAACGACGGCGTCCTGACCCAGCAGGATGGCAGCCTCGAAGGCAACCAGGGCACGAACGCCGGTGGCCTCTGGGCGACTGGCGGGACGACGACACTCCAGCGGGTTCGCATCTCCGGCAATCTCGGCGACGATGCGGGCGGCCTGCTCAGCGAAGGCGACGTGACCCTCGACTCCGTGACCGTCGAGGACAACCAGACACAGCTCTTCGGTGGCGGCATGACCAACACCGGCGTCCTGACGGTCGTCGCCAGCACCTTCGTTGGCAATCGTTCGCAGAACGAAGGGGGCGGCCTCTACAACGACGGAATCGCATCCGTGGCCACTTCGACCTTCAGCGAGAACGACGCGGGGGACGGCGGCGGGATCTGGAACCTGGGCGACCTGGACCTGCATTCCGTGACGCTGAGCGAGAACCATGCGACGGGCGATGCGGGGGGCCTCTGGAACGAGGGAAGCCTGACCCTCGACCACACGCTCCTGGCCGGCAACCGGACCGACGGGCTCTGGGCCGACTGCCGCAACCTCGGAGCCGGCGCCACGAGTCAGGGTTACAACCTGGTCGGCGACGCGGACGCGTGTTCCTTCTTCGGGGCCATCGGCGACCTGACCGGCAGCTCCGCCGCGCCGCTCCTGCCCCGCCTTGCACCACTCGCAGACAACGGCGGCCTCACGCGCACCCACCTCCTGCTCGCGAGCAGCCCCGCGATCGATGCGGGAGATCCGAGCGCCTGCGGACCGACCGATCAACGCGGACTGCCCCGCCCCGTGGATGGAGATGCCATCCCGGGCGGGTCCTGCGACATCGGCGCCCTGGAGCTGCAGGGTTCGGGTGAGGTGCCTGCCTGCGACGACCTCTCGCGCAGCGGGTCTCCGGATTGCTCGCTCTTCCAGGGCGACGCGAGCGGCTGCGAGGGCGCCTTCGAGACGCTGCCCGGCGGTGAGGCCGCAGCCTGCCGCTACGACGCCACCACGGATCTCTGCGCTGCCTGCTCCGACGCGAACGCCGCTGCCGGCAGCTGTCTGAACACCTGCCGATCGCTGTGCCTGGATCTCACCCGCGACCTGCACGTCGGGACCGGCAGCGACCCCTGCTTCCAGCTCGACGGCCAGCCGGCCGAGTGCGACCGAGCCTGGTTCGTGGACGACCAGGACGTCGTGCGCTCGTGCTGGGTGGACGACCCGGGAGGCGGTCAGCTGTGCAGGGCCTGCGACCGGTTCTCGATGCTGCAGGGCCTCTGCTTCAACACCTGCAGCCCCTCTCCTTGTCTCGATCCGACGCGCACCCGCACCACCGGCGGCTTCTCCTGCCTCGACCTCAACGCCCAGCCGAGCGAGTGCGCACGTGCCTTCCAGCTGCCGGCGGACCCGGCCGACCCGGTCGAGAGCTGCTTCTTCGACGCGCCGTCGGGCGAGTGCCTCGAGTGCACGCCCTTCGATCAACACTCGGGTTTCTGCGTCAACACCTGCCAGATGGACGCCTGCTTCGACGCCTCCCTGCTGAACGCCGGCGGCGACTACACCTCGGGCTGCGAGCAGTTCTTCGACGACCCTGCGGCTTGTGAGCTCGCCTTCGAGACCTCCCCCTCCGACGACCTGCACAGCTGCTACTACGACCCCCTGCTCACCGACTGCCTGCCCTGTGACGCGGGCTCCATGCTCGCCGGGGCCTGCGTCAACCGCTGCTCGGCCGATGCGCTCTGCGGGGATGGGACGGTGGACACCGGCGAGGCCTGCGACGATGGCGGCGCACAGGATGGCGATGGCTGCGATACCGCGTGCCGGATCGAGCCCGGCTACGCCTGCAGCGGCAGCCCGAGCCTCTGCGCGCCTCCCTCGAGCCAGAGCTCCGAGCAGCAGCGCTGCATCAACGATCTCGACAAGGCCGCCTGGCAGCTGGCCAAGGACCAGCTGAAGGAAGCCTCCTACTGCCTGCGCCAGGCGCAGCGCGGAAACGCCGACAAGCTGGGCGCTGCAGGCCAGGTCCGCACGGCCCAGGCCTGCCTCGGAAACGATGCACGTGGACGGATCGCCCGGCGCCAGGCCAAGCTCATGGCCCGCGAGCAGTCGGCCTGCCTCTCCTCTGCCTCGGCCATGCCCAGCTTCGGCTACGTCGCGGCCGCGCAGATCGACGTCTCGGCCCGTGCGGAAGCGATCCGGCTGGTGGACGACGCGTTCGGAGACGATCTCGATGTCGCGCTGGCTGACCTCGCCCTCGAGCCTGACGCCGCCCGCTGCCAGTCGGAAGCCCTGAAGCAGATGACCCGGCTGCACGACGACCTCTGGAAGGAGGCGCTTCGGGCCGAGAAGTCGGCGCTCCGAGGGCGCGACAGTCCGCCCGTCACCACGCTCGCAGAGCTCCAGGCCAGCGTGGAGAGCCATCTCGCGGCCGACCCGAGCGGGAAGATCGCGAGGCGCGCCCAGAAGGTGGCGTCAGCATTGGCCGCACGCTGCGCCGGGGTGGATGCCGCGCAGCACTTCGGGCCCGCCTGCGGCAGCGCGGGCAGCACCCCCGCACTCACGGACTGCCTCGGTTCAGGAGCGCGCTGCCGCTACTGCCGCGGACACAACGCAGTGGACCGGTTCAGCATGGACTGCGACCTCTTCGACGACGGTCAGACGAACCTGACCTGTCCGTGACGCGGCCCAGCCTCCGCGCCCCGCTCAATCCGGCAGGCGGCTCCGGAGATCCAGCTCGAAGCGGATCTGGTCCTCCGAGACCCGCTCCAGTGCCACGGGGCGTTGCTCGCCCTCCCGCAGGGAGCGCTTCATGCAGGCGTCGATGAAGCCCTGCATGGTGTGCAAGGTCAGCTCCGGAAGCTCGGCGGCCCCATCCACGCAGAGCACGTACACCCCTCGGTGCTCGGCGTGTCGCTCTGCCTGGAACTCGAGGAAGTCGAAGGCCACTCCGCTCAGCGTGCCGCACAGCTTGACCCCACTCATCAGCTGTCCCTCGTCCTGGATCTCGCTCTCCGGGTTCATCAGATCGAACTGCATGTAGAGCCCGGCCCCGAGCAGTCGCTCCATCGCCAGCTCGCCCCGGCGACGCAGGTAGCCCAGCTCTCCGTCGCCCTCGACCTGCATCAACAGCGCCAGCATGCGTCCGTGGCAGGCCACCGGGTACCAGGAGGAGTCGTGGATCTTCTCCTCGAGCAGCTGCAGATCCTCGGCCTCGAGCGCGGTCTCGAGCTCCTCGGCGCTGAGACGCCCCTCGTCGCGCAGCCGGACCATGTCGTCGACAGCGCTTCGGAAGGCCGAGCCCTTGATCGAGGGCGGACGCGTCG
>JAJDAR010000511.1 GCA_029261775.1 Deltaproteobacteria bacterium | reverse complement strand
GACGGGTCTGAACAATCGCGTGGTGCTCGACGAGGCCCTGGCCTCGGTGGCGTCGGCATGGGAGCGGAAGCAGACACCCTCCGCGCTCCTGCTCGTCGATCTCGATCACTTCAAGCTCGTGAACGACGAGCACGGGCACGGGGTGGGAGACGAGATGCTGCGCGCCGCGAGCGCGGCGATCCGTGCATGTTGTCGTCCCTACGACACCCCGTGCCGGTACGGCGGCGACGAGTTCGCGGTGGTCCTGAACCACGTCGAAGGACAGGACGCGATTCGCGCGGCGACGCGCGTGCACGAGAGCCTGGCCCAGGCAACGGTTCGAGCCGGAGACGTCAGCCTGCCGGTCGTGACCAGCGCCGGCCTGGCCACGACGACGGGCCTGCCCCGATCCTTTGCGCCCGGCGACCTCGTGCGGCGCGCTGACGAGGCCTTGTACGCGGCGAAGAACGCCGGGCGGGGTCAGCTCGTGTGGGAGTCTGCTTCCGATCCGACTGCCTGAGTCGGGCCCGGCTCGTGGCGTGCCTCGCGTACGTGGCAGCCCGCTGGCGCGGTATCGTCCGTCTCCATCGAGGAGACGGTTCGTGGCCCATCACATCGACGGCAAGGTCATCTTCATCACCGGCGCGGCCGGCGGCTTCGGCCGACTCGTGGCCTGCAAGACCGCGGCCCTCGGCGCACGGGTCGTGGCCGCCGACATCGAGGAACGCGGGCTCGAGGCGACGGTGGACGAGATCCGCGCCGCGGGCGGTCGCGCCTGGGCGGTGCGCGCGGACGTGACCGACCGGGCGCAGATGTGCGCGGCGGCCGCGAGCGCCGTCGAGCGAGAAGGCGCGATCGACGTGTGGGTCAACAATGCCGGTGTGATGCCGCTCGCCTTCTTCGCCGACCACGAGCAGGCGGCCGAGGCCTGGGATCGCTGCATCGACATCAACCTGAAGGGCGTGCTCCACGGGATTCTCGCGGTCCACGACACGATGATCCGTCAGGGCCGCGGACACGTGGTCAACGTTTCGTCGATCTACGGAAACCAGCCCGTGGCGGGCGCAGCCGTCTACGGCGCGACCAAGGCCGCCGTGAACTTCCTCTCCGAGGCCCTCCGTCAGGAGTCCCAGGGGCGCATCAAGGTGACGACGATCCGGCCGACCGGCGTGCCCGGCACCGGCCTGGCCGACGGGATCGTCAATCCCAGCGCCTTCGCCGGCATCCTCGGCGGTCAGGAGGCGCGCTTCATGGAGACCATGGGGGTCGTGCTGGGCGAGAGCCCCCCGAAGGCGCTCACCGATCCGGACAGCATCGGCTACTTCGCCCTCGCGCCCGAGCTGCTGGCGGATCAGATCGTGTTCGCGATCGATCAGCCGTGGGGGGTTTCGATCAGCGATCTCACGGTCCGCGCTTCCGGCGACGGCTACGTGATCTGAACGCTGCGCGCCTGCGGGGAGGCTTCGAGCACGAGGCTCTCGAGACGTCGAACGAAGATGCTGCGAGCGTGTCGGGGTGCGGCGCCGGGTGCGAGTGCGAGCCGGGTCGTGGCCTCCAGCAGGTCCTCGAGCACGACCCGGGCCTCGAGCCGCGCCAGGGGCGCGCCGATGCAGAAGTGTCCGCCCCGCCCGAAACCGAGATGCTGCTTGGGGTGGCGACGGTCGAGACGCAGCGCATCCGGATCGTCGAAGACGGCCGGGTCGCGGTTGGCGGCCGCCCAGACGAGCATCAGGCGATCCCCCGGCACGAGTCGGGCACCGCCGAGCTCGCAGGTCCGGCGCACCGACCGGTAGTGGAACTTGAACGGCGGCTCGAGACGCACGACCTCTTCGACGAAGGCGGAGATCTTCGAGGGGTGGTTTCGGAGCTCGTTCGCGAGGCCGGGATCCGACGCGAGCAGGCGAACGGCTGAGCCGATCAGACCGCTCGTCGACTCGCCGCCCGCGCCGAACATCACGACGGAGATGCCCAGTGCCTCGCGCCGGTCGATCGTGCCGGCGCGCACGCCGCCGGCCAGGGCATGGAGCAGGGGCGCCCCGGCCCCGAGGTCCGGCGATTCGAGCGCGCGGTCGAGATGCTCCTGCAGGTACGCGACCAGCTGTCCGGTTTCGCGACCGTAGTGCGCCATCTGCTCGGCGCTCACGTCGCCGGCCAGCATGTCGCCTCCCATCATCGCCCACGCCCGATGTCGCTGGACGTCCCCGTCCGGGAGGCCCAGCACGTGCGCCACCGCCCGTGCGGGGACGGTCTCGGCCAGCGGCACGAACTCACCCGCGCCGGCAAGGAGCCAGGGCGTGACGGCCTCCCGCGCCCAGCGGCGCAGCAGCGGTTCCATGGCCGCGGCCTGCGCGGCGGCCAGGCGGGGCTGGGCCACGGCCCGGTGAGCGGCGTGGCGCGGCTCGTCCGCCGTGGCGATCACCTGGTTGGCGCTGTCGTCCCCGAACTCGAACACCTGCGCACGGCCTCCCTCGTCCCGCACGAGGACGCCGGTCAGATGGGCCGAGAAGTCGGCCTCACGGCCGAGGACCTCCTCGATCAGCGTCCACGTCGAGACCAGGTGGACCCTCGAGTCGCCGACCCGCGCGATCGGGTGCCGGGCGCGGACCCGCGCGAACAGCGGATGCGGGTCCTCGATCGTCGCGGTGCCGAACAGCTCGGCTTCGTCAGCGGAGTACGGCGGAGCTCGCATCAGGACGGACCTCGGCCCGTCTTGCAGGGGCACGCGGCGGGCGCGGCGAAACCGGTCGGGAGCTGGCTGCTCAGGCTCAGGAGTCGGTCCCTCTGCTTGCGGCGGGCGGAGGGTAACCGATCGAAGGAAGGGAGCGGCGGGTCCTCGGGATGCGCCGGGGCCCACCTAGCGCCATCGCCGTCTGACGCTTCGCTTGTGCCGTGCTACGTCTCCCCCGATGGCGAAGCTTGCAGCAGACGCCCGCGCCGACCACGTGGATCGCATCGCGCGCGACGGCTACACGATCCTCGAGGGGGTGATCGAGCCGGACCTGATCGACGAGCTCCTGGCCTGCCTGGAGCGGATCGAGCGCGACCGGGAGGTCCAGCCTGCGAGCAACGACTTCGAGGGTCGCCACACGGTCCGCATCTACAACCTCCTGGCCTGCGGCCGCGTCTTCGAGCAGGTTCCCGTCCATCCCTTCGTGCTTCCGATCGTCGAGGGGGTGCTCGACCCCGGGTGCCTCGTGTCGTCGCTGTCGTCGATCGCGATCGATCCCGGGGAGTCGGCCCAGCCGATCCACGCGGACGATCAGCTCATGCCCGTGGCCAAGCCCCATGGGCCCTTCGTGTGCAACACGATGTGGGCGCTCACCGACTTCACCGAAGCCAACGGCGCGACGCGCCTCGTGCCCGGGAGCCACCAGCTGGATCACAGCCCTCCGTTTCCGAAGGCTGGGGTCGAGACGATCGCGGCCGAGATGCCGCGGGGCAGCGTCCTCGTCTGGCACGGCAGCCTTTGGCACGGAGGCGGCGCGAACAGGAGCGGCGCGCGACGCGTGGGCATCGCGATGAACTACTGCGCCGGATGGATCCGTCAGCAGGAGAACCAGCAGCTCGGCATCCCCCTCGAGACGCTGCGGGGCTTCGCGCCGCGGCTCCGCCAACTGGTGGGTCTCACGACCTATCAGCATCTGATCGGGCACATCGACAAGCGAAGTCCGGAGGAGGTCGTGCTCGGCGAGGCCGGCGATTTCCGAAGCGTCTGGGATCGGGCGGCGGACTCCGAGCCGGCCTGAACGGCCTTCTCAGCTCCGGTAGCGGCGGGCCTGGCCGAGGTTCAAGACCTTCTGGATCAGCGCCGGGTAGTCGAGCCCCGCGGCCTTCGCCGCCGAAGCGAGCTCCTCCTCCCGTGCGATCTCCGAGTTGGGATTCGCTTCGAGGAAGAAGATCCGTCCCTCGGCATCGAGACGAAAGTCGATGCGGGCGTAGCCGTCGAGAGAGAGCATCTTGTAGATCCGCCGGCTCGCGCGGGTCAGCCGTTCGGCCACTCCATCGGGAAGGTCGCGGGCGGGGCCGTGGGAGATCTTGCGGCGCTTCTGGTAGGCGACGTCGTGCTTGAGCTTCTCGGTGGCGACCTGCTGCGTCGGGTTCGGCGAGTCCCCGAAGTCCAGCTCCCAGACCGGGAGGACCTTGAGACGCTCGTTGCCGACGACTCCGACGTAGAGTTCGCGACCCTCGATGAACTGCTCCGCGATGGCGTCCGTCTCGAGGCGCGCGTGGATGAAGGCGACCCGCTCGGCGAGCTTCTCGTCATTCGTGACCACCGAGGCCTGGGCGATCCCGCGCGAGGACTCGTCCATCAGGCCCTTCACGATCACCGGAAAGTCGAGCCTCCGCGGGCGCTGCACCTTCCGACCCCGAGGAAAGACGGCAAAGCCCGGAGTGGGGATCCGGTGATAGGTGGCCACCTTCTTGCTCAAGGCCTTTCCGCGGGCCAGCGTGAGGCCGCGTGGGTTGCAGCCCGTGTACGGGACGTCGAGCAGCTCGAGGTAGGCCACCACGTGCTGATCGAACTCGGGCAGCCCCGCGAACTCCTCGAGCAGGTTGAAGACGAGATCCGGCTGGAACGACTCGATCGCCTCGCGGATCGGCAGCAGCTCGTCCAGCACGCCGAGAGACAGCACCTCGTGGTCCAGACCGCGGAGTGCCGTGACCACGTCGTAGTCGGTCTGCCAGACGTTCCTCTCCTCCTCCGAGTACCCCTTTTCGCTCTCGGGCGGCAGGTAGCTCGGATGGGTGAGGTGCAGGATCCGGAGTCGCTTCCTGGCCATGAGTCCCTACATCGGCATCCACTGCCGCTTGTCGTAGAGGAAGTGGGTCGTGTGGACCCCGAGCATCACCGCGAAGTCGGTCAGCAGCTGCGAGGGGTCGCCGGTCGCCCACAGGTCGAGCTCCTCGGTGCGCTGGACCATGTCGTCCATCACCTGATCGAGCGTGAACTGGTACTCCCCGGTCCAGCGGGAGACCAGCCCCCGGATCCTGCGACGATGACGCCGGAGGAAGGTCGAGGCGCGCAGGCCCCCTCCGGCGGGCCTCGTGTCGGAGAAGACGAGGCGCAGGTCCCGGTCGTAGACGTCGGGGGCTGCGGTGGGATAGCGCTCGAGCTTCTCCCGGTAGTGCTCCCGGAGGGTCGTGTCGAGCTGGTGCAGCGGGTCCACCTTGCGGCGGTTGCGCACCGGGGCCGGCTGGTCTGCGATCTCGGCCATCAGCTCGTCGACGAACTCGAGCTTGCGCAGGGCGGGCCAGCCTCGATAGCGGCGACGCCAGACGTGCCGGGGCTGCAGCCAGACCGCGAAGGTCTCGGCGAAGTCCTCGTCGGGATGGCTCTGGGCGTAGTAGAGACGCAGATGCTGGACGTGGCGGCGGCTGGCGGGGTTCGGCTGGTAGAACTCGGGGTAGGGCTGGCTCGAGCGGCCAAAGGTCGCCTGCCAGCGCCGCTTCCGGTTGAGGCGGTACGCGTGCTGGATCGCATGCCCACACTCGTGGCGGAGGATGCGCAGACATTCCTCGCGCTTGCCTCCCTCGACCTCGAGCATCTGACGGCGTTCCAGCTTGGCCAGTCGCGGGTGCAGGAGGTAGAACGGGACACCGATCCCGGGCACGCCGAGTGGCGAGAACCACTCGGCTGCGGCCCAGAAGTGCGGCCGGAAGCGCAGGCCCCGGGAGGCGAGGTTCTCCGCCAGGCGCCCGATGCAGCCCTCCACGAAGCTGCCCTCGATCGAGACGTCGAGGTCGCGGAGTCGCAGATCGAGCAGCTCTTCGTCGGAGAGGGATGCCCAGCCGGGCTTCGGGGGGGCGGACATCGGCCGGAGTATGGTCTGCCGAGAACCGTTCGACCACGCATTCGGGTCTCCAGGGGTTCGCGCTCCGCCACGGTGACGGCCCCACCTGCGGGTTGCGTTCAACGCCAGATCCGATGTCCTGGGTCGATGGAGCTCGAAAGCGACCCGGTCGTGGATCGGCTGGCTGCGCTCTTCGCCGATCACCCGGCCTGGGTGGCCGCTGCAGAGCAGCTCGACCGATCGGCGACCAGCTCGGTGTGGTTCTGGCACCGGCCAGGCGAGCCTTTCCACCTCGAGCAGAAGGCGGGCCGGACGCGGCTATGCCCCGGAGCAGCGGCCGACCCCGACCTGGTCTTCCGCTTCTCGGCACTGGCCATCGACCGTCTGGAGGGGGTGTCGGGAGGGATCGGTGAATTCGCCGTCGAGCTGTTCGAGCGGATCCTCGACGAGGACCCCGACCACGCCGTCGGCTTCCGGATCGCCGTACCGTTTACGCGCCTGTGGCGCCGCGGCTACGTGCGTCTGCTGCTGGCCGCCGGGCCGCAGGTCCTGCGCTTCGGCGCGACCCACGGGATCGACCATGTCGGCGCGCTGCGCCGCTTCGTCTCCGACCTGCGTCGCAAGAAGCCGGCAGCTTGGGAAAACGACGATTCCTGACCGCGGCCAAGCAGATCGTCCCACGCCGGTCTCCCTGGCGCGCTCCCTGTCGAATCTGGCAGGAGATCGACTTGGGCGGAGGCTCCCGCGATCCGCCCGTTCGCCGGCGCTAGCTGAACACCCGCACGAAGTCCTGGTGCTGGGCGATGGTGCCGAGCATCACCAGCTCGGCCCCGGGCTCGAGCGAAATGTCCGGTCGGGGGTTCGTCAGCGAGGTTCCATCGGCACGCACGGCGATCACGTTCAGCCCGGTCTGGGCGCCGATGCCGCTCTCGGCGAGGGTCTTGCCCTCGAGCACAGAGGGTACGATCTCGACGAAGAGGTCCGCGCCCTCGCCGAGCACGACGAGGTCGCTGCCCTGCACCGCCGAGAGCACGGACTTGGCGGCCAGCGAGGCATGGCTGAGCGCGAAGTCCGCGCCCGCGCGATGGATCGCCTCCAGGTTCCACTCCTCCGTGATGCGGCTGACGATGCGGGCATTGGGATTCAGCCGGCGGCAATAGATCGCCAGGAAGATGTTCGTGGCGTCGTCGTTGGTGGTGAGCACCACGGACGGCGCCTCCCGCAGGCCTGCACCGGTCACGACCTCGAGATCGGCCGCGTCCCCCACGACGAGGCGGTCCGCCTGGCCGGCGAGATCGCGCTGCATGGCGGGATCCTTGTCGAGGATGGTGACCTTGGCATCCCGCTCGCGGAGGGCCCGGGCGGCGGCGGCGCCGACCTTGCCGCCCCCGATCACCAGCACCGGGTTCTCGTTCGGGTGATAGATCACGAAGAGCGCATCGAGCTCCAGCATCTGCTCTTCGGTCCCGACGATCACGGGCACGCTGTGGGGTGACAGGACCGTGTTCGGCCCGGCCGGCAGCAGCTTGCCCCGCTCCCACACCGCGACGATGCTGAGGCCCGTGAGCGCGCGGAGGCGCGTGTCGCGAATCGTGCGCCCAGCGAGCTGCGTGTTCTCGATCGGGAACTCCGCGATCACCAGGTCCTCGAAGCGACCGACGCGATGGACCTTGGCCGTGCCGACGGTCACCCGGCTCGCCAGGTGCTCGCCGAGCTGGCGCTTGAGCGGAAGCACCTCGGAGGCGCCGCTCAGCTCGAGCACGTCGATCGAGTTGTCGTGCTCGACAAGCGCCAGGATGGTCACGGCGGGCGCCGACTCCCGGACGGCCAGGGTCACGTTGGTGTTCTCGGCGTCGCCGAGATTCGCGAACACCAGCCGCGCTCGCGCCACGCCGGCCGCCTGATACGTGGTGGCTGCAGTCGGTTCGCCGGCGATCACCGAGACCCCGTCGGCGTTGAGATTGGCGGCCATCGCGAGGTCGGGCTCGATCAGGCAGTACGGGATGCCGTATTCGTCGAGTCGCGGGATCAGACCCATCGCGATCGGATCGCGATGGCAGATGATGACGTGGCCGCGCATGGCCTCGGGCACCTCGCGGGGTGCCCGCAGGCGGACCTGGGCTTCGAGCCAGGGCGCGTAGAAGAAGCGGATGAAGGCGAAGGGCAGCACGATGAGCAGCAGCACGATGCCGGTCATCAACACCAGGATGCTGAAGACCCGTCCGAGATCGCTCTGGAAGGTGATGTCGCCGAAGCCCAGCGTGCTCATCACCGTCAGCGTCCAGTAGAAGCCCGTCACCCAGGAGTGATCCTGGCCCTCCCGCAGCATGATCACGTGGAACAGGACGGAGAACAGGACCACGGTTCCCAGCAGGAC
>JAJDAR010000510.1 GCA_029261775.1 Deltaproteobacteria bacterium | reverse complement strand
CGTGAAGGGGCGCTTCAATCCCGCGCGGGCCCGGGTGTGCGAGGACAACCTGACCGGCTGTCTCGTCGATGCGGAGTGCGCGGGAATCGGCGCCGGGAGCTGCGGGCTCCCGACCCCGAGCCGGTCGGGGATCCACGTGCGCGTGACCCAGGGCACCCCGCCCTTCCAGGTCACCCTCTACGACGTCAGCGTGCCCGGAGATCTGGACGCTCCGGGGGGCGAGTACTTCAAGAGCTCGCCGACTCCGGCCTGCGGCTCGAGTCGCGATGGTTGGAAGGTCGTGACCCTGGGCAACGGCGGCGTCGTCTACCTGTACCAGAACCGATCGGGCCTCATCCCGAACGATTCTCCGCCCGACCTCGTGGATGGGCTCTGCAGCGGTGACGCCAACGGGATCTCGCTCGTGCGGTTGGTCTATCGACCTCGAAAGGGCGAGTGGAAGTACATCATCCGCGTGAAGGACAGCACGCTCGCCTCGCTTCCCGAGGTGGACGGCTTCGCCGCCGAAGGTCCGCTGCAGGTTCAGGTCTCGCTGGGCGCAGCGGGCAGCTACTCGGCCGGCGGTCTTCAGGGCGACGCCGGGCAATGTGCCGACGCCCAGTGGCGCGGCCCCGGTCCCGGCGGCGTGGGCGATGCGGCGGGCTGCCTGTCCATCGTCGACGTGGGAAAGCTCTATCGGGTGGGATGCCGGTAGGGCCCGAGTGCGACGGCGGCGCCCTCAGCCAGCTCGGGGCGGCTTCTGCCCCTTGTACTCACAGAAGGCGCCCGGCACGGTCACGCGCACCCGGGCGTCCTGGAAGCCCGCTGCGTCGAGGGCCCCCACGATCTGCTCCGGCGGCACGCACTGCTCGACCGTGTCCCAGTAGTAGTCCATCAGCAGCTTGGCCTCTTCGCTGCCCGTGCTGAGCTTGGTGAGGCCGGGAATCAGCTTGCCCCACACGAATCGCGTCAGGGCGTGGCCCACCTTCGACGTGGCGACGTGCCCCTCGAGGATCCAGAGCCGTCCGCCGGGCTTGAGGACACGGTAGTACTCGCCGAAGGTCGCCTTGAGGTCGGAGACGTGGCGGAGCGCGATGCCCATCGACAGGAAGTCGAAGGTGTCGGTCTTGAACGGAAGCTCCTGGGCCACGCCCCGGGTCAGCGGACCCGAGAACTTGCGCCGCGCCTCGCGAAGCATGCCGGGGTTCGGGTCGCAGCCGAACACCTGCCCCGTCGGGCCCACGATCTTCGCCGAGCCCACGATCACGTTGCCGGTCCCGGTGGCCACGTCCAGTGCCCTCATGCCGGGCTTGAGACCGTTGAGGCGCATCGACCAGCGTCGATAAAGCAGTCCGCCGTTGCCGAACAGACGCTCGATCGTGTCGTAGTGATGCGCCGTCTTGTTGAACAGGTCGAAGACGTACTCACTGCGCTCCGGATCGGCGTCGTAGTAGCTCGTCAGCGTCCTGTGCGGGGGAAGGGGCTCGGGCTTGCGGTCTTCGGCTTCGCTCATCCCGCGAGGGTAACCCGTGGCCGGTCGCGGGGCGATGCGTCGCGGGTCAGCCCGGGGGCGTCCGCGCGAAGGGCCGAAGACTGGACGGCGGGCCGGGCGGAGGAGGCGGCCGGCTAGTTCCCGAAGTCCCAGCCCAGGCCGTCGCTGTAGTGCTTGAGCACGTTCTTGGCGATCAGGATCTTGTGCACCTCGTCGGGGCCGTCGGCCAGCCGCAGGGTGCGCGCGCCCTGGTAGTAGCCCGCGAGCGGCAGGTCACCGGACACGCCTGCGGCGCCCCAGACCTGGATCGCCCGATCGACCACCCGATGGTAGGCCTCGGGGACGTAGACCTTGAGGGCCGAGATGTCGGTGCGCGCGTCGGCGCCGCTGTCCATCTTCTCGGCGGTCTGGATCGTCAGGAGCCGCGAGGTCTGGATGTCGATGTACGAGTCCGCCACGAAGCCCTGCATGAACTGCTTGTCCGCGAGCAATCCGCCGTGGACCTCGCGCGTGCGGAGCCGCTGCACCATCAGGTCGAAGGAGCGCCACATCTGCCCGACCGAGTTCATGCAGTGATAGACGCGCCCGGCGCCGAGCCGATCCTGCGCGGCGGCGTGGCCCGAGCCGGTACGGCCGAGCTGGTTCTCGGCGGGGACCCGCACGTCCTCGTACTTGATCTCGCAATGGTCGCTGGAGGGTCGGCCCCAGATCGGCACGCCGCGCAGGATGTTCACGCCAGGCGTGTCCTTGGGCACGATGATCTGCGTCATCTTGCCGTTCTTCTCGGCCGGCCCCTCCGGATCATCGGTGCGGCACATGACGATGAAGAAGTCCGCGCGCCAGCCGTTCGAAGTGAACCACTTGTGGCCGTTGATCACCCACTCGTCGCCTTCCTTGCGGGCCGTGGTCTTGATCGAGCGCGGGTCCGAGCCCGCACTGTCCGGCTCGGTCATCGAGAAGCCGGACTCCATCTTTCCCTCGACGAGGGGGATCAGCCACTTCTTCTTCTGCTCCTCCGTGCCGTACTTCACCAAAATCTTCTGGTTGCCGGAGTTGGGAGCGACCACACCGAAGAGCGACGCCGCGCCGATGCTGTACGCGAGGATCTCGTTCATGTAGGCGTGCTCGAGAAAGCCCAGGTTCGAGCCGCCGTACTCCTCGGGAAGATGGGGGGCCCAGAGCCCGGCCTCGCGCACCTTGGCCTTGATCTGCTCGCGCAGCTCGACCGACGCGGCCTTCTTCTCCTCGTCGACGGAGCCGTCGGCGGCATGGAAGCGCCAGAGCTTCGTCTCGTTCGGGAGGATGTCCTCGTTGACGATCGCGGCGGTGCTCATCCGGACCTGGTTGATGCGGTCGGACAGGCTCGGGATCGGCTGGACGTTCATCGCCATGGGGGCTCCTCGAGGGGCGTGCGGGACAAGGAAGGGTGAGGCGGCCGGCGGGGCGACCCGGCGCCGGATCCTACTTCAGGTGGCCGGGATCGCCCGTCCGCCGGGTCGCAGGGTGGTGCGGATGGCTCCGGCCAGCGCTGTGCCGAGTTCGGCGCCCGGCCTGGGGAGCTCGAGGCCGCGGACCCCGAAGGTCCGGAACCGCGGACGCGCCTCGAGATGGATCGCCGCCATGCCGCGGCGTCCGGCTTCGCGCAAGGACGTCGTGCGGAG
>JAJDAR010000509.1 GCA_029261775.1 Deltaproteobacteria bacterium | reverse complement strand
ATCTCGGGGAGCGGGATGTTCGTGATCCTGTTCCTCACCTTGACGCTCTTCCCCGCGCTGCTCACACGCTGGCTCGCGGTGGCAGAGGTGAACGTGCCCACCCGGGGACCCAGCCTCGGCGCGAAGGTCGGACCCCGCTGGATCCTGCTGGGGGCCGCGGTCTTGCTGGTGCTCGCCGTGGGCCCGGCCCTCCACACACGCTTCGATTCCAACGTGGTGAAGATCCGGAACCCCGACGCGGAGTCGGTGGAGACGTGGAACGATCTGCTCGCGACCGGCGTCGGCTCGCCCTGGTACATCGATCTTCTCGCCAACGACCTCGACGAGGCCGAGCGCACCGGGCAGGCGCTGGCGGCGCTTCCCGAGGTCGAGGAGACGCGGACGCTGCGCAGCTACGTGCCGGACCACCAGGAGGACAAGCAGTTCCTGCTCGAGGATCTCGCGTTCTTCCTCGACGTGCCTCCTGCACAGGAGCCGGGTCCCCAGCCCACTGCCGAGGAGCAGATCTCCGCCCTGCGCGAGCTTCACGAGTCCCTCGGCAGGACCGAGCTGTGGCGCACGGGTGCCTTCGCCGAGAGTGCGGGGTTGCTGCGCGAGCGGCTGCGCGTCTTCCTCCAGCGGGTCGAGGACGAGCCGGACCCCGTTCCCGTCCTGGAATCCGTCGAGTCGAGCCTGCTCGGACGCTTCCCTCGCCAGATGGAGCGGTTGCGCGACGCCCTCGAGCCGGGCACCGTGGAGCTGGCCAGCCTGCCCCCGCGATTGCGCGAGCGGATGCTCACCGACGAGGGCAAGGCCCGGCTCCAGGTCTTCCCGACCTCCGACCTGAGCGAGGACGAGGCGCTCGTGGCCTTCGTGAAGGCCGTGCAGGAGATCGCGCCGGAGGCGACGGGCCTGCCGGTCAACCTGGTCGAGTTCGGTCGGGCGACCGTCGCGTCGTTGCGAGAGGCACTCCTGATCGCGGCCGGCGTCATCGCGCTGCTGCTGCTGGCGCTCTGGCGGGCGCCCGGGGACGCCTTGCTGGCCCTCGCGCCGCTCGGAATCGCCGGGGTCTGGACCGTCGGGGCGCTCGGCGCCCTCGACCTCCCGTTCAACTTCGTGAACGTCGTGGTGCTGCCGCTGCTGCTCGGCATGGGGGTCGACAGCGGCATCCACCTGGTCAGTCGCGCGCGACAGGGTGGCACCGGGATCTCGGATCTGGCGGCCACCACCACGGGACGGGCGGTCTTCCTGAGTGCCTTCACCACGCTGGCGAGCTTCGGCAGCCTCGCTTCGGCCGGTCATGCCGGGATCTCGAGCATGGGCGTGGTGCTCGTGATCGGCATGGCGTTCACCTTGATCGCCAATCTCTGGGTGCTCCCGGCCTGGTTCCTGTTCCGGGCGGGCTCCGTGCTGCGCGCCGAGGCCACGGCTCGATCGGCGACAGCCGAGCCCTGAGCCTGCCAGGGGAGTTCGCGCGGGCGTGTACCATGGCGGCGCGGAGGGGCCATGACTGACGCGAGCAGCACGCTCTGGTACTTCGGGTACGGGTCCAACATGGATCCGGGAACCTTCCTCGGCCGGCGCAACATGCAACCGCTGGAGACCCGCGTCGCGCGGCTCGACGGCTGGGAGCTGCGCTTCGATCTGCCGGTCGGCCCCGGCGAGCGCGCCGTCGCCAACGTGGCCGAGGTGGGGGACGCCCGGGTGGTCGGCGTCGCGTATCGCATCGAGCCCCGTGAGGCCGCACGCCTCGATCGCACGGAGGGAGTGCATCGCGGGGCCTACCGCCGGGTCGGCATCTCGCTGTCCACCTCGGAAGGGCTCATCGAGGGCTTCACCTACCACTCTCCTCGCGGCGTGCCCGGGCGCAAGCCATCGCGGCGCTACATGGGGTTGCTCCTGACCGGCGCGCGTCATCACGGCCTGCCACCGGAATACGTCGCCTGGCTGCGAGGTTTCGAACTCGCCATCGACGAGCGTGACGCGCAACACGAGCTGTTCTGAAGGAGGGTTCGAGCTTCGACGCGGCGCTGGCGTCGCCTATGTTCCGCCGCGCCCGATGTCCGCTCTCGCCCACCGATCCCTCCGGCCGTCCGAGGCCGCCGCAGGCTGCGGCGAGCACGGCGAGCAGCGCTCGGCTGGTGACGGCGAGCAGCGCTCGGCTGGTGACGGCGAGCAGCGCTCGGCTGCTGACGGCGAGCAGCGCTCGGCTGGTGACGGCGAGCAGCGCTCGGCTGGTGACGGCGAGCAGCGCTCGGCTGGTGACGGCGAGCAGCGCTCGGCGGCTGACGGCGAGCAGTGCTCCGCTCGTGGCGACCGCCGGCGATGAAGCGCGTCTGGCGCGAGCGGTGGGTGCGATGGCATCTGTGGGTAGGTGTCGTGCTCGCGCCCTACCTCGTCGTCTACGGCCTGAGCGGCCTGCTCCTGAGCCACCCGGACTGGGTGCCGACGTCGGAGCGCAGCTGGGAGCGGAGCCTGGAAATAGCGCCCGGTGCGGCCCCCGAGACCGCAGCCGCGGTGCGCGACGCGCTCGGGCTCGCAGGCCGGCTGCCGCGTTGGAAGATCGAGGCACCCTCCTCTGAAGGAGGACCGCTGCGCTTTCGCATCGTCGGGGCCGGACGGTTCTACGACGTCGACTGGTTCGCCGCGGAGCGCAGGGCCAGGGTTCTCGAGGGCAGCGGGGGTTGGCTGGGCATGCTGCGCGCACTGCACGGCCTGCGCGACCTGCCCGGCTCGCGGCTCGGCGCGGCCTGGGGCGTGTACACCTGGGTCTCGCTCGCCGGGCTTCCGTTCCTCATCGTGAGCGGGGCGCTGGTCGACGTCGCGCGTTGGCGCCGGCGCAGGCAGGTCGCGATCCTCGGTGGCGCGCTGCTCGCCGGTTGGCTGGTAGTCGTGCTCTGGCTGGCACTGCCGTGAGCACCCGGAGCCCCTTGCGACTGGGCTCCCTGGTGGCCTGGCACCGGGCAGCGGCGTTGGGACTCGGTGCGTCCCTGCTTCTCTACGCCCTGACCGGCTGGCTGTTCGCGTTGCCCGAGCTCGGAGATCGTCGCTGGCAGGACACCGAGCACACCTTGAGCCTCCGCGATCCCGAGGCGTTCCATCGGGATCCCGGAGCCGCGATGCCGGAGCTCCTCGAGGCGCTCGGCGTCCGCGCAAGGGTCGACCGCATCGAGCGCTCGAGCGCTGGCCTCGACGTGCTCGCGCGTCGCCCGGGCTTGCGGGTCGAGCTCCGGGCAGACACCGGCGAGTCCATCGTCGTGGCACGGGTGAGACGCGGCGGACCCTTTCGCGCGGGCAGCGCGCTGCACGGCACGATCCACTACCGAGGCGGTCTCGCCTTCGTGCTCTGGGCAGCCGTGGCCGATCTGAGCGCCGCGGCCCTCGTGCTCTTCGCCGTGACCGGCGTCCTGCTGGCCTGGCGTCGCAGCCGGGGCCTGACCCTCGCGCTGCTGCTTCCCACGACGGCCTTCACCGTGGCCGTGGTCCTCGCGCTCGGAAGCCTCTGAAGCCGGCGCGAGCCCGGCGGGCGGGAGTCCGACCCCCGCCCGCCGCCCTCACCGCTAGGGCTGGAGGTGGATCAGGATGCCCTGCATCCGGCCGATCTTCGTCTTGGCGCCCATGTCAGAGTCCATCGGCGTGATGCCGATGATGTTGGCGCGGATCGCGTCCAGGTCCGAGTTCGGCACCGCGTCCGGTGTCGGCGAGAAGCCGAGGCCGACGGTCGCGAAGCAGAACTCCCCGGCCGTGTCGGCCGCTGCGCACGGCGGGAACGACGGGATCGGCGGCACTCCGAAGGCCGGGAAGCCCTGGCTCGGGTCGAAGTGCGGCAGGTCGAAGTCCGAACCGTCGGCCAGGCGGGTGATCTTCACGCCTTCGATGTCCGCGTAGGGGACCGGAAAGTTCACGTTCAGCATCCGCACCCCGGTCGGCAGCACGCCGACGCCCTGGGACGCCGTCAGCTTGTCGATCAGGCGAGCCATGAACTCCGCAGCCGATGCGTAGGAGGCCTGCGTGGACGGGAAGTCGTCGCCCGATTCGGAGAAGAGGATCTCCATGCTCCCGGCGATCGCGGGAATGCCGCGGAAGGTGCCGCGCAGCGCCGCGCCTTCGGTACCCGAAGCGTTGCTGCCCGGCTTGCCGATGTTCTGTCCCTCGTTCAGGCCCGAGACGATCAGGTCCGGCGGATCACCGGCCATCACGATGTCGAGCGCCGTCGTCACGCAGTCGGAGGGCGATCCCGCGAGGGACCAGACGTCGTCCCCGTGGTTGGTGAGCAGCATCGTGCCGCCGCCCGGCGTGAAGTCGAAGACCCCGGTGTTGATCGAGCCGCCCTTGCCGCTCTGCTGGGTGGCGGGCGCGACGACGGTGACATCGTGGCCGGCGTCGACGAGCGCCTGGCGCAGCGAGGTGACCCCGGCGGAGTCGAAGCCATCGTCGTTGGTGACGAGGATGCGAAGGGACGTGCCCGCCAGCGCGGCGGCGGGAAGGAGAAGCAGAAGGGCCGCGGCGAGGGCCGCGGAGCGGAGAAGGATGGACATGGAAGGGCTCCTGGATGGTTGGCGATGGTCCGTTGTGCCCCGGGCAGGCCGCGCCGTCTACTCGCCCGCGCCGACCGGAGAGAATCACGCAACTGCCCGACCTGGGAAGGGAATCGAATCGATCGACCGACCGCGCCCGCGGGGCTCACGTTTCCGAGGCGGGTTGCACACGGTCTCCGGTACCCTCCGGGGTTCGAGGGGAGTCGGATCATGGAGCGAGACCCTCCGAGCGCAGGGCCGAACCCGCCCCGGCGCGTTCCCCGCCAACGGCGATCCCGGGACATCGTCGACGCGATCCTCGAAGCGACACGTCAGCTACTCGCGGAGTCGGGCCCCGAGACCCTGACGACGAATCGCATCGCCGAGCGCGCCGGCATCAGCATCGGCTCGCTCTACCGCTACTTCCCCGACAAGGCGGCCGTCGTCGAGGCCGTCGTCGCGACCGCGACGCGCCGGGAAGCGGCCGATCTGAATGAAGCGGGCTGGGCGATCGATCGCGTCCCGCTGGCCGAGGGGCTGGTGCGCATCGTCGACTACCAGATCGAGCGGCACCGTCGCCTCGTCGAGCAGGGCGGCGACCTCTACCGCGATCACCACCAGGCCTCCTCTCTCAGCCGGACGCTCGGGTCCAGTGCGGTGGAGGCCCGGATCCGCGGGCTGCTCGATCGCCATAGCGGCGAAACCCGGGTCGGAGACAGCGGGCAGGCCGCCTACCTTCTGGTGCGCGGCGTCTCCGCCATCCTCCGTCTCACCATGGAAGAGCGCCCCGAGAAGCTCGCGGAGCCGAGCTTCCGCGACGAGCTGCTGAAGATGGTCGTCGGCTACGTCTGCGGGGAAACGAAGCCCGAGACGCCGCCGCGTTGATCGTCCGAGCGCGCTAGTCGTCCGAGCCGCGGATCATCGGGACGAAGCGCACGGGGTACTGGGGATGCTCTTCGAGCCCGTCCTCCGTCCGCTCGATGACGCGGAGTTCCTGGCTCTCGGTCCCGACCGGGATCACGAGCCGCGCTCCCGTGCGGAGCTGCTCGGTCAGCGCAGTCGGCACTTCCGGCGGGGCGGCGGTCACCAGGATACCGTCGAAGGGCCCGCGCGTGGGCAGGCCTTTCCAGCCGTCGCCGACGATCACGTCGACGTTCGCGATGCCCAGCGCGTCCAGGCGATCGCGGGCCTCGGCGGCCAGCTCGGCGCGGATCTCGACCGTGTAGACGTGGCGCACGAGGGCGGCGAGGACAGCGGCCTGGTAGCCGGAGCCGGTGCCGATCTCGAGCACGACATCCTCGGGCTGCGGGTCCAGCAAAGCCGTCATCGACGCAACGATGAAGGGCTGCGAGATCGTCTGACCGCCTCCGATCGGGAGCGGCCCGTCGGCATAGGCCCGGTCCCGCAGCTCCGCGGGGACGAAGAGGTGGCGGGGGACCTGGCGCAGCGCCTCCAGCACCCCCGGATGCCGAACCCCGCGCGCTTCGATCTGCTCGCGCACCATCGCGAGCCGCCGGTCGCGCAGATCGCCGGGTTCGTCCGCAGCCGGCGGTTCGGCTTCGCTCGGCAGCGCGATCGCCAGGAGCAGGGCGAGGGCTCGCTTCATGCATCCTCCCGGGGTCGACAGAGCGGGGGTCGACGGAGCGCGACCTCAGCGCGGCTCGGTTACCCTACTCGACCCGTGGCCTGCCAGCTGCTCGGCCCGGCCCCGTTGGGGTGCGGCTGCTGTTGCAGGCATCCTTGGCGAGTTCTTCCGCCTGTCGCACGACGGCGGCAGCTGACAATTCCCGCCCTGCGGGTGGAGGCCATTCAGATGATCGACAGCGGTGCATTCCGATATGACGGCAAGCGAGCGCTCGTGGTGGGGGGAGCGACCGGCATGGGCGCGGCGGCTGCTCAGGCGGTGAAGGCGCTCGGCGGCGAGGTCATCGTCATGGACTTCGCCGAGGTTCCCTTCGAGACGAGCCAGACGATCCAGGTGGACCTGCGCGACGTCGAGGCGGTGGATGCCGCCCTCGACGCCTGCGAGGGCCCGATCGATGCGCTGTTCTCGGCCGCCGGGGTCGCCGACGGGACGCCCGGCGTGATGCGCATCAACTTCATTGCGCACCGTCACATGATCGAGCGGATGGTCGCCGAGAAGCGGCTCTCGCGCGGCTCTGGCATCTGCATGATCTCGTCCGTCGCCGGTCTCGGCTGGCAGCAGAACCTCCCGGTCCTGATGGACCTGCTGGCCACGCCCGACTATCCCTCGGCGGACAAGTGGGTGCAGGAGCACGAGGGCACCGACAACTACCCCTTCAGCAAGCAGGTCATGAACGCCTACGTGGCGCGGCAGGCCTATCCGTTCCTCAAGGAGGGCATCCGCATCAACGCCATCTGTCCCGGGCCGACCGACACGCCGCTGGCTCGCGCGAACGCGGATCTGTGGCTCTCCTTCGGTCAGGACTACCGCGAAGCGACGGGCACGAGCCATCTGGTCCCGGAGCAGATGGCCAACGTGATGGTCTTCCTGAACAGCGCGGCGGCGAGCGGCGTCAGCGGCGTGAACCTGCTGGTCGACACCGGCCACGTGATGTCGTCGCTCACCGAGTCGTGGGCGCCCGGTGCACCGATCGTCAAGATGCTGATGGGGCTCGGCTAGCGGGCGAGCTGGCCGTCGCGCGCGAGCCGCGGGCTCGCGCCGACCGAGCGTCTGCCGGCCGAGACGGAGCCTTCGGCGGAGGAGTCGTGCCCGATGCGTTTCATGACCGAGTACCCGATCCGGAGCGACGTCGAGGACGGAGCGTGGATCGACCCGGCCCACGTCGTCGAGTTCGCACGCGCGGCAGAGGCCGCGGGTCTCGACGCTCTGGCGCTGACCGACCACCCGGCACCGTCGAAGAAGTGGCTCGACCACGGGGGCCACGAGACCTTCGATCCCTTCGTCGGCCTTGGCTTCGCGGCGGCGGTGACCGAGCGCTTGCGCCTGATGACCTTCCTGGCCGTGCTTCCCTACCGGAACCCGTTCCTCACGGCGCGGAGCATGACGACGCTCGACGTGCTGTCCGGCGGGCGCACCCTCTTCGCCCTCGGCACGGGCTACCTGCGCTCGGAGTTCGCGGCGCTCGGCGTGGACTTCGATGAGCGCAACGCCCTGTTCGACGAGGCGATCGAGGTCATGAAGGGTCTCTGGGCCAGCGACGAGCTGCACCACGAAGGCCGCCACTTTCGCGCGGTCGGGGTCACGTTGAAACCGGCTGCGGTCCAGGTGCCGCACCCGCCGCTCTGGCTGGGCGGCAACGCGAAGATCGTGCGGGACCGCGTCGCCGCCTGGGCCGACGGCTGGGCGCCGCTACTCGGCGGCCCCGAGCTGACCCGCACCACACGCACCGCCACGATCGCCTCCGACGAGGATCTCGCCGCCCGGATCCGCGAGATCCAGGACGGGATGGAGGCCCAAGGACGCGACCGGACCCGGCTCGACGTCTGCGCGTCCGGGGTCCGGCCCCCGGCCAGGGACGCGTCCGCGGCTGAGTGGCTCGACCACCTCGGCCATCTCGCGGGGCTGGGCATCACCTGGACGACCGCTCCCTTGGATCACAGCTCGTTCGGCGCGGCGCTCGAGAGCCTCCGGCGCTTCGGGGACGACGTGATCGCCAAGCTGCGCTGAAGGGCCGGGGCCGTCACGTAGAACTGACACGACTCAGATCGGTGATACCATGACGTGGACCTTGGCTGGAGGCGCGAGCATGATGACTCGACTCTCTTCCCCCCTCGGCGCCGTCCTCGGAGCCCTCGCGGTCTGCGGTGTCCTGCTGGCGGCGCCGGCGTCCGGCCAGGACACCTGCGACGTGGTCATGAACCTCGACGCCGCCGGTCCCTTCCTTGGCGTCGGCTGGGCCGTCGACTACTCGGCCACGGGCGGGGACTTCGTCGGCGACTCCAGCTTGCCGGGGTTCGGGCCTTCGTGGGGAAGCGAGTTTCTCGCCTGTACGGCCCTCGTTCCCACCAGCGAATACACGGCCATCGACGACAACGTCGGGTTGACCTCTCAGTTCGTCGCCGATCTGGCGAACGGGATCGTCGGCCCGGCGCCTCTGGTCAGCTGCGTGCTGGCTCTTCCCGCAGGATTTCCGTGCCCGAGCCCGCCCGATTTCTCGATCGTCGATGCGGCCTTTCCCAACGACCCCTTCCCCCCGCCGCCGCTGCCCCCGGCCCCCGCGATGAGCATCACCGTGACGGCGCGCATCCCCGTCTGCGGGGATGGGTTCGTCGAAGGCATCGAGGAATGCGACGATGGGAACCTCGTCGACGGCGACTGCTGCTCGGCGATCTGCACCCTCGATCTCGCCGGCACCCCCTGCGACGACGGGAGCGTGTGCACCTCTGCCGAGACCTGTGATGCGGTCGGGAACTGCAACGTGGGCTCGACCCTGGTCTGCGACGACGGCGTGGCCTGCACCCATGACTTCTGTGACGACGTGCTGGGCTGCCAATCGGCTCCCGAACCCACACCGTCCCACTTCTGCGACCATGTCTGGAAGGGCAGGGTCGACGTCTCCGACCGGGTCGATTCCGATGCGACGGATCGGGTGAGGATCAACCTCATGCTCGCGGACCAGCCCCTCGGTGACCCGACGTCGACGACCGACTACGCCGTCTGCCTCTTCGACACCTCGGCCGGTACGACCTCGACCCCCTTGAAGCTGGAGATTCCGGCGGGCGCACCGTGGACCCCCGATCGCGGCGGGTTCTCGTACACCGACAAGACGGGCGCCAACGAAGGAATCCGACGCGTCCAGATCCGGCCCAGAGCCAACGGCCAGACCCGGTTCAGGCTGTCGGGCAAGGGCCCGAGCCTTCCGCTCCCCGGACCCGCAGCGCCCGGCATCTACTTCGAGAACGACCCGGTCGTGGTGGTGCAGGTCGAGAACAGCGCCGGAGCCTGCTGGCGGGAGAACCTGGCCACACCGATCCGGAACGAGACGGAGAAGTTCAAGGCCAAGACGGACTAGCGCGGGGGCCTGTCTGGCCGGCCGGCGCCGTCCCCGCGAAGGAATGGCGGAGAGGGTGGGATTCGAACCCACGGAAGGCTTGCGCCTTCACCTGATTTCGAGTCAGGCACGTTCAACCGGACTCCGCCACCTCTCCGCGCGGCGAGGAGGCTAGCGAACCCTGGCGGACCGGGTCGAGGAGGCCCTGCGGGAGGGTCCAGGGCCGGGACCGCACCGGCGGGACGAATGCAACAATGAAACGAACGTCCCCGTTCTTGCCGTCGCCGTTCTTGGGTGCTCCTGGTTGTCAGGCGGGTCGGTAGCGGATCAGGACGCGGGAGCCGTCCGCTAGACCGTCCTTGAAGCGGGGGCCCCACTTGTCCCAGCCGTCCGGGTACCTGGTGCCGAACTTCTCGAGGGCGGCCGGGTGGCCCTGGCTCTCGAAGCTGGCGGCGGCATCGAAGCTCGGGGACTGCTTGAAGGCGTCGGACTTGGTCCACACGCCGTGGTCGCCGATCCACAGGCGCGCTCGGCCGAGACCCTTCTGGATCGAGGTCGCCTTCCAGCGTGTGGCGTCGGTGACGACGAGGACATCGTCGCCATCGCTGACGAACCAGACCTCGCCATGGCAGGTGCTCTCGGCACCGTCCTTCTTCAACGGAGAGACGTAGACGAGCTGGCTCGCGGCGAGCGCCTTGCGATGGGCTTCTCCGAGCGCGCCCGTGTCGGCGCGGAACAGCGTCGGAGCGCCGGCGGCGAGAACGAGGCCGGCGCCGGTGGCTTCCAGGAAGCGGCGGCGGGTCAGGTGCGGGGTGTGGACGGGCATGGTTCCTCCTCGGGAGAGCCTACCGACCGCAGACCCCGAGCGCGCGAAGCTGCTGCCGGGCCTGCGGCGCCCAGCCGCGGTTCGCGAGCGGGCTGGC
>JAJDAR010000508.1 GCA_029261775.1 Deltaproteobacteria bacterium | reverse complement strand
TGCACGGGGTCGTTCTGGCGCAGCCAGGTCCACTCGGCGTGCGGGTAGCCCTCGCGCTCGTACTTCTCGGGGGTGATGACGTCGAGGGCCGCGGGATCGAAGGGCTCGGCGAGCTGGCCTGCGGTCATGGGAGGATCCTCCAGGGTCGAGGGGAGCATACTGCCCGGGGGCACCGAGCGGGCCACAGTCCCTTCAGGCCCGCCATGCGGCCGCACGTCCCGGTCACGGGCTAGACTCCCGACTTGGACTCGCGAGCCCGCCTGCGTTCCGGGAGAACACGCTGCCGATGACCACGCGCAAGGCCGGAACGAAGCCCAAGGCGAAGCCCAGGACGAAGCCCAAGGCGAAGCCCGGAACGAAACCCGGTACCCAACCCCGAAGGAAGGCCGGAACGAACAAGACTCGTCGCCGCGCGACGTCGCTCGCGCAGGTCGAATCGCTGGCCCTGGCGCTTCCGGGGATGGAGAAGGGGACCTCCTACGGGACGCCGGCGTTTCGCACGCGCAAGAAGCTGCTGGCGCGGCTGTGGGAGGATGGGGAAACCCTGGTCCTCCGCACCACCTTCGAGGACCAGGAGGCCCTGCTCGAAGCGGCGCCCGACGTGTTCTTCCTCACCGACCACTACCAGGGCTACCCGATGATCCTGGTGCGGCTCGCGAAGATCGCGCCCCCGGATCTGGCGCGCCTGCTCGAGGCGGCGTGGCGCGCCGCGGCCTCCAAGAAGCAGATCGCGGAGCACGAGGGAGGCGGGTAGCTCCGCTCAGTTCCCAGGAGATTCGGCGTGGAGCACCTGCGTCAGCTGGCGGGCGAGCTCCTCCACCCGGTCCGTCGGGGCGTCGCAGACCTGGTCGATGCAGACGTAGGCCGTGGCGCGGCCGCGCAAGGCGCGCTTGCGGGCGAGCCAGGGAACGTGTGCGGCCCGCGCCTCCAGCTCGGCGCCCTCGTGTGCCACGGTCAGCACGCGGTTCGGGAGGAAGTGGCGCCGCAGCGGTGCCAGCAGGGGGATGGCGGACGTCTCGGTCGAGGGCAGGACGATCGCGATCTCCCGGGTCGGCTCGAGGTGGAAGTCGAGGGCGAGCAGCAGCTCCGGCAACGCGATCGGGTCACGCTCGAGGTCCGCCGCGAAGCTCGCGAACAGGAAGCCGGCCCGCTCGAGCCAACGCGGCTCGGTCGTCAGCGCGTGGAGACGGAGCAGGTTCATCGCGGCGACCGAGTTGCCGCTCGGGATCGCTCCGTCCCGCGCGGGCTTCTCCCGGGCGAGCAGCCGCTCGGCTCCGCTGGCCGTGCCGTAGTAGGCACCGCCGATCTCGTCGGCGAAGCGCGCATCCTGCCAGCCCTGGACGTCGAGCGCCGTCTGGAGCCAGACCGGGTCGCCTTCGATCTCGAACAGGTCGAGCAGGGCGGCGATCAGGAAGGCGGCGTCTTCGAGCATGGCCGGGGTTCGCCCGGCGGGGCTGTCGGCGACCCGGGAGAGCTCGCCACCGCGCCAGCTGCCGGCCAGGACGCCGCGCGCCGCCCTGGCTGCGCGCTCCAGCCACTCGGGCTTCTCCAAGGCGAGCCCGGCGCGGGCGAGCCCGGAGATCGCCAGGCCGTTCCAACCGACCAGCACCTTGTCGTCGCGCAGCGGCGGCGTGCGCCCGGCTCGCGCGGCCAGGAGCAGCTCGCTCGCTCGCACGATCGAGCTCGAGAGCTGTTCCTCGGTCACGCCCAGCTCCGCGGCCACCTCGTTTCGGGATCGCCACGTATGCAGGATCGAGCGTCCGTCGAGCTGGCCGGCCTCGGTCACACCGAACCAATGGATCGCGGCGCGGGCGAGGTCGGGCGTGAGTACGGCGCGGATCTCCTCCGGCGTCCAGGTGAAGAAGCGACCTTCTTCCATCTCGCCCGACGGGGCCTGGCTGTCGGCGTCGGTGGCGGAGAAGAGAGCGCCGGAGTCTGCCGTCATGTCGCGGGCCAGGTAGCGGACGAGGCCCTCGACGACCTCGCGATCGCTCTCGCTGCCGGTCAGCTGCCAGGCTTCGGTATACGCGAGCAGCAGCAGCGCATTGTCGTACAGCATCTTCTCGAAGTGCGGGACGAGCCAGCGGGGCTCCGTCGTGTAGCGGTGGAAGCCGCCGCCGAGCTGGTCGTGGATCCCGCCCCGCGCCATCCGGTCGAGCGTCAGACGCGCCATGTCGAGGGGGCGTGCGGCGCCGGTGCGGCGATGCTCGCGGAGCAGGAAGCGGATCGGCAGGGACGACGGGAACTTGGTGCGCCGACGCATGCCGCCTTCGTTCGGGTCGAAGCCCGCAGCGTAGCGTGCCATGGCCACCGCCAGCGGGCCGGGGTCGACCGCAGCACTCGCGGCGGCTTGCGTGCCCTCCAGGCTCTGCTGGACCGAAGCGCGCACACGCTTCGCCAGGGAGGTCAGCCGACCGCGCTCCTCCCGATGCGCCCTGGCCAGCTCGGTCAGGACCGTGCGAAAGGCCGGGCGGCCGCGGCCTTCTTCGGGCGGGAAGTAGGTCCCTGCGTAGAAGGGCTCGCGGTCCGCGGTGAGCCAGACGTTGAGCGGCCAGCCGCCTCCCTGCCCGAGCGCCTGGGCCGCCGTCATGTAGACCGAGTCGATGTCCGGCCGGACCTCCCGGTCGACCTTGATCGCCACGAAGTCGCGGTTGAGCTGGGCCGCGGTCTCCGGATCGTCGAAGGACTCCTCCTCCATCACGTGACACCAATGGCAGGTCGAATAGCCGATGCTCAGCAGCACCGGCCGTTCGAGCGCACGCGCTCGTTCGAAGGCCTCGTCGCCCCACGGAAACCAGTCGACCGGGTTGTGGGCGTGCTGGCGCAGGTAGGGGCTGGCTTCGAGCAGCAGCCGGTTGGAGTAGAGAGGACCGCCTCGCGGGTCGAGATGGGCCGTGCGCGGCCGGTAGCCGGTCGGCTCGCCGAGGAGCGAATCGAGCAGCCGTTGGCGCAGGTCGGCGGGGAAGGGGACCGCGCCGGGCAGCGCCTCCGGGATCGTGGCGACCCACGGGTGCGGGCCGGCCGGCGCAGCGTCGCCACCGGCTGCGGCAGGGAGGCCGCAGGTCGCGACGAGCAGGAGGAGCGCCCGGCTTTGCATCGCGCGACGGTAGCGGCCCCGTTGGAAGCAGGCGCTCGGGCGCTCTCGCGCCTGCGCCTGGCCGGCGCCACGGGCTCGATTGACGTCCGGCTCCTCCTCTCTCATGCTGGCGCGCCCGAAGCGAGCCGCCGCGGCTCGACGATGCCCTGCCCAGGAGGAAAGCCGTGAAGAGCCTCCCGTCCCGGTCCTTCCGTCGCTCGAGCCTGACGTGCGGAGTGCTGTTGGCGATCGCGAGTGCCGTCGGAGCGGCGGACGTCGGGGCGTGCCTGGCTGCGGACCCGCCGGCGCGGATCGTCCGTTACGCCGGAGCCGACGGAGCCCCGACCTACGGCGTGGTCTGGCAGGCGGAAGAGGGTGTGCCCACGCTCGTCCGCCGCCTGCCGGCGACGGACGAGCCGCGCGCGGCGCTCGCCCGGGGCGCGGAGGTGTGGGCCCAGCGCGAAACGGACGACGGACCCCTCGAGCCCCTGGCGCCGGAGCGGATCTGCTCTCCGGTCGAGATCCCGCAGTCCGCGATCGATGCGGAAACCGTGGTGATGATCGCCGCCGGCCTCAACTACGCCGAGCACGCGGACGAAGCCGGGGGAGGCGACGTCGCGCTCTTCCCCAAGGCCGTTGCGCCCACCGCACCCTACGCCCCGCTCGTGCCTCCGGCGGGCGTGGTGCTGCTCGACTGGGAGGTGGAGCTCGCCGCCTACGTTCTCGACGAGATCGATCTCGCGCGCCCGCCGGCGGGGGCGGCCTGGCTCGATCACACCGCATTCCTGCTCGCCAACGACGTCTCCGATCGCGAGCCGATCCTCCGCGAGCTGTCGCCGTTCGGACCGATCCTGAGCACCGGCTTCGTGAAGGCGAAGTCGCGTCCCGGGTTCCTGCCGGCCGGACCCTGGATGGTGGCGGGCCGCGCCCTGTTCGACGCGTTGGCCACCTGCGGTGGCGCCGGTCTGGCCCTGGAGCTCTGGGTGAACGAGGGCGCCGGGCCCGATCTTCGCCAGGCCTCGAGCACCGACCGCATGATCCTCGATCTCCCCGCCATCCTCGGCCACGTGGTCACCCAGGCCGAGGCGCACGGCGTGCGGCCCGACATGTGGATCGAACGCGAGGGCCGCTTGCGCGACTACCCGCTGGCGAAGCAGGGCGACGGGGGCCTGGTCGTCCCGGCTGGAAGCCTCGTCCTCACGGGCACGCCGAGCGGAGTGGCAATGAACGTCGGCGCCGCTGTCGGCGCGGCCTTTCGCGGTCTCGTGCGGCTGCGCAGCCCGATCGAGCAGCTCCGCACGGAGGTGATGGAGGCCGACCCGGCGACCCGCGGCGGCTACCTCACCGCAGGGGACGTGGTGACCGCCCGCATCGACGGCCTGGGCGCGCAGCGCTTCGTCGTGGGCGAGGCGGGAGCGGCGACGCCAGCGGACCCCTGCGCCCCGGGCCCCTGACTCCCCCGCCTTCCGATCGGTGTCCCGGCGAATCCTCCGCTCTCGCGGACCCATCTTCCACTCTCTCGGATCGCTCTGTTAGGATGGCCGGGCGTGCCCAGGCCCAGGAGCTCCCATGGGAGTCGAGGTCCCAGTCCAGGACACGATCGCCATCGTGAACGTGAGCGGTGTCTTCTCGGTCGAGACGGCCGCGACGATCGCGCAGCTGCTCAGCGAGCATCCTGCCGTGGAGCGACGCACGCCCGTGCTCTACGACTTCTCGGCGCTCGACACGAATGCCATCGAGCCGGGGGAGCTGCGCAGGCTCGCCCGGGAGCCGGCTGGGGGGACGCCCTCGGCGGTCGGGCCCATGGCGATCGTGGTGGCCAGCGACCTCGACTTCGGGATGGCGCGGATGTACGCGACCTCCGCGGACGAGGGCTCGGCGCGCCGGCGCCAGGTGTTCCGGAGCCGCGCCGAGGCGTGGCGCTGGATCGTCGCCCAACCGAACGGAGCGAACTGAGCGACCGGCGCGTACGCCGCTCACGCCGTGGCCTTCCAGGCCTCCAGCAACCCGGCGATCTCGGGAAGGTCCTCGGGCCAGAAGCTCGGGTCGAGGAGCAGCGGGTGGCTCTCGTCCTCGAAGGCCGGCAGGGCCTCGGCGTCCTCGTCGAGCACGTCGGCCAGGGCGACCAGGGCGACGGCCGTCTGGTGCTTGCCCGGAGCCAGCCCCGGCGCGTGGTGGTACCCGATGCTCCAGCGCAACGCCTCGGGCAGCCCGCGGGCCTCCGCGAAGGAGAGCCCGAGGACGGGATGCAGCTCCTCGACGAGCTTCTTGACGAGCAGGGAGGTGGGGCGCCCTCCGCGCGTGTGGGCGCGCATCCGGCTCAGGTTCAGGTAGACGACGAGCTGGCCCACGTCGTGGAAGAGCCCCGCCATGTACAGCTCGCCGGGGCTCGCCTCCTTGGAGGCTCGGGCCAGCACGGCCGCCTGCGCAGCCACCTGCTCGGAGTGGAAGCGCAGGGCCCGGGTCTCGGTCTCGTAGCCGGGCACCCGGAAGACCGCCTCGCTCATGGCGACCCCCACGGCGATTCCACGGACCATCTCGAAGCCGAGCAGCGAGACGCATTGGTCGAGGTCCTGCACGTGGCCCACGCCGGTCGCCGGGGAGTTGGCGACCTGGAGCACCCGGGCCGACAGCTCCTGGTCGCGGCCGATCATCCCGGCCACCTCGAGGTTCGACAGCTCGCTGTCGGAGTCCAGCGAGAGCAGGCGTCCGGCGACGTCCGGGACCATGGGGATCTCGAGGGTGCCCTGACCGATCACCTCGTGGAGCTGGACCAGGATGCGCCGATCCAGGGGATTCATCGCCAGCGCGGTGAGCTCCTCGAGCCGCTCCTGGACGAACGGTCCGACCTCCTGGTCGATCGGCGGAAGCGGTCGATCGGGCGGCTCGGGGACCGCGTTAGGCAGGGCACGAGGGGACGCAGTCGGAGTGGGCGAATCGACAGGGCGAGGGTCTTTGCCCTCATCTGCCACCTTTCGAACCGTCTTGGCCCCTTGCGACCCGCTGCGCCGGCGAAGCCAGCCGAACATGCTCATCCCCCCGCGGTCTCTCCCGGCCCTGGCACCCCTCGGCTTTCGCGTCGGGTCCAAAGCGCTCCGCTCCCATCGGAGCCCCAGGGGAGCCTCTTGAGCCGGCACGGCCGGCCGGGTCCGGACTGCCGATCCCACCCGTTCGAGGGGTTTCACGTTCGGTACGAATGCGAGCAACCGCCGGGGTGCAGGCCCCTTGACGACGGTGGCACCGCCAACGAAGATGAGACCTGGGTCACATTTGTCGAGGTAGCCCAACCGTGAAGACTTCCTGGCTCGTTCGCGCGTCCTTGTTGCTTGCCTCCTTGGCTCCGGTCGCCGCGCTGGCCATGGCGCCCCCGAAGCCGACCATCGTGCCTGGCATCCCCGAGCCGACCAGCGCTGTCGTGTTCGCGGCCGGCGCCCTCCTGGTCGGGTTCGCCGTCCGTCGTCGCGCCCGCCGCTAGGCGCGCTTCCTCGCCGGAGGCGTTCGGCAATACGACCCTTGTTGCCGTCGCCGACCTCCCGGCCTCCGTCGCCGACGTCCCGGCCTGACCGGGCGCCCCTGCGCCTTTCCGTCGCCGGCCTCCGCCGCCCGTGCCTCCCACCTCGTCGCCAGCTGCTCGGTTCATGAATCGGATCGCTGGCCGGGTGCTGGGAGCCTTGGCTTCGGGTGCGCTCCTTTCGATCGTCTTCCCTGCGTGGAGCTGGACATTCTTGTGCCCGGTCGTGCTCGTGCCGGGGCTGTGGCTGCTGCGTTCCGTCCGTTCGGTGCCGGGGGGAATCGCGATCGGTCTGCTGTTCGGCATCGGCTTCGTCGTGCCGACCTTCCTCTGGTTCTTCACCACCCTGGTCGCCGAGTTCGAGCTCGGGCGCCGCGTGGCGCTCCCGCTCAGCGCGCTGCTCGCGCTGGCCCTGGCCTGGCCGTTCGCGGTCTGGGGAGGTCTGTGCGTGGCCCTCCGGCGTGGGCCCTTGCCCGGCTGGCTGACCCCGGTGCTCGCCTGGGGAGCCATGGAGTGGCTGCGCGGGGTCGGGCCCGGGGCCTTGCCGTGGCTCCGTCTCGGCGATGCACTGCACGCCAGCCCGCTCTGGTTGCAGGGCGCGGCCTTCCTCGGTGTGGCCGGCGTGTCCGCCGGGCTCGTGCTCGTGAATGGTCTCGTCTTGACCTCCGCGCTCGAGCGGAGCTGGCGCCCGCTCGCGGTGGCCGCGGCGATCCTGACCGCGGTCGGCCTTTCCGGGGCTTGGCGCCTGGCCGCCCCGATCGTCGAAGGCGATCCGGTGCGGGTCGCCCTGGTCCAGGCTGCGACGCCCCAGACCGACCGATTCGAGCCTGCGACGCGTCGAAGCAATCTCGACCGGCACTTGCAGCTGAGCGGCGACGCCCTGGCCGCGGGTGCCCGCCTCGTGGTCTGGAGCGAGACGGCACTCGACTACCCGCCCGAGGAGGGGCCGGATATCGGCCCGCTGTGGGCGAGCGAGGCACCAACGCCCTCGCAGGTGCTGCTGGTCGGCGGGGTGCTCGAGGCGCCCGGCGGTGGCCATGCCAACGGCGCGCTCGCCGTCGCGGGCGACGGAACCCGGTTGGGCAGCTACGCCAAGCGACGCCTGGTTCCGCTCGTCGAGCGGGCGCACGGCTGGCCCGCCGAGGACTCGCGGCTGCGCCGTCGCTTGAAGCGCTTCCTGGCGCAGAGCGGCTACCTGCCGGGCGATTCTCCGGCGCCGATCTCCGCCGCCGGCCTGCAGCTCGGCGTGCTGATCTGCTTCGAGACGCTCTTCGACGAGGACGTCCGAGCGACCGTCGAGGCCGGCGCGGACGTGCTCGTCAACCTGTCGAACGATGCCTTCTTTCCCGACCGCGGCGCGACGCAGCACGCCCTGCACTCGATCCTCCGCAGCATCGAGGTCGGCCGGCCCCTTCTGCGCGTCTCCAACCTGGGGATCGGGCTCGTCGTCGATGCGCGTGGTCGCGTGGCGCTGCAGGTGCCGCGCGACGAGCGAGGCACTCGCGTCGCCGAGATCCGCCCCGTGCGAGAAGCGACGCTCTACAGTCGCGGCGGACATCTCTTCGACGAGCTGCTCGTCCTGCTGGCCGTGGCGGGCTGCGCCCTGCGACGGCGCACGGGCGAGGCAACGGCCTAGAAGGCCAGCTGCCAGCCGATCTGCGCCACCCAGTCGGTCTCCAGCTGCGGGCCGTCCAGGTGCTGGGTGAGGGGGCGCCCCACCTCGAGCGCCAGCCGGTGGCCGGCCAGCGGACCGGTGGGCACGGCCAGGTTGAGGCCCAGGAGCAGGTCGAGCCGGCGCCCGGCTCGACGATCGGGGTCCGCCGTCGGAACGAGGCGCGGGTTCAGGGCGTCGTCGTCGCCGGACACATTGCCGATGTCGCGATAGTCGAGCCGCCCGGAAAGCGACAGCCACGGGACCAACTCGCGTGCAAGCCAGGCGCTCGCCCCCCAGCCGTGGCCGAGCCGGTAGCCCTTGCGGTTGCGCCCGGTCCTGAGGGTGCCGCGGAGCTGGCTCCCCCAGCCCCAGCGGCCGCGATGGCCGCTGTAGGTCACTCCAGGGAGCAGGTCCCACGTGCCCGAACCGAGCTGCATCGGGTAGGGCAGGCGCACGCGCCCGCCCGGTGTGTCGTCCTTGGCCGAGATCGTGCCGGTCGGAGCGCTGAGCCCGGCGTTCAGGTGCACGCGATGACCCGGCCGTTCGAGCAGGCGCACGAGCGCGGTGAGTCGGATGTCGCCCAGCCCCTTCGCGCGGGTCGTGAAGCGCCGGCCCGTCCGCGTCTTGTGCTTCATGTCCGTGCGGACGAGCGGCAGCATGCCCATCAGGGTGACGCGATCGCTCGGCGCCCACATCGCACCGAACATGTGCATCTCCATGTCCATGTCGGTCGGGGTGACGGGAAAGCCGCGGAGCACGGACCGGGCACTCTGGCGCTCCGAGCCATCGCGGCTGCCGTTCATGCTCATGCGCATGAAGCGATAGGAGAGCATCACCTCGCCCTCGTGATGCAGGTGGTCTCCCATCACGCCGATCGGAGCATGGTCGAGGGGGCGAGCCGCCGCGTGCGACGGCTCGTGGCCGTCGTCGGGGCCGACCGCCAGCGCGGCGAGCGGCATGGCGACGAGCAGCGCCGTGATGAGACGGGATAGACGGCGGGACATCGGCAGGACCTCTCTCGAAACGCGCGCGCGGAGCTTGCCGTGTTCGGCGCGATTCCTCCAGCCCGTCTCAGCCTCGGGTCCGTGCTGCGGCGCGCCCCGCGCGGCGGCCGAAGAAGCTGCCGTCTCCGAGCGAGAGGCCGCTGCTGTAGCCCTGCTTGGCCACACCCGAGGTCGTGCGGCCTGCGGCGAAGAGGCCGGGGATCGGTTCGCCGGTGGGCGTCTGGACGGAGCCCTCGGCGTCGATCCACAGCCCTCCGAGGGTGAACGCCGCGTACCAGGTGGTCTCCGCTCGCAAGTCCAGTGCGCCGAAGGGCGGGCGCTCGAGGGGACGCACGTGGCGAGGCTGCTTGTGGAAGACCGGGTCCGAGCCCCCACGTGCGTGGTGGTTGTACAGCTCCATGGTCGCTGCGAGCGAGCCCGGCGCGAAGCCGAGCTCGCTCTCCAGCTCGCCCCAGGTGTCGCCGGTGGCGGCCACCTCGGTCGGTGCGTTCTCCGGACGGACGAAGCCTGGCTCGTCGACGATCGCGTAGACCTGTCCCTCCTGACGCAGCAGGGCGAGCTCGCCCGTGCGACCCATGTACGCGTCCTCGTTCACGAAGCGCTGGCCGAAGCGGTTGACGAGAACGGCCTCCTTCAAGGAGACGGGCGGGAAGAGGGGCAGGGTGATGTCGCCGGCGTCCATGCGCAGCGTGGCCGCACCCGCGGCGGCGGCCATGCGGATGCCGCTGCCGTCGTCCCCCGCGGTTCCGACCTTGTAGCGACAGCGGGTCAGCGCGGGGGCGTAGCGGGCGAGCATCTCGGCGTTGTGGATGAAGCCGCCCGCGGTCAGGACGACCCCGCGTCGGGCCCGGATGGCGATGTCCTCTCCCCGGTGGCGCGCGACCAGACCGATCGCGCTTCCGTCCTCCCCCAACACGAGTGCGCGGGCCCGGACGCCCACCTGCACCCGAGCGCGGGCGCGCTCCACCGCGGCGAGCAGGGTCTGCATGAGCAGGGGTCCCTTCGGCCCGACCACGCTGGCGCAATGTCCGCGCGGCGCGGGACGCGCGATCTCGCAGAACGGCCACGCCTCCTCGCTTCCCGAGTGGGTCAGGCTCTCGTCCCCGGGCGGCTCGTGGGAGTCGGGGAAGAAGGCCTCCTTGAAGGGCAGCCCCAACCCCGCCAGCCAGTGGAAGTGCTCGACGCTGTGCTCACAGTAGGGGCCGACGAGGGCCTCGTCGGCGCCGGGCCCGCAGGCGGCCATGAGGTAGGCGAACATCGACTCGGGGTCGTCCTCGAAGCCGAGAGCCTTCTGCAGCGGGGTGCCACCGCCCAGATACAGCAGGCCTCCGGAGTTGGCCGAGGTGCCCCCGCCGCCCGCGGCCTGTTCCACGATCAGGGTGTCGGTGCCGGCGGCGGCTGCCTCGATCGCAGCGCAGGCGCCCGCACAGCCCAGGCCCGCGATCACGACGTCGGCCTCGTGGTCGAAGTGCGCGATCCGGCTTTCGGGGATGGGCGTGGCCTCATCGAGGGCTCGGGAGGGCATGGGGCCGGACCCTATCACCGCGGCTCGGGGGTCGGCAGTCAGGGGCGGTCCAGCGGAGGGTCGGGAGCCAGGGGCGATCCTCGGGAGGGTCGCGGCGAACCGATTTGATCGTGTTAAAGTCGGTCCATGACGTCTTCCCAGGCGCCTCCGCTGAGGACCGAGTCGAGCCACGGCGGCTCGGCCGTGGCCGCGCAGATGGCCGAGCGCCGCGAGCGCATCCTCGAGACCGCGCGCGAGCTCATTGCCAGCGCGGGCATCGAGGCGCTGACGATGCGTGAGCTGGCCCGGCGGAGCCGGGTCACGGTCCCCACGCTCTACAACCTGATCGGCGGACGCGATCGCGTGGTGCTCGAGGCGGTGCGCGTGCGCACGGCCCGGTTCGTGGCAGGGATTGCCGCCGTGCCCGGCGACGATCCGATCGGCGGGGTCCTCTCGGTCGCCGACTCGTGCACCCGCGAGCTGCTGGGTGCCCCGCAGTACTACCGATCGCTGCTGGTCTGGATCTTCACAGCGGATGGCGCCCGCGAGGTGCGCCGTGAGGTCGGGGCCGCACTGACCCGCGAGCTGCGTCTCGCCCTCACCAGCTGCGCGCAGGCCGGCGCCCTGGGTCCGTGGGCGGACGAGCGGGCGATCGCCGAGCGCATGTCCGCCCACCTCGGTGTCGCCTCGCTGCAGTGGGCGCAGGGCGAGATCGACGCCGCCACGTTCCGCGCCCTCGGGCGCTTCGAGACGGCGCTCGTCCTGCGCGCGATCGTCGAGGAGCCGCACCTCCAGCAGGCGCTGGATCGGGTGGCCCGCGATGCACAGCAGGTCCTGGTGCAGCGCCGCCGCTCCGGGACACGAGCCGATCGACCGCGCGCCAGTCGTGCTGGCGCCGGGCGGACGGGAGGTAGCGCGTGAAGCTTCGGCATCCTTTGACGCGGGCCGTGTACACGCTGCAGGACGACGGCCTGATCCAGGTCGAGGCCCCCGACGGCCAGATCGGGACCTTCGACGCGAAGGGGCATCATCGATCCGGTGAGCTCAAGGACGCGGATCCGCACCTGCTCGGCTGGATCGGGGGCCCCGCTCCCGAGCCCCGCGGACCGCTCGCCAGCTCACGCGCCCCTCGATCCGCGAGCGGCGTCAGCGTTCCCCAACTCTCCAGTCGGGCCGAGCTCGACGCGGACCCGACACGAAGGAGCAAAGGCATGGACCTCGGACTCAACGGACGCAAGGCGGTGATCACCGCAGCGACCCGGGGCATCGGCCTCGCGATCGCCCAGACCCTGGCCGACGAGGGAGCCGACATCGCGCTGTGTGCCCGCTCGGACGGCGGGCTCGAGTCGGCTCGCAAGGATCTCGAGGCGCGCGGCGCCAAGGTCTTCACCCGCGCGCTGGACGTCGCGGACGGGGAGGCCCTGAAGGCCTTCGTGGCGGACGCTGCCGCGGATCTCGGCGGCCTCGACATCTTCGTCTCGAACGCGAGCGGTGGTGCGGGCATGGGCGAGGACGCCTGGCAGGCCAACTTCGATGTCGACGTGATGAGCGCGGCCCGCGGCGTGGAGGCGGCGCTGCCGCACCTGAGCCAGTCGGAGGCGGCGAGCATCGTGTTCATCAGCAGCACCGCCGCCCTCGAGTATCTGGGCGTGCCCCAGCCCTACAACGCCATGAAGGCAGCGCTGATCGCCCACGCCAGCGATCTGTCGCAGGCTCTGGCGCGGCAGGGCGTCCGCGTCAACACCGTGTCCCCCGGGCCGATCTACTTCGAGGGCGGCAACTGGCAGATGATCCAGCAGGCCATGCCCAAGATGTACGAGGGTGCCCTCGCACAGTGTGCGATCGGCCGCATGGGAACGCCGGAAGAGGTCGCTCGGGCGGTGGCCTTCCTGGCGAGCCCGGCGGCGAGCTTGATCACGGGGGCGAACCTGGTGGTCGACGGTGGCTTCACCAAGCGTGTGACCTACTGACCGCAGGGCCGCAGGGCCGCAGGCAAGGTTTCGCAGATCCGAGGAGGACTCCATGGCCGTCGAACCGCTTCCCCACGCCGATCCGAAGGATGGGGCCCGCTCCCACGGCATCAGCTACCAGGAGCTGCTCGATCGGGACACGCGTCCGGTGCCCGACGTGCTGCGCTGGCAGTCCGCACGTGACCTTCCGAGCGTGCGCGTGCCCATCTCGAGATACACCTCCCAGGAGTTCCACGATCTCGAGGTGGAGCGGGTCTGGAAGAAGGTCTGGCAGATGGCCTGCCGCGAGGAGGAGCTCGTCCAGGTCGGCGACCACGTGGTCTACGACATCGCCGATCTGTCCGTGCTGGTCGTCCGGTCGGCACCGGACCGCATCCAGGCCTTTCGCAACGTCTGCCTGCACCGCGGCCGCCAGCTGCGCGACGAGGACGGCCGGGCGGCCGAGATCCGCTGCCCCTTCCACCGCTGGGCCTGGAACCTCGACGGGACGCTGAAGGAGGTGCCGTGCCGCTGGGACTTCCCGCACGTCGAGCGCGAGGAGTACTCGCTGCCCGAGCTGCGGGTCGGCACCTGGGGCGGCTTCGTGTTCGTCAACTTCGATCCCGAGTGCGAACCGCTGGAGAACATGATCGGTGATCTGACCGAGCACTTCGCGCCGTGGCCGCTGGAGAATCGCTACAAGGAGGCGCACGTCGCGAAGGTGCTCCCGTGCAACTGGAAGGTGGCCCAGGAGGCGTTCATGGAGGCCTACCACGTGGTGGGCACGCATCCCCAGATGCTCACGGGCATCGGCGACGCCAACTCCCAGTACGACGCGTGGGAGTTCTTCAGCCGCGCGATCACTCCGAACATGACGCCGAGCCCGCACCTGCAGGAGGCGCCGAGCGAGCAGGACATGCTCGACTCGATGATGACGCGCAGCCTGGACGCCGAGCCCGTGATGCAGGTGCCGGGGGACATGACCGCCCGCCAGCTGCTCGCGCAGACCTCACGGTTGGGACTGCAGGCCGTCGTGCCGTCGGTCCAGTCGGTCTCGGATGCCGAGCTCGCCGACTCCTTCTACTACACGGTCTTCCCGAACTTCCATCCTTGGGGTGCCTACAACAAGATCGTGTACCGGTTCCGCCCGTACGGGAGCGACCCTCACCACTGCATCATGGAGGTGATCTACCTCTCGCCCTTCCGCGGTCGCCGCCCCAAGCCGGCACCCATCCACTGGCTCGGCGAGGACGAGGATTGGACGCACGCCCCCGAGCTCGG
>JAJDAR010000507.1 GCA_029261775.1 Deltaproteobacteria bacterium | reverse complement strand
CGTCGACGGGTCGGGTAAGGTGGACGCGAGGGAGGTCCGGTGAGCCAGAAGACCGGGATCGAGGTCGCCGAGGCGAGGCGCCTCGTGATGGACGAAGCCGCTCCGCTTGGGGCCGAGATCGTCCCCACGGCGCAGGCCCTGGGCCGGGTCCTGGCCGAGCCGGTGGTCTCCGGACGGACCCTGCCGCCGGCCGACGTGTCGGCCATGGATGGCTATGCGGTGCGCTCCGCCGACCTGATCGGCGCAGACTCCGACTCCTCCCCGGAGCTTGCCGTGGTCTACGAGGTGGCGGCCGGGGGCCAGGGCGGGGCGCCCCTTCGCGCAGGGCAGGCGGCCCGCATCTTCACCGGCGCGCCGGTCCCGGCCGGAGCCGACACCGTCGTGCGTCAGGAGGACTGCGAGCTGCGGGAAGACGGCGTGCGGATCCTCGTGCGGCCCCCCGCCGGTGAGCACGTCCGGCCCGCCGGCGAAGACGTGCGCGCGGGCGACCCGGTGCTCGCTGCGGGTGCGCGCATCGGCCCGGCGGAGATCGGCATGCTCGCCTCGCTGGGCCGGACCCTGATCCACGTCCACCGACGGCCCCAGGTCGCGGTGATCTCCGGCGGGGACGAGCTGGTGGAGCCCGATCGCGACCCGAGCGGCGGGCGGATCGTCTCCAGCAATGCCTACTCGCTGGCTGCGCAGTGCGACGAGGCCGGAGCGCGGGCCGACAACCTCGGGATCGCTGGCGACACGCCGGACGACCTCGAGCGGCTCTTCCGGCGCGGACTCTACGCAGACGTCATCGTCAGCTCGGCAGGCGTGTCGGTCGGGGACCATGATCACGTGCGGCCGGTGCTCGATCGGCTGGGCTGCCGACTGCGCTTCTGGGGCGTGCGCATGAAGCCCGGCTATCCCCTGGCCTTCGGGCGCATCGGCGAAAGCGGACCCTTCGTGTTCGGTCTGCCCGGCAACCCGGTCTCCGCCATGGTGACCTTCGATCAGTTCGTGCGCCCGCTGCTGCTGAGGATGGGCGGGCACAGCGCCTGCTTCCGGCCCGTGATCGAGGCGACCCTGACGGAGCCGCTCACGAAGAAGCCCGGCCGTCTGCACTTCGTGCGCGTCCATCTGAAGCGCGACGGCGAAGGCTGGACGGCCACCAGCACCGGCAACCAGAGCTCGGGGGTCTTGCGCTCGATGACCCTCGCCCATGGCCTGCTGGTCTTCCCCGCCGAGGCCTCGGAGCTGCGGGCGGGAACGCCGGTGAAGGTCCAGGTCCTCGACGACACGATCTTCCGCGAGACCGGGCCGCGAGCTTGAGCGAGGGAGCGGGTTCCCAGTCGGGCGGCTCGCGCTTCGCCGAGGTGTCAGGCGCCGTGCTGCTCGGCGGCGAGTCGTCCCGCATGGGAAGTGACAAGGCTCGTCTCGAGCTGCGCGGCCAGCCGGCGGCCATCCAGCTGGCGCGGCTGCTCGACGGCTTCTGCGCCGAGGTCCTCCTGGTCGGCGGCGATGCGCCGGCCTGTGGGCCCGGCCGCCGCATCGTGGATCCGCCCGGCCCGGCCTCTCCCTTGCGCGGGCTGGTCGGCGCCCTCCGTGCAGCGACGACCCCCAAGGTGCTGGTGGTCGCCACCGACTACTACGGCCTGAGGCTCGATCTGCTGCTCGCACTCCTCGCCTACCCGGAGGCGGATGCGGTGGTGCCCCGGGATGCGGGGCATCTTCATCCGCTCTGCGCGCTCTATCGGCGGGAGCCTGCGCTGGCAGCGGCTGAGGCCGCGCTCGCCTCCTCGCGCCTCGCCCTCCACGGAGTGCTCGAGACCCTCGAGCTGGGAGTCCTCGAGGGCGAGGATCTGGCGCGCTTCTCCGACGGGGGACGTGCCCTAGTCAACGTGAACACTCCCGAAGAGCTCGCAGCGTATCGTCGCGGGGAGCAGCCGTGAGCTCCCAAGGGCCGGCCCGCCCCCGCCTCGAGAGCTTTCGCTTCGCCTTTCGCGGGATCGGAGAGCTCTTCCGGCACGAGCCGAACGCGCGCATCCACCTCGGCATCGCGACGGCCGTCGTCGGCCTCGCCGCCATGCTCCGGTTGCCCGCGCGGGACTGGGCGGTCCTCGTCCTGGCTATCGGCCTGGTGCTGTCGCTCGAGGCGCTGAACTCGGCGCTCGAGGCGTTGGCCGATCGGCTGGCGCCCGATCCCCATCCGCTGGTGGCCCGCGCCAAGGACACCGCGGCCGGCGCCGTCCTGCTGGGGGCCATCGCCGCTGCGATCCTCGGTCTGCTGGTCCTCGGCCCGCCGCTGCTCGCCAGCCTGGGGCTCTCGCGATGAAGGCCGTGTGGGTCAGCCACACCCATTGGGACCGCGAGTGGTACCGGACCTTCCAGGCCTTCCGAGCGCGTCTGGTGGACGCGGTGGACCAGGTGCTCGAACTCTGCGCGGCGGACCCCGGCTTCCGCTTCCTCCTCGACGGGCAGGCGATCGTGCTCGAGGACTACGCCGAGATCCGCCCGGGGCGCGTCGAAGAGCTGCGCGCCCGCTGCGTCGAGGGCCGGATCGGCATCGGTCCCTGGTACGTGCAACCGGACTCCCTGTTGCCCTCCGGCGAAGCCCATGTGCGCAACCTGCTCGAGGGGCGCCGCGCTGCCGCCCGCTTCGGTCCGGTCTCGAGCGTGGCCTACACGCCGGACTCCTTCGGTCATCCCGCCCAGTTCCCGCAGCTCTTCGCCGGCTTCGGGCTTCGGGCCTTCGTGTACTGGCGGGGCCACGGCGGGGAGTGGGACGCGCTGCCCTCCGAGTACGACTGGGTCGCACCGGACGGCACGGCCTTGCTCGCGTGTCACCTGGGGCGGGGCTACTTCTCCGCCGCAAGCGACGTGGGTTCGGATCTCGCGGAGGTGGTGCAGCAGGTCGCGCAGACCGCGCAGTCGCTCGCCGAGCGCACCGACTCCGGCGTCATCCTTCTGATGAACGGCGTCGACCACATGGCGCCGGATCCCCGGGCCGGCGAGCTCGCCGCCGAGCTCTCTGCGGCCACGGGGTTGCAGGTCGATCGCGGCCTGGTCGACGACTTCGTCGAGATCGTCCAGGCCACGAATCCGGCGCGTCCCCGCTTTGCGGGGGAGCTGGTGGGTGCGCGGATCGCCCCCCTGCTGCCCGGTGTGTGGTCGACCCGCATGTGGATCAAGCAGGCGAACCGGGCTTGCGAGACCGCCCTCGAGGGATGGGCCGAGCCCTGGTCCGCGTTGGGAACCGCGCTCGGCCTGCCCGACGAGCGCCCCGGGCTGCGTCTCGCATGGCGGGAGCTTCTCCAGAACCAGGCCCACGACTCGATCTGCGGCTGCTCCCGCGACGTCGTGCACGAGCAGATGCGTCCGCGCTTCGCCGCCGCCGGCGAGCTGGCGAGCGAGACGACCGACCGCGCCCTCGAGCGCCTGGCGGGGCTCGGAGCCGCGCGTCGCCCGCCCTGGAGCGACGAGCTCGAGCTCGCGGTCTTCAACCCGTCCCCGCACCGGCGCACCGATCGGGTGCGCTTCGCCTTCGACCCCCATCCCTATCTCGTGCCGTCGCCGGACCCGACCCGGATGATCCACCCGATGGCCCTCCACGACTTGTCCGGGGCGAGCTTCACCGCTGACGGGCGACCGGCGCGTTGGCTCCCGGACGCCGGCTCCGAACGCCCGGCCCTCGTCGCGGACCGCCCGCGGCAGGTGCTGGAGTTCGTGGCCGAGGACGTGCCGGCCTTCGGTTGGAAGCGCGTCTCCGTGCGTCGCGCTGCGCGCCTCGAGGCGTGCGTCGAAGACGTCTCGCGGGTCGAGGCGGGCACACCCGACGCGTCGATCGAGGCGACCGGGCTCCAGCATCCGTTGCGCGTGCAGGTGGACCGCAACGGCACCTTTCGTGCCGAGATCGAGGGACGCTTCTTCGCGGGTCTCGCCGCCCTCGAAGACGTCGGCGACCGAGGGGACAGCTACGACTTCGACCCGGTCCACCCGCCGGGGAGTCGGCCCCGAGCCTGCCGGGTCGAGCTGCTCGAGGTCGTGCGCACGCGCAGCCCGGCCGGCATCCAGGAGCTGCGGGTCGAACGCGAGCTGCACGTTCCGGTGGCGCTCACGGCCGACCGCGAAGAGCGCAAACCCCAGACCACGGGCCTGCGGGTCACGACCACGATCCGGCTCGTTTCGGGCGTCGCGCGCATCGAGGTCGGGATCGACGGCGACAACACGGCACGGGATCATCGGCTCCGTGCGCTCTTTCCCGTGGCCGAGGGCGATGCGCGGGCCGCGACGACCTTCGACGTCGTCCGCCGCGGTGCTGCCGTGACCGACGACGAGGGTTGGGTGCAGAAGGCGCCGCGCACCTTCGCACACCAGGGATTCGTCCACGCCGGCGGCCTCACGGTCGTGGCACCGGGCTTGCCCGAGGCCGAGTGGGACGGAGAAGCGATCGCGGTGACCCTGCTCCGCTCGGTCGGCCACCTCTCACGCCACGATCTGCGCAGCCGCCCGGGGCCTGCCGGGCCCGGCATTGCGACGCCCGGGGCGCAGGTTCCCGGCCCCTTCCGAGCCCAGCTCTTCCTATCGGGCGGCTGCGACCCGGTGGCGGCCCGCGACGCAGAGCTGGGTCTACGCGCGGTGCCCGCCGGTGAGAGCCCGATGCTTCCGCCCGAGCTGCCGCTGCTCGATCTCGAGCCGCGCACGCTCGTCCTCTCGGCGCTGAAGCCTCCCGAGGACGGGGACGGGCTGATCGTTCGGGTGCTCAATCCCACCGACCGGCCCGAGACCGCCCGGCTGCGGCTCGGCGTCCCGCTGCACGAGCGCCTGGTGCGGGCCTCGGCCGTCCGCCTGGACGAGACGCCGACGGACGCTCGCGTCGTGCGCGAGGGCAGCCTGATCTCGTTCGAGGTTCCCCCCCACGCGCTTCGCACCCTGCGGATCCGCTGAGAGCGGAGAGATCGGAGCTAGAAGCGGAAGGTCCAGCGGACCTTGGCCACCGCGTTGCTGCGTTGGCCGCGGAAGTTGCCTCCGGTCGTGTCGAAGGCCTGGTTCCAGACCAGCACGAGCTCCCGTCCCGGGCGCAGGATCCAGCGCAGGCGGCTGTTCCAACCCACCGAGTCGCCGATGTTGTCGAACTGGAGAAAGGTCTCCCAGGACAGGTCGGGTGTGAAGACGATGTTCAGGCGGACGCGCCCGAGACGCGTGGTGAACGCGCCCTCCTGGAGGCGCACGGAGTTCTGCAGGTACTCGACCGAGGCGAAGAGGTGCTTCGAGACTCGCCACTCGAGGAGGGCTCGCCCCGAGCGGATGTGGCCGGAGAAGAAGGAGCCGGCGCCGAAGTCGAACTGGACCGAGAAGCGGCGGGATGCGGCGCTGCCGACGCTCAAGGTGGTCCGGCCGAAGTCGTAGCGATCCGTTTCGATGAGGATGCCGCGCGCGATCTCGAAGGGCTCCTCCAGGACCTCGGTCCTCCACTGGCTGGAGAGCGAGAGGAAGTCGCCGGCGTGGTTCTCGAGGCGGAACCAGACCGGGTCCAGACTCAACGACTCGAGGTCGTTGCCGAGATCGAGGACGAGCCCGGCTCCGAGCTGCGTGTCGACGATGCGGAATCGGCTCGCCTCCGGTCGCCAGCGTCGCCGCAGCGAGCCCGTGAGGCTGCGAATGCCGGTTCGGTTCACGAAGCCGAGGGCCGGCTCGAAGTCCTCGCCGATCTGCCGCAGGTTCAGGCTGCCGTTCCAGCGGTCGTTCGGGTAGCTGAGCTGGACGCCGAAGGCACGATCGTCTCCGATCTCCGACGTGCTGCTGTGCTGCAGCCAGCCCCGGCCCTCGACGACCTGGTCCCCGTCGAAATGGCTGGTGCGCAGGCTCAGGTCGGCGCCGAAGAGCGAGTTCGTCCCGTTGCGGAGCGGATCGCCGTGGGTGGCGATCAGCCCGAAGAAGGACTCGTCGCCGAGGTTCACCTTGACGCGCCCCGCGGCGAGGTTCTTGGCGTCCACGTCGCCGTGCCCCGCCATCTGCGTGTCGAGGAAGCCGAAGTTCACGGGGCCGACCCGGCCGGTCGCCTTCACGCCGGCCCGCAGGTCGACCGGGCCGCCGTCCTCGTCGAGGCCGATGCGCCGCGAGAAGAAGGGCGTGCCGTTCACGTCCCCGACCGGAAAGTCGAAGATCCCCGCGTCCTGGAGGAAGAAGTCCCGGGTCTCGGGAAAGAAGAGGGCGAAGCGCGAGAGGTTCACCTGCCGCGCGTCCACGGCGGCGTCGGAGAAGTCCGTGTTGAGGGTCAAGGCGCCGGTCACCGAGGAGGTGATGCGATAGAAGACGTCCAGGCCAGGATCGAAACTGCCGAAGGAGCGATCGCGCCCGGACTCGTGGGTGAAGCCGGTGGATCCGGAGGGGATGACGTCGAGCCCGACTCCCTGCTCGAGACCCGTGAGGCCCTGCAGATCGCCTGCTTCCGAGACGTCGATCAGGAACCGGTTCTGACGAGCCGACGCCCAGCGGTTCTCCTCGTTGCGGCGGCGCACGGTGCGAAGCAGGTTGAAGCCCCAGGTGGCGCCCTGGGGGTCGAAGGAGAGCGTCTTGAACGGGATCTCGAACTCGCAGGTCCAACCCTCGGCGTCCCGCCGGGCGCGTGCCCACCAGATACCGTCCCATTCGGTCTTGAAGGCGATGTTGTTCTCGACCAGCCCGTCGAAGCGGGCGCCGTTGGGGTTCGTCGAGAACAGGAAGGCGTTGCGATGGTCGTGGAAGGTGTCGAACAGGATCGTGATGCGATCGTCGCCCGTCAGGGCCCCGTCCCTCACCATGCTGTTGGCGATGATCCGGTCCGGCTCCCGGTCGGTCGCTCGCACGCCGACGTAGATCGCGCGGCGGTCGTAGAGGATCCGCACCTCCGTCTTCTCGCTGGGCTCCCCGTCCTCCGTCGGAATCACCTGGCGCAGCGGTCCGAGCCGTGTGGCGTGCTCCCAGGCCAGGTCGTCGAGTCGACCGTCCAGGACGGGTGCCGCGACGGTATCCGGCAACCGCTGGAGGCGGGCAGAGGGGGGCTGCTCCTGAGCCTGCGCGTGGCCCGCAGCCGCCAGCCACGCAATCGTCCCCACGAGTCGGGCGACCCAGGCGATCGTCTCCGCGAGTCGGACGACCCGCCCGCGGCCCCGCCGGATGGTCGGCCGGATCATCGCCCCCTGCCTGTGACTGCCGCCGGGCTCGCGTCTGCCGGCGGACCGTGAGCTCAGTCGAGCCGCTCGAGGATGGTGCCGGTGCCGAGGCCGCCGCCGCAGCACATCGAGATCAGGGCGTAGCGACCCTTCGTGCGCTCGAGCTCGTGCAGGGCCGTGGTGATCAGGCGGTCGCCCGTGGCGCCCGTGGGATGACCCAAGGCGATGGCGCCGCCGTTCGGGTTCACGCGCTCGGCCGCCGGTCCGCACTCCTTCTGCCAGGCCAGCACGACGCTCGCGAAGGCCTCATTCACCTCGTACACGTCCATGTCGCCGATGCCGAGGCCGGTCTTCTCGAGCAGCTTGCGGGTCGCCGGGATCGGGCCCTTCAGCATGGTCACCGGATCGACCCCGACGATCGTGGAGTGCACGACCCGCGCGCGGGGGCGCAGGTTCAGGCGCTTGCAGGCTTCTTCGCTGGCGAGGATCACGGCCGACGCGCCATCCGTGATCTGGGACGAGGTCCCCGCCGTGTGGACCCCGTCCTCCATCACCGCCTTCAGGCTTGCGAGCTTGTCCAGCGAGGTCTGGCGCAGGCCCTCGTCGCGGGCGACGTGGGCGGTCTCGCCCGTCGGCTTGCCGTCCTCCCCGACGATCGGTGCCTCGACGGGGATCACCTCGCGTTCGAAGCGGCCCTGCTCCCACGCGGCGATCGCGTTCTGCTGACTGCGCAGTCCGAAGGCATCCGTGTCCTCGCGGGTGATCCCGTACTCCTTGGCGATCATCTCCGCGCCCTGGAACTGGGACTTGAAGGCGTACTGCTCGAAGTAGCTGTCCGGCACCGGTCGCCCGAGCTTCTTGTCCGAGAAGTTGGCGCCGAGCGGAATGCGACTCATGCACTCGACGCCGCAGGAGAGCACGACGTCCTCGAGGCCGGAGCCGACCAGCCCGGTGGCGAGGGTGCTGGCCTGCTGGCTCGATCCGCATTGGCTGTCGACCGTGGTCGAGGCGACCTCGAGGGGCAGCCCCGCCGAGAGCCAGGCGGTGCGCGCGACATTGAAGCTCTGCTCGCCGACCTGGGAGACGCAGCCGCCGACGACCTGTCCGATCTCCTTGCCGTCGATGCCGGCCCGCGCGACGGCCGCCTTCATCACATGGCCGAGCAGGTCGGCGGGATGCAGCGTCGCGAGGCTGCCGCCGCGGCGGCCGAGAGGGGAACGAACGGCTTCGACGATGTACACGTCACCCATCGGGGGTCCTCCGGTTTCGGGCGCGGCCGATCATAGCGCCAAGCCCGGGGAACGAAATCGCGGCCCCAGCAGGGGGCCGATCTCCCCCTAGCGGTGCTGCATCTTGACCTGTTCCGGGCTCTTCACGGTCCCGCCGGCCTTGATCCAGGCCTTGAAGGTGGCCGGCGCATCCCGGGTCGGATTGTAGATGTCCTCCTCGGAGGCCCATCGGCCTCCCCCGCCGTACACCAGCCGGGTCCAGTTCGGAAACGCGAAGGGCGTGCCGTCCTCGCGAAAGGGCTCGGGGAAGGTGTTCTGGCAGCAGAAGACCACCGCGTCGTTCGCCTCGTCGAGGACCCACCAGTCCTGGGGGAAGGTCATCGTGGGAAAGGGCGCCATCACCTCGATGATCCACTTCTCGATCTGCTCCCGGCCGTGCATCTCACCGTAGGCATGCTCGATGTAGTGGGCGTCCGGCGTGAAGACGGCGGACCAGATGCTCCAGTCGCCGGTCCGCGACGCGTCGTCGCGTGCCTTCTTGTAGGTCTCGAAGGCCTCGAGGATCTCTTCGCGGCTGTAGCGTCCCATGGCGTTCCTCCTGCTCGGCGTGGGAGCGTAGGGCAAGGCGTCGCGCGAGGTCCACGCAGGGGATCCGCCCTATGCTCCGGGGATGGCGGTGCGCGTCGGTGTCGGGCTCGCGACCTTCGGCTTCGAGGAGCGCGGGGGTTGGTTCCGTCTCGTCGAGCGCTTGGAAGAGGCGGGCATCGACTCCGTCTGGCAGACCGATCGGCTCGTTTCGAAGGAGCCCTATCTCGAGGCGATGACGGCGATGGCGGCGCTGGCCGGCGCGACCGAGCGGATCAAGTTCGGCATGAACGCGGTGGTCGTGGGCTTCCGCGATCCGCTCGTGCTGGCCAAGCAGTGTGCGACCATCGACTTCCTCTCGGGAGGTCGACTCCTGCCCGTCTTCGGAGTCGGCACCGACCACGCCCCGGAATGGGCGGCGACGGGCAAGGACGCCGCGCGGCGCGGGCGCCGGGCCAACGAGGCCCTCGAGATCCTGCGGCGTCTGTGGTCCGAGGAGTCGGTCGACTTCGACGGGGAATTCTTCCGCTACCACGGGGCGCGCATCGCGCCCCGCCCCGTGCAGCAGCCGCTGCCGCTCTGGATCGGCGGCAGCAGCAAGGCCGCGATCCGGCGCACCGCGCGACTGGGAACGGGTTGGCTCGCGGGGATCACGCCGGCGGACGAGATCGGCCCGGTGATCCGCGCGATCCAGGCGGAGCTCATCGAGGTCGGGCGCGCGATCGATCCGGAGCACTTCGGCGCCTCGGTGCCCTACCGGATCGGCCCCGGCGACGACCCCGCCATCGAGCGCTTCGCTCGCGCAGGCGGAGGAGATCCGGGTCGGATCCTGGCGACGGGCGACGCCTCCGTCGTGATCGACCGCATCGCGGCCTACCTGCGGGCGGGCGCGTCGAAGTTCGTGCTGTTGCCGCTGGCGACGGGGGAGCGGGACATTCGCGACCAGGTGGAGCGCCTGTTGGCCGAGGTCGTGCCGGTGGTCGAAGACCCGGCGTTCCGGAGCCGCATCGGAGCCTGAGGCAGGGTCAGGCCTGGCCCAGGGCTTCGGCGATCCGGCTGCGTGCGCGCGCGGAGAGCGCCTCCACGTCGTCACCCAGCTCGCTCACGGGGATCTCTCCCAGCACGCGCAGCTGGATCGGATGCCGTCCCTGGAGCACGAAGCCGCGCTTCGGCAGGGCGCGCTGGGTGCCGTCGATCGTGATCAGGAGCAGAGGGCTCTGCGTCTTGATCGCCAGCTCGAAAGCCCCCGGTTTGAATGGGCGCAGCAGCCCATCGGCCGAGCGGGTGCCTTCCGGAAACATCATCACCGAGCTTCCCGCGGCGAG
>JAJDAR010000506.1 GCA_029261775.1 Deltaproteobacteria bacterium | reverse complement strand
GTCGACCAGGAAGATGTAGCCGTCCTCGTCCTTGTAGCCGGCGTCGCCGCTGTGGTACCAGCCGCCACGGAACACCTCGGCGGTGGCCTCGGGCTTGTTCCAGTACTCGCGCATCAGGTTGCCGCCGCGGATGCAGACCTCGCCGATCTGGCCGCCCGGCAGGATCTTGCCCTCCTCGTCCTGGATCGAGACCTGGATGCCGAAGGAGGGCTTGCCCACCGAGCGGAGCCGCGCCGAGCCCGGCACGTGGTCCTCGGGCAGCAGCAACGTCACCGTGGAGCAGCCCTCGGTCATGCCGTAGCCCTGGATCAGCTGCAGGCCCGGCAGGTCCTTCAGGATGCGATCGAGGATCGCCTCCGGCATCGGCGAAGCGCCGTAGATCAGCTGGCGCAGCGAGGCGAGCCGCTCGGGCCGGTAGTTCTCGCTGGCCATGCAGAGGCCGAGCATCGTGGGCACCATGAGCGTGTCGGTGACCTGGTGCTCCTCGATCAAGTCGAGCACGCCGTCGGGCGTGAACATGGGGATGAAGACGACTCGTCCCCCGTAGGCCCCGGCCGCCACGATGCCGAGCATCGAAGCCGCGTGGAACATCGGCGTCTGCATCAGGTAGGTCTCGATCACCAGCCCCGGGATCGTCATCGCGCCGTGGTAGACGTTCAGGATCTCGGCGCGATGCTCGATCAGCACGCCTTTCGGCAGGCCCGTCGTGCCGCCGGTGTACATCAGCACGACCGGGTCGGTCTCCTCCGGCTCCTCCGGCCAGACGGGAGACGCCTTCGAGAGGAGCGCCTCGTAGCCCAGGTCGTGCGGAGCGTCGCCCTCGCCGATCAAGACGACCTTACGGATCGGATCGTCCTCCATGTGCTGGCGCGCGGCGGCCACCAGCGGAGCGAAGGTCGCGTCGGCGAAGATCACCTCGGTCCCCGAATCGGCGAGGATGTAGGCCAGCTCCTTCGGCGCGAGACGTAGGTTCAGCGGGTTGATCACGCCGGCGCCCATGAAGGCCGCGTGCCAGAGCTCCAGGTACTCGTGGCAGTTCGCCGCCAGGACCGCGAAGCGGTCGGCAGGCGCGACGCCGAGGGTGTGGGCCAGAGCGTGGCAGAGCCTGCTGGTCCGTGTCGCATGCTCGTTCCAGGTACTCCGGTAGTCACCGTCGACGATGCCCTCCCGCTCGCCGTACTGCTCCATGGCGGGCAGGAACATGTGGGGGAACACGAGCTCTTTCATGGGGCGCCCTCCAGCCGCGGGTCCGATGCGGCTCCGACGACCGACGGTACCCCGCACGCCCAGCGCCCGCCGCATCGCCCCCTATCCTTACGACATCCGGACTGGCGGAGAGGGAGGTCGAGGCCAGATGCAGAGGGTCTCGTCCGGCGGGCGGCGCAAGCACGCGGACCGCTACCGGGAGCTTCGAGCGGGGCTGGCGGTCCTGGCCATCGCGGCGCTGGTCGCGTGGGGGCTGCTGGTCGCCTCGACCGCCGAGGCCGCGTCGCCGGGGCTCCCGCGCTTCGAGGATCGTCCCTGCTGGAAGACGCTGGACGGCGATCTGGCCGCCGCCGGCGCGCGTTGCGGCGTGCTCGTGGTGCCGGAGCGGCGTGCGCCGCCGGCCGGGCCCGAGCTGCGGCTGGCGGTGGCGGTCCTGCCGGCGTTGGCGGCGGAACCCGAGCCCGATCCCATCCTGCATCTGCACGGCGGGCCGGGCGCGTTCTCGCTGAACACCGCGGAGCGCTGGATCGACCATCCCCTGCGCCGCGATCGCGCCCTGATCCTGCTCGACCAACGCGGCGCCGGGTTGAGTGAGCCCAGGCCCTGCCCCGAGCTCTCGATCGCCGACTTCCGGATCGCGGGCGCGGACTACCGGCCCGGAGAGGAGATCGCCGCTCGCAAGGCCGCCGCCCTCGCGTGCCGGGACCACCTGCTCGACCAGGGGTGGGATCTCGGTGCATGGAGCAGCCGCAGCTCGGCCGAGGACGTCGAGGACCTCCGACGGGCGCTGGGCTTCGAGCGCTGGAACCTGCTGGCCGTCTCCTACGGCACCCGGCTGGCGCTCGAAGTCATGGCGGGGGCGGGTGCCGAGCACCTGCGCAGCGTCGTGCTGGACTCGGCGTACCCGCCGGGGGTGCGGGCCTGGGAGACGCGAACGCCCGACTTCGCGCGTGCGCTCGAGGAGCTGTTCGCCGCCTGCGCGCAGCAGGCGGCCTGCGCGTCCCGTTTTCCGACGCTGCGCAGCGACTACGCGACGCTGCTCGCGGAGCTGTGGCAACGACCCGCGCGGACGAGCGTCCCCGGCTCCCGCCTGCTGCCCGACGAGACCTTCGTGCTGAACCCGCAGGATCTCGCCTTCGCGACTCACCAGCTCCTGTACGACGTGCGCCAGCACCCGGTACTGCCCTTGCTCCTCGAACAGGCGATCGCACGCAACGCCGAGGCGGGAGCCATGCTGCTCGGCATGATGAGCGGGTACGCGACCTTCTTCTCCCGTGCGACGAACCTGCTCGTGGAGTGCAACGAGCGCGCACCCTTCCAGGATGTCCAGCGCGAGTCGAAGGCCGGCGAGGTCTGGCCGCTGCTGCACCGCAGTCACACCTGGTTTCGTGCGGACTTCGAGATCTGCGAGGCGTGGTCGCCCGCGACCGGGCAGGGGCGCGAGCCGCTGGCGCTGCCCCTCGCCGCTGCCGTACCGACTCTCGTGTTGGGCGGGCGCTACGACCCCGTCACACCGCCGGCCTGGGGACGCGCCCTCGCCGAGGCGCTCCCCGACGCCCACTTCGTGGAGCTGCCGGTCGGCCACGCGGCCGCAGGATCGGACGACTGTCCCCGCGATCTGGTCGTTGCGTTCCTGGCCGATCCCACGCATCGGCCTGCAACGGATTGCGTGGCGGGCATGGCACCTCCGCGGTTCGTCACCGATGCCGTGGTGCACACCGGTGTGCTGCGGTTGCTCGTCCGCGTCCGCAACGACCCGAACTCTCGTCTCGCGGCCACGGGCCTCGGCGCGCTGCTCGCCGTCGGTCTGCTGACCGGACCGCTGTCCAGCGCACTCGGACGTCGACTCGGCCGACCGCTCGTGCGTCGGGGCTGGGCTCGTCGCCTGGCCGTCGCGTCCGGTCTGCTGGCTGCCGGCTATTGGGCGATCCTCGGCTTCGCCATCCAGCGGACGATCGATGAGCTGCCGCTGCTGCTGGTGATCGGCCTGCCCGCCTGGACCGCACCTCTTCCCGGGCTCGCCGTGGCTTCTCTCGCGGTCGGTGTGGTCGGGCTCGTCGCCCTGATCGGCGAGCGGACCGCACCGCGAAGCCGTCGGCTGCTCGACGCCCTGCTGATCGCCGCGGCCGGGCTCGCTTCGCTGGCCGCCTTGTCCTGGGGCTAGGCTCGCGCGCAACTTCCGCGCAACGGCCTTCCCCATGGCCTACGCCGGCCCCTGCAGGGTGGAACGCGCTGACGCCGGTCGGAGATACCCCGGCCTCGTCCAGCAGCGGCTCTGGCAGCGCGTCGGCTGAACCGCGAGAATTCCGCCTCCTGCCAGGAGCCCCGACATGGAGCAGCTCACCGGTCTCGACACGAGCTTCCTCAACATGGAGACGCCGACCACCTACGGCCACGTCTGCGGTCTCGCGCTCTTCGATCCCTCGACCGCCGCCGGGCCCGTGACGCCGGACGCGATCAAGAAGATCCTCGAGGAGCGTCTGCACCTGCTGCCGCCGTTCCGGCGCCGTCTCGTCGAGGTGCCCCTCGGGCTCGACCATCCCTACTGGATCGAAGATCCGGACTTCGACCTCGACTTCCACGTGCGGCACATCGGCCTGCCGCCGCCGGGCAACCACCGGCAGCTCGCCGAGCAGGTCTCGCGCATCGTCGCGCGTCCTTTGGACCGCAGCCGACCGCTGTGGGAGCTCTACATGATCGAAGGGCTGGAAGGCGGCATGTCCGCGCAGCTCACGAAGATCCATCACTGCTGCATCGACGGTGTGTCCGGCGCCGAGATCCTGGCGACGCTGCTCGACTTGACGCCGGAGCCGCGCAAGGTCGAGCCGCCGCGTCGCCCGTGGCGCCCCGAACCGGTGCCCACCCAGCTCGAGATGCTGGCTCGCGGCGCACTCGCGGTCGCGGCCACACCCCGCAAGGGCTTCCGCCTCGGTCGGCAGGCGATCCGCCACCTTCCGGCGCTGGCCGACTCGCTGGGCTTCGAGCTGCCCGGCAGCTCGCTCGTGGATCAGCTGCTGGGTCGCAAGCCGGACCCGATGCTCTCCGAGGCGTCGACCCCCGCACCGCGCACGGTCTTCAACGACTCGATCACGCCGCACCGCCGCTTCGCCTTCGGTTCGCTGCCCCTCGAGGACGTCAAGGCGATCAAGAAGACCTTCGGGGTGACGGTCAACGACGTCCTGATGGGCATCTGCGCCGGTGCGCTGCGGCGCTACCTCGAAGAGCGCAGGCAGCTGCCCGAGGATCCCCTCGTCGCCATGGTGCCCGTGTCGGTACGGACCGAGGAGCAGAAGGGCACCTTCGGCAACCAGGTCTCGGCCATGACCGCTTCGCTGCATACGGACGTGGCGGATCCGGTGCAGCGTCTGCAGGCCATCCACGAGTCGATGCTGGTCGCCAAGGAGCAGCATCAGGCCCTGCCGGCCTCCCTGATGCAGGACTTCGCCCAATTCGCCCCGCCGGCCGTCGCCGCGAGGGCGGCCCGGGTGATCGCCCGGGCCACGGTCGCGAACCTGATGGACCCGCCCTTCAACGTGGTGATCTCGAACGTGCCGGGGCCGCAGTTTCCGATCTACGGAATGGGAGCGCGGCTCGTAGCCAACTACCCGGTGTCGGCCATCAACGACGGCATCGGCCTCAACATCACGGTGCAGAGCTACAACGGCAATCTCGACTTCGGTCTGGTGGCGTGTCGCGAGCTGGTCCCCGAGCTCTGGGACCTGATGGATTTCCTGGGTGATGCCCTGGCCGAGCTGCGCGAGGCGGCCAAGGCCGCAGAGGCCCATGAGCCGGCGTGAGCCGCGGGCCGGAGCCGCTGCTGGCGCTCCGCCCCTGCCCTTGTTCCTCCTCGAGGGGCATCGCGCGCTGTTCGAGGGCATGACGCTCCTGCCCGCGCGTCGCCTGCTCGACAGGGCACCCCGAGGCGACGGCCACCCCGTGCTGGTGCTGCCGGGATTCACGGCCGACGACGGCTCGACCCGCATCCTGCGCCAGACCCTGCGGCGGCTCGGCCATCGCGTGCACGGCTGGCGGCAGGGGCGCAATCTCGGGCTCCGCGGCGACCTCCGGGATCGCCTCGTGGATCGCGTCGACGACCTGGTGCAGCAGGCCGGGCAGCCGCTCTCCATCGTCGGCTGGAGCCTGGGCGGCGTCTATGCCCGCGAGATCGCGAAAGGCATGCCCGCGCACGTGCGGCAGGTCGTGACGCTGGGCAGCCCCTTCGCCGACACCGGCCGGGCCAGCAACGTCAGCCGGCTCTTCGACCGGTTCGCGCGCCGCGAGGGCCGGCCGCCCCGGAGCACGTTCGGCGACAGCCTGCGGATCCCGCCCGATCAGCCCTCGACGGCGATCTATTCGCGAACCGACGGGGTGGTGCACTGGAGCAGCTGCCAGGAGCCCGAGACCGACCACACCGAAAACATCGAGGTGCCGGGCAGCCACTGTGGGCTCGGGGTCAATCCGCTGGTGCTCTACGCCGTCGCGGACCGCCTGTCGCAGCCCGCGGGCGGCTGGCGTCCCTTCGCACGCGACGGCTGGCGGCGCCTCGCCTACGCCTGAGCGCGACCCCGCGCCGCGTGCCACACTGCCCAGCCTGCACGAGAAGGAGGGACCCGTGGGCCATCGCTGCTTCGACGTCCGGATCGAGGACCAGGTCGCGCACGTCACGTTGAATCGCCCGGAGAAGCGGAACAGCATGATCCCGGAGTTCTGGGACGAGCTTCCGCAGATCGTTCGCGACATCGACGACAACGTGCGAGCGCGCGCGATCGTGATCTCCTCGACCGGACCGCACTTCTCGTCCGGCCTGGACATCACGGCCTTCGATCCGGGCCGTCCCTCCGACGCGGACCCGGACCCCGACGAGCAGAAGAAGGCGCGACGCACCCGAGGCGCGAGCTTCTATCACAACGTCCTGCGCATGCAGCGCAGCTTCTCCGTGCTGGAGGCCTGTCGTCTCCCCGTGCTGGCGGCGATCCAGGGCGGCGCCATCGGCGGAGGTGTCGATCTCGTGACCGCCTGCGACATGCGGTACGCGACGGAGGATGCCTTCCTCACGATCTACGAGGTCAACATCGGCATGACCGCCGACGTCGGGACCTTCCCGCGCCTCGTCAAGCTGATTCCCGAGGGCATCGTCCGCGAGCTGGCCTACACCGGCCGGCGGATGTCGGCCGCCGAGGCCAAGGAGGTGGGTCTGGTGAACCAGGTGTTCCCCGACCAGGACAGCATGCTCTCCGAGGTGACCC
>JAJDAR010000505.1 GCA_029261775.1 Deltaproteobacteria bacterium | reverse complement strand
CTCCGAGAGCGCCGACGACATGCAGGTCAGGACCGAGAAGCCGTACATCATCGAGGCCATCGGATTGCGCTCCACGTTCTCGCCGAAGCTCGGGTGCGCCTTGATGTCCGCGATCATCCACACGCCGTCGTCGGCCAGCGCGGCGCGGATCGCCTGCATCGCTTCCTGGGGCTGGGTCATGTCATGCAGGCAGTCGAAGGTGAGCACCAGGTCGAAGCGACCGTCCGCAGGGAGCGGGTCCGTGCGGGCATGGTGGAAGGCCACGTTGTCCGCTCCGGCTTCCTGCCGGGCCGCCTCGGCGCGCTCCAGGGCGTGGCGCGAGATGTCGTAGCCGTGCAGCTCGCTCGCGGGAAACGCACGGGCGAGCTGCAGCAACGCCGCGCCGGACCCGCACCCGACGTCGGCGACCCGGGCGCCCGCGCGCAGGCGATCCTCGAGTCCTTCGATCGCGCGTACGCCCACCGGCACCAGGAAGTGGCGTACCCAGGGCGCGAAGCCACGCTCGATGCCCCGGGCTCCGTCCGGTCCGAAGGCGTCGTAGGGCAGTCCGACGCCGGTGCGGAACGACTCCCGGAGCTGCTCGACGACCGCCAGCTGACCGGGGAGCTGGGTGAACATCCCGGCGCCGAAGGCCGGATGGTCCTCGTCGGCCAGGATCGCTTCGGCCTCGGGGCTGAGCCAGAAGCGCGCGCCGTCGTCGTGCTCGACGAGTCGGGCCGCTGCCTGGTTGTACAGCCACTCGCGAACCCAGCGCTCCGAGCAGCCGCTGGCCCGGGCGAGACCCTCGGAGTCGACCGGGCCGTGCTCGGCCAGGGCCGCATACAGACCCAGCTCGTCGCCGAGGTAGACGAGGGCCGAGGTCACGGCGCCGTTGAGGTAGCCGAACAGCTGCTTGGCGGTCTCGCCGAGCCGCTCGGGGTCGATGGGTCGCTGGGAGTGGGCCATGGGCCCACGCTACCGCGAGGCGAAGGCGCCGGGCACCCGGAGGCGCGGGACCCTGAACCCCAAAGAACCGTTAGGACGGGCTCGTCGGCGGGGCCTCGACGGGCGGGCCGGGAAGATCGGTGATCTTCACCTTGACCCGCTGGAGCTCCTTCTCCTCGGCCTTGCGCTGCTTCTTCTGCCGGTAGGCATCGAACTTCTTGAAGGCCTTGGGGCGCTTGCGCTCGAACCAGGTGAGGAAGACGTCGGCCTCGGTCCAGGACCACTTGTCCGGAGCCTCCTCCTTGACGTGCTGCTCGCACTCTCGCCAGTCGAAGTCCCGGCAGATGGCGGGGCGGGTCTCGTAGATCCCGCACAGCCCGTTCTCGGTGAGCTTGTCGCAGCGGGTCTGGAACTGGATGTACCAGTTGTTGTCCCAGTCGACGAAGACCGACACGCCCTGGTGCAGCAGGTACCAGACGACGTAGTCGTACTCCTTGTTCGTCGTGGGCTCATCGATCTCGACCGCGACGTAGTTGCAGCACTTCGCGCAGTCGAAACACGGATGCTCCGACTCCTTGATGATCGGAAGCAGCTCGAGCTCGGCCATGGTCCACCCCATCTCCCCAGATGCGGCGGCGAAGGTAACAGGCGCCTGCAGGGGGTGCCGGGGCTCGGGGCCCCGCTGTGACCGCCGGGACTGACGACAACCGCCGGGGACGTCATACACTCCGCCGCCATGCGCGGTCTGCCCTACGACTACGTGAGCTCCGAGCTCCACGAGCGCCGGGAGCGGGTGTTCCTGGTGCTCGCCGGGCTCTTCCTGGGCGCCATGACGATGCTCAACATCCTGGGTGTCTCGCGCTTCCTCGACCTCTCGTTCGAGGTCTTCGGGGTCCAGATCCCCCTCCCCCTCGCGGTCGGGGTCCTGCCCTACCCGATCACCTTCCTGTGCACCGACTTCATCAGCGAGCTCTACGGGCGCGAGCGGGCCAGCCACGTCGTCTATGTGGGCCTGCTGCTGAACGTCTTCGTGGTGGGCTTCTTGTGGGTCGGCGGCAGCCTGCCCCCGGAGCCGACGCTGGCCGCAAGCGGCCTGCCCGACCCGACGGCCTACGACTTCGCCTTCTACCGCATCCGCCAGCTCACGATGGGCGCGGTCCTGGCGTCGATGATCGCCTACCTGGCCGCCCAGCTCTGCGACGTCTGGCTCTTCCACTTCTGGAAGCGCCTGACGAAGGGCCGGCACCTCTGGCTGCGCAACAACGGCTCGACCCTGATCAGCCAGTTCGTCGACAGCTTCTGCGTCATCACCATCACGCACTTCTGGGCGAAGGGCCTCCCGATCCACGAGGCGGACCCGATCTGGCCGCAGCTCTGGCTCTTCATCGTGTCGGGGTACGTGTTCAAGATGGTCGTGGCCTTGCTGGACACGATCCCGTTCTACGCAGGGGTGGCCTGGCTGTCCAGGTACCTGGAGATCCAGCCGGCGTGGGAGCGCGAGCCGGACTAGCGGCTCCGGCGCGGTCAGCGGGCGCTGGCGAACGAGAGGGTGCGGCGGACGCTGAACTCGCGGGTCTCGCTGAAGACCTTGAGAGGGACCCAGCCGTCGATCTCGGACATGCGCGGCATGCCGCGGGTCATGGCGCCGGTGGGGTCGAGGACGAAGGGGTCGTCCGACGTCTCGAACCAGAGGGTGACCATGTGGTGCTGGCCGTCCTCGGGCCGGTAGACGATCGCGCGGAAGACCCGCTCGTCGCCGAAGCCGAATTCGCGGAGCGCCTTGTAGGTCAGCAGCTCGAGCCCGTCGCAGTCGTCCCCGTTGCGCGCCAGGGTGTCCTCGAGGGTGGCCCAGTGATCGATGGCGCCATCGGGCAGGTAGTGATCGGGGGCCTGCCGCTGGACCCACGCCGCCAGCCGTTCGGCGACCTCGCTCGGCGGGAGACCGGAGCGCACGTAGCTTCGGCGCAAGGCCGCGTACTTGGTGCGGAGATCGGGACCGCGGCTCCGCACGGCTCGCGGCGGCACGGCGATGCCCCGGATCGAGCGCTGCTCCCGGACCTGCCAGCCGGCGATCTTGGGACTCCAGGGATCGGCCGCCGAGGGCTGCGAGAAGTAGTCGTAGTCCTCGGTGCGGGTGTCGGGAGGGGTGGCGCAGGCGCTCGAGCCGACCAGCGCTAGGAAGAGACCCAGCACGAGCAGACGTCTTTCGAGCAAAGCGTGGGGCATGACCCACACTTCATCGACGCCGCTCCTCGCAGAGTTGAGTAAACGTGTTGAATTTCACACATTTGTCGTTGCGCACTGGTGAGCGCGTGCAAACACGGGCGTCCTGAGCCCTGCCTGCCGCAGCCGGGACCGGCAGAACGGCGGCAACGATGCATCGCGCCTCGGCAGGAACCGTGGACGTCGACCGGAGCGGAGCTCGGACTCCCCGGGCGGAGGGGAGGAGCGTCGGCCAGGCCCCCGTGTCAGGGGGCGAGTGGGGTCCGGCTAGGCCGGGATCTCCGGGAAGAGGTTCACCAGCGTGAACAGCACCACCACGAACAGCACGATCGTCGGGACTCCACCGACGATGTAGAGAATGCTCGTCAGATCGACGGTGCCCTTCTCTTCCTCTTGCTCCTGCGGATCGGCCATGCTGGATCTCCTCGCGTGCGGCGCACACTAGCGGCCCGCCCTGGGAGCGTCGAGAGGCCCTCCAGCTACGCTCCGCCGACGACGGGCGGGCCCCGAGGCCCCGCTCCGCCGACGCACGGCTTGGCTGGGGGACGACGTGGAAGGCGCGGGGGGGCCGGCTCGGGGCGAGGCCAGAGGGAGCCGGGGGCTGCACGGCAAGGGTCGGATGCTGTCGTTGGTCGCCGGTGTCTACGTGATCGAAGGGTTCCCGATGGGTCTCTTCGCCGACCTCCTGCCCGTCTATTGGAAGCAGTCCGGCGTGCCGCTGGCGACGATCGGCGCGCTTTCCGGGCTCGGCCTCGCCTGGGCCGTGAAGCCGCTCGCCTCGCCCCTGGTCCAGCGCTTCGGCGAGCATCGGACGTGGATCAGCGGAGCGATGGCGGCCATCGCCTGCGCCCTCTTCCTGGGCGGCAGCGAGGAGCCCAGCACCGCCATGCTCTGGTGGGGAACGGGCCTGCTCTGCGCCGCCTCGGCCGTCCAGGACATCGCGATCGACGCCTACACGATCGGCATCGTGCCGCGCGGCGATGAGGGACTCGCCAACGGCGTGCGCATCACCACGTACCGGGTGGGCGTGATCCTCGCCGGCACGGCGCCGTTGCTGGCAGCCGGCCCGTTCGGCTGGCGGGTCGCTCATCTGTTGGGGGCGGCGATCGCGGCGGCGATGGCGCTCGCCATCTGGCTCGCGCCGCGCGTCGAGGTCCCGCCGGACGCGCGGCGCGACCTGGCCGGCGCCCTGCGCACCTGGCGCGGGCGAGGCGGTCTCGTCGGGGTGCTGGTCTTCGTGCTCCTCTACCGGGTCGGGGACCTGGCGATGGCCCCGATGCTCAAGCCCTTCTGGGTCGAGCGCGGTCTGTCGAACGAGGAGATCGCCCTCGTCTCGACCACGCTCGGCACGTTCGCGACGATCGGCGGCGCCGCCGTCGGTGGACTGGTCGTCACCGTGATCGGGATTCCGCGGGCCCTGCTCTGGCTGGGTCTCTGCGCCCTGGGGTCCAATCTGGGATACGCGTGGGCCGCGCAGACCGAAGGCACCGCGCCGATCTACCTGGCGTCCCTGGTCGAGTCCTTCTGCGGCGGGCTGGCCGCCTCCGGCTTTCTGGCCTTCCTGATGCGCATCTGCGAGCGCGAGTACGCGGCGATCCAGTACGCCGTCCTGACGGGCGCCTACGCCGCGCTCGGTCGGTTGGTGGGGACGGGCTCTGGCGTGGCGGTGGAAGGAATCGGCTACGCCAGCTTCTTCGCAGGGACCGCGGCGCTGGCCCTGCCCGCGCTCCTGCTTCTCCCCGCGGCGCGGCGCTGGGTGGACCGGGTCGCGACCGAGGAGCCCAGCGAAGCGCTCGCGTCCGGCTGAGAGCTGGGCGGGGGCGCAGCTACTCGCGCCAGGCCTCCGGAACCCCGGCGAGGTTCGCCTGCACCTGCAGCTCCGTGGTCCGATCCTCGAGTCGCTCGATCTGCTCCCGGTAGCGACGGATCTCCTGGCGGAGCCGGTAGTCGAGGGGCGCATCCGCCTGGGTCACGCCGGGCAGCTGCGGCCCGAGCTGCCAGGGCTCCGTGGACGCCGCCACGTCCTCGAGCTCGTTCTCCGACTTCGCGAGGGACGCCTTCGCCTCGGCGAGCTCGGTGCGCAGCGCCAGGAAGCGGCTGCGCCACTCGCTGCGGGTCATGCCGCCGCGCTTCTCGACCTCATACTGTCGGCCCGTGGGCAGCTCGAGCAGCTGATCGAGGCCCACCTTGGGCGGCGCCTGCGGTGCGCCCTGCCCCGCGGCGGCCGTTGCGACGCCCAGGACCACCATCACCGCCCAAAGGGCGGCGGAACGGGGGATTCGGGAAGGGTGCCGGGGGGATCGGGCCAAGCGGTTCTCCTCCGCGGCAGGATAGCGACCGACGGCGGCATCCCGCGGGGACCGGGCGCGAACGAGGTCAAGCGACCTTCCGTTCCGCCGATAGGCAGGGGGATCCGCCGGTCTGTCCGGGTCTCGCGCGAGTTCGCCGGGGCCCACCGGGCCCGGGCGTGGAGGCCTGAGGAAGCGAGATGGATCGGGAGACGCTCTACCGGCTGCTCCGGCTCGGCATCGAGAAGGGCGCGTCGGACATCCACTTCCAAGTGGAGAACCTGCCGCTCTACCGGTTCAACGGAAACCTGGTGGAGCTCCGCTACAAGGTCCTCGAGCCCGCCGACACCGAGTCGATCGCGCAGTTGCTGCTCGAGAACGACCCTCGCGGCGAGGACATGGCCTTCAACGAGGTCGATCTCGCCTACGAGCTGCCCGGTGAGGGGCGGTTCCGCGTCAACATCTCGCGCCAGCGGCGTCACTTCAACATCGTGCTGCGGGTCATCCCGCTGCAGGTCAAGAACTTCGAAGAGCTGAACCTGCCGGGCGTCCTGCGCGACATCGCCCAGCTGCGCCGCGGCTACGTGCTGGTCACGGGCGCCACGGGCATGGGCAAGTCGACCACGCTCGCGGCGA
>JAJDAR010000504.1 GCA_029261775.1 Deltaproteobacteria bacterium | reverse complement strand
GTGCCGGGCCTCGAGGCGAGCCTCGCCTACCACTTCACGATGGCGCGCGAGGCGGAGCGGGCCGAGATCCATCTGTTCCAGGCGGGGGAAGAGGCCTCCCGGAGCGCGGCGTCGAGCGAGGCCTTGCACTTCTTCCGGGAGGCTTCGCGCCTGTATCTGGAGACCCACGGCGAGCAGGCGGACCCGGCGAAGAAGGCCATCCTCGCGCGCAACATCGCACGGGCCCTGTTCCACCGTGGACAGCTGATCGAAGCGGAGCACGAGTTCAACACGGCGCTCGGCCTGCTGGGTCAACCGGTGCCGCGCAGCCTGCCTGCCCTCGGAGCCCGGCTCGCCTCCCGCGTGGCGCCGATGGTCGCCCGCCTCTACCTCGGCGAGCGCCTGGGGCCGCGGCGCCCGGCGACGGAGCGGGAGGCCGAGATCGTGGCCCTCATGCTCGAACGCGGGATGTGCGAGATCACCGTCGACCCCACCCGCTTCGTGCTCGACAGCCTCGACACCCTGGCGACCGCGCTGCGGGTGGATCCGGCGACGATCCCCACCGCCACCCGGGTCCTCGCCGGCGCCAGCACGATCTTCTCGTACGGCGGGCTGTCCTTCGGCCTGAGCCGTCGGCTGCTCGGCATGGCCGGACAGCGGGTGAGCGACGCCGATCTCCAAGGCCTCGTCATGTTCCGCGTGGCGAACTTCATCCATCACACCTACGAAGGCGACTGGAGCGACGCGCACGACATCGACGAGGCGCTTCTCGAGCGCGCGATCGACCAGGGCCTGATCTGGGACGCGTTGACCTATCTCGGGTTCCACGCGGAGCGCTTCATCGGTCGCGGTGACTTCGCGAGGGCCCGCGAGCGGATCGAGCTCGTGGAAGAGGTCTGGGATCGCTTCGGTCACGACCTCGGCCGCTCGACGACGCACGCGCTGCAGACCTATCTGGCGCTCGAGGAAGGTCGGTTCGAGGACGCCGTGCTGGCGGCGGACGTCTACCACGACGAGAACCCCGAGCCGCTGCTGCATCTGCTGGCCCTCGGCGGCAAGGGGCGCGCCCTCGCGCGGCTCGGGCGGCTCGACGAGGCGGCGCAGGCCCTCGATCGCTGCGAGCCGATCATCCGCGAGCTGGGGCGGGCGCAGGTGCCCCCGTACCAGCTCAGCCATGTGCTTCGCGGCCGCCTCGTGCTGGACGTCGCCCGATGGGAGGAGGCGATCGCCACCGGCGAGGGCCAACGGCGGGCCCGGCGGCAGGCCGGGCGCACCCTGCGGGCTGCGCTCGGCGCGGTGCGGGGCTGCGCCCTGCGCCGGGTCGAGGTCTGGCGCCTGCGTGGCACGGTGGCCTGGCTGGACGGGTCCGAGGCGCGGGCGATCGGCTACTGGGAGGAGAGCCTGGCGGAGGCGGAGCGCCTCGGCGCCCGGCCCGAAGCCGTCCGGGGCCACCAGGAGGTCGCCGAGCGGCTCGCTGGGCGCGACGGACTCACAGTCGCAGGACTGAGTGCCCAGGAACATCGTCAACGTGCTTCTGCCGGATTCACGGAGCTCGGCCTCGAGACACCGTAGCCCGTCCCGCCGAGGTGAAACGCCGACATTGGATTGACTCGCGTGTCGATCCGGCGGTACCGTGCTCGGGTCCGGGCCAGACCTGGAAGCTCCTGTGGTTCAAGCGTTTTCTCCCCCTGACGGGCACGGCACCGACTGGCCAGCTGCTCGCGGAGGTCTCTCCATGCCCATTGGCCGAACACCGGTCCTTCTCGCCGGTTGCCTCGCGCTGGCCCTGCTCCTCGCCCCTGGCGCGAACGCGATGTGCGACGTCATCGAGCAGCCGACCGACAACTTCCGGGCCCAGCTGGGAGGCCTGACCAAGCCCTACGGCCTGCCCGGTCTGCCCGTCGATCTGCGCGTGCGCGCTCCGATCTGCTCGGCCAGCCAGCGCTCAGCGGCGCCGGACTTCATGATCGGAGGCTCGCCGGCCGCGGCCGATGCCTTCGCGGTCTCGATCGTCTACAAGCCCCTCGATCCCGGCGCGCCGGTGAATCTGCTGGTCCTGCGCGACGACTGCACCGGCATCACCCCGACTTCGTGCGGGCTGCCCAATGGGGGCGAGGTGCGCTGCCTGGCAGGGCCGGCGGCGGGCCTGCAGATCGTGACGCGGGCGCTCCCCGGTGGTGCCAGCGAACGGAGGCTGCGTTTCCCCTTCCCCCAGACCAGCGCCGCGTTCGGCCAGGTGCTCGCCGGTCCCGCGGCCATCGCGACGACCCTCGCCTCGGATCCCCTGCCGTGTGAGCTGGCCACGCAACGCTGCGCCGATGCCAGCGGCGCGCGGGTGACCTGTGCGGATGAGCTCTACAAGCTCGACGGGAGCTGCAACACCCTGCCGCTCGATGCCGACCCGCTCTTCGGCCACTTCACGGCGCTTCCGCCGGCCAACAAGTATTCCCAGGTCTGCGAGCCGATCCCAAACGAGCCGCCGGTCTGCGTGAGCGGCCCCGCGCTCGGAGCGGCCTGCAGCAGCGATGCGCAATGCCCCGAGAGCGCCTGCGGGCCCTGCCTGGGCACCAAGACGACCCTCGAGTTCACGACCGACAAGGCCGGCAACGCGCTGATGCCGATGGACTACCGCGGCATCCTCGTCCGCGAGCCCCAGCCCGACGGCGATCCCTTTCCCCGTATCATCCGGGCCGGTACCGACCTGACGGCCTTCGCCGGCCAGCCCGAGCCGGTGCGCTTCCCGAGCACGCTCTGGAAGGACTCCTTCTCCCCGGGCGGCAAGCGTCTTCCGCCGCTCTTCACGCCCGTCGACGATCCCTCGGCGGGCACGCAGGAGACGAAGTTCTTCGGCACGGTGGACGCCCCGCTCGGCGTGATGCGCTTCATCGCCCGGGCTCCCGACCGCCGCCAGTGCGTCGCGGACCCGACCCTTCCTTGCCTTGCGGACGGCGACTGCCCCGGCGGCGCCTGCGGCACGGGCAGCTGCCAGAACAACGCGGCCGTCGCGTGCACGAGCGATGCGCAGTGCCCCGGTTCGAGCTGCGGCCCCACGCTCTTCGACTTCCGCCAGCGCGGCATGAACGGGGTCGGCCCGGTCGTCGCCAACGTGATCCGGGCCACCGCCGAGGAGGCGATCTTCCTCGACTCCCTCGTGTCGGGTGAGCTGACCGATGCGGCGCTCGCGATCTCCGAGGACGAGAAGCTGCGCAGGCTTCCGATCAACGACGACGCGGATGCCCTCGACACCACGGTCTCCCTCTTCGATCGGCAGACCGCCACCGTGCGAAAGCTCGGCAGCAACGCCAAGGGGCGCGCCCTGACGCGGCTCACCCTGCCGAGGAGCAGCTTTCCGGCCGTCGCCGTGGAGGGCGACCGCTTCGCCTACCTGGAGGGCGAGGTGCTCGAGGGCGACTGCGACGCCGGCCCGCTCTTCTGCGACCGCAACGGCAACAAGCTCTTCGACTCGAACCTCAGGTTGTTCTCCCTCGGCGACCCCGCGACACCCTTCGCCGAGGATCTGCTGCCCGGGGTCGATTTCCCGGTCCTCGCGGACCCGATCCTGAACCGCTTCACACCGCTCGTCCTGAGTGAGCAGCGGCTCTTTTTCCGCTACTCCAGCGCCGACGCGATCGGCCTGCCTCGCGTCATCGAGCGGGTGGGTCTGCCCGGCGGCGGCGCGGCCGACCAGGCCGCGCTGTCCGGCGACGGCCGCTTCGTCGCCTTCGTGAAGGAGACCCCGCCGCCCTCCGGCTCCGAGGGCCAGGGCTTCGAGCAGGCCTTCGTCCAGGACCGGGAGACCGGCGCCGTCGAGGTGATCAGCACCCCCGACGTGCGCCCTGGCTTCGAGGACTGCTTCTTCGGCGAGACCGGCCTGCCCGATGCCGACGCGCACAACCCGAGCGTCTCCGGAGACGGCCGTCACGTCGCCTACGACTCCCTGACGAACCACTTCTCGGCGCAGCCCGACGAGATCTCGGACGTCTTCGTTCGCGATCGGGCGACGTGCAAGACCCTGCGCATCACGGCGGGGGGCAACGGCCCGTCGCAGGCGCCCTCGATCTCGGACGACGGGCGCTACGTCGTCTTCGAATCCCTGGCCACGAACCTCGATCCGGACTCGAACCCGGAGTTCGACGTCTTCCTCGCCGATCGTGACAGCGACGGCAACGGGATCTACGACGAGCCGGGCAGCGTGCTCATCACGCTCCTGAGCATCGACGACAACGGCCAGCAGCGGACGGGCGCGTCGGTGGGGGCGCGCATCGCCCGGAACGGAGAGCGGGTCGCCTTCGTCAGCCAGGGCGCCTTCTCCCCGGATGACGGAAACCAGCTCTTCGACGTCTACGTGCGAGATCGGGTCGCGGGCAGGACGATCCTGGCGAGCGTCGGGCTCGGCGGCATGGCGGGCAACGGCGACGCCCTGACGGCGGATCCCGCCGACACCGAACGCGTCGCCTTCGACAGCCTGGCCAACGACCTGGTCCTCGGGGACACCGTCGCCGGGAGCGACGTGTTCGCGCGCGATCTCGAATCGGGCGGCACGAACCGGGCCAGCCTCTCCTCGACCGGCCTCGAGTGCCAGAACTCGCTCGATCCGACCTCGTGCCCGGCCGGCACCTCGACGGACCCGGCGATCTCCGCCGATGGACGTTTCGTGGCCTTCCGCAGCGCGAGCGGCGACCTCGTGCCCGGCGACGTCAACGGCCTCCCCGACGTGTTCGTGAAGGACCTGCTGACCGGCTACATCAGCCGGGTGAGCGCCGACGGCGCCGGCACGGGAGGCGACGCTGCCTCGGGTTCGCCGGACATCTCGGGAGACGGCTCGTTCATCAGCTTCTCGAGCGCTGCTTCGAACCTCGGACCGGCGACCGGTGGAGCCCCCGAGAGCGTCTTCATGTTCGGGCCGGCCGCGACCCCGAGCAATGCGGTGCCCCTGCTGGGTGTCGCCGACACCACCCAGAGTCCGACCCAGGTCCACCTGCTCCCCGAGTCGGCGCGCAAGGTCGCCGTGGACTCGGGAGGAGCCGCGATCGTCGGCTCGAACGTGCGACTCGTCGAGTTCACCTGTGGCGGAGTGGTCGGAGGCGCCCTCTGCAGCAGCGATGCGGATTGCGGCGGAAGCAGCTGCGATCCCGGCGTCCAGGATCTCGGCCGCTCCGGCGTCGACGTCGCCCTCTCGGCCAGCCACCTGTGCGCCCTCGTGGACGACCTGCCCGGACAGACGACAGGTGTGGCCTGTGGGCCGCGCGGAGGCGCCCTGGTCGACGTCGTGGACGCTTCGGGGTTCAGCCCGGCCGCGGACACGCTCGGTGTCTGCGGCGCGACGGCCACCTTCATCGCCCCCGACGCCCAGGGCATCCGCCAGCTCTACCTGGCCGACCTCGCCGTCGGCACGGCCGCCGTCGCCATCGGCCCGGCCGAGGAGTTCGAGCTGGGCGAAACGGTCGGTGACAGCTGTCTGGTCGCCTTCCGGACCCCCGAAGCCGATCTTCCCGCCGCCAGCTGCGACCTCAACGGAGACGCGGATTGTCTCGATCTGGGCATGCAGCTCGTGATTCCCGCCAGCCAGGCCGTGACCAACTGTCAGGCGTCGGCCATCGAGTGTCCGATCGTCGCCTGCCAGCCCGAGCGCCGCTACAAGGTCGGCGTCCAGGGCGCGAGCTTCATCACGGACGAGACCCAGGAGAACTTCGCGGGCCCGCAGGGCACCGACCTGAACGACGATGGGCGCTTCGGCTTCGTGCTGCGTCGCTGCACCGCCGGTGGCGCTCTGACCGTCGGCGACGCCGTGGTCGAAGACGTGGATCCCTTCGGCGGCAACGTCGACGGCGAGATCGTCGCGACTTCCAGCGGCCTCTGCATCGATCAGGCGACCCAGGCGCTGGGGGGCATCTGCTTCAACGACAGCGACTGCCTGTCGAGCGAGCTCTGCAGTGCCACACTGAGCCCGCCGCGATTCTTCACGATCGTGACCGGCCAGGCGGACACCGACGGCGACGAGGTGCCCGACAACGACGACAACTGCCCGACCGTCTTCAATCCGGCCCAGACCGACAGCGACGGCGACGGGGTCGGCGACGCCTGCGAGGGCCCCGACTGCGGGAACGGTCAGCTCGAGCCGCTCGAGATCTGTGACGACGGGAGCCTGAACGGAACGAGCAGCAGCTTCTGCTCCTCGACCTGCGGGCCCGCGGTTCGCGCTACCGTGCGGCTGCGCGGAGACTTCGTCCCGGGTGCCTCGAAACGGATCCGGGTCGACATCTTCGGCTCGCCCCTGCTCAACCTGTCGGTCGACCCGGCCAACGGGATCGAGCCCCGCGCCATCGACACCGGGAGCCTGCGGCTAGTCGCCAGCGTGGCGGGCCAGGCGTGTCCGAGTGGTGGAGCTGCCTTCCCGCGCGATCTCACCGACGACCGGATCTACAAGTACTTCATGCGCGACACGAACGGTGACGGCTTCAAGGATCTGGTCCTGAGCTTCCAGCTCGGAGACGCCGGTGGCGATGCCAGCACGAGCGAGCTGTGCCTCAACGGCCTGTACACGCCGGGGGTCGGGGCGATTCGCGACCCGCGCTTCGAGTACCGACGAGTGTTCGAGAACGCCGGGCCCTAGCCTGACGTGAGCATGCAGAACGGCGGCCGAGGCGGAGCCGACCTCGGCCGCCCCCTGCTGCGTGCTGCCGCAGCGGCCAGCTCGGGGCTGCTCTGCGGGCTCGCCTTTCCGCTGGTCGGTTGGACTCCCCTGGTGTGGGTGGGCCTCGTTCCCTTGCTGCTCGCGTCCCGGAGGGCTCGGGCCCGGCATCTGCCCCTGCTCGCCGCCAGCTACGCCCTCGCGTTGTGGGCGGTCGTGTGGGACTGGGGCCCCGGGGCGGTGACGGGCTACTTCGGTCAACCGGCCGCGATCGGGGCTGCCTTCTTCATCGGGCTGGCACTCTTCACGATCGCGCCGCAGGTCGGTCTGGCTCTGTGGGCCCACGCTGCGTTGGCCAGGCGCTTCTCCATCGCGTTGCCCTGGCTGACGGCCGCGGCCTGGGCCGCCAGCGAGCTGCTGCGTGGCCGGCTGCTGCCGATCCCGTTCCCCTTCGGCAACCCGTGGGCGATCCTCGGCTACTCCCAGGCCGACGTCACCCTCGTCGCGCAGCTCGCGAGCCTGACCGGTGTCTACGGGATCTCGTTCGTGATCGTGGCGGTCAACGCCGCGTTCGCCGAGACCGTCGATTCCGCGCGACGAGGTCGGGGAGCACGGCACCCGCTGGCCGCGGCGGCGTCCGGCGCCTTCGCGCTGCTGGCCGCGCTCGCCTATGGCCATGCGAACGTCGGCCCGGAAGCGTCACCCGGCGCGGCCCCCGGCGCTCGGGTCGGCCTCGTGCAGCCCAATCTGGACCCCGCCAGCCACTGGTCCCCCAGCCAATACGGGCGGAACCTCGATCGCTACCTCGAGCAGACGGTCGAGCTCGCGCGACGGGAGCGTCTCGATCTGGTGCTCTGGCCCGAGTCCGCGATGACCTTCTTCCTCGAGGACGAGCCCGCCTACCAGCGGGCCATCGCCAGCCATCTCACCCCCTTCGACCTGCAGCTCGTGGCAGGCGCGCCGCGCGTGGCGGGAGAGGCGTTCCTGAACAGCCTCTATCTCATCGAACCCGATGGGGCGGTCGCCGCCCGCTACGACAAACGCGTGCTGATTCCGCTCGCCGAGTACGTTCCGTTGCCCGGGCTCGACCTGCTGCGGCGCAGCTTCGGACAGATTCGCGCCTACCGTCCGGGGGCACCGAGCGCGCCGCTCCCAACGCGGGCGGGTGCGGCCGGCGTGCTCATCTGCAACGAGTCGATGTTCCACGAGCTGGCCGCGGAGCGGGTGCGCGAGGGCGCCACCTTGCTGATCAACGCGGCACACGACGGCTGGATCCCCGCGGCCGAGTACGCGGAGCAGCAGCTCCAGCTGGCGCGCCTGCGGGCGATCGAGCAGCGCCGCTTCCTGCTGCGCATCTCCACGTCGGGCCCGTCGGCGATCGTCGATCCGTGGGGACGCGTGCTGGCCCGGACCGACCCGTTCAGCGAGGCGAGCCTGGTCGGCACGGTCCACCCACGCGACGACCTCACGCCCTACGCGCG
>JAJDAR010000503.1 GCA_029261775.1 Deltaproteobacteria bacterium | reverse complement strand
CGAGCGCGTGTCGATGCCGGACATCGACGTCGACTTCTGCATGCGCGGCCGCGACGAGGTGATCCGCTACGTCTCCAACAAGTACGACGAGCCCGATCGCGGGGACGACGGGCGCCGGGTGTCGCAGATCATCACCTTCGGGACGCTGCAGGCCCGGGCCGCGATCCGCGACGTGGGCCGGGTGCTGGGCATGGCGTACGGCGAGGTGGACCGGATCGCGAAGCTCGTGCCCGAGACCCTGGGCATCAGCCTCGAGGACGCGCTCAAGCAGAGCCCCGAGCTGCGCGCGCGGGCCGAGGCGGACGGTCAGGTCGCGCAGCTGATGAAGACCGCCCGCAAGCTCGAGGGCCTGACGCGCCACGCCTCGACGCACGCGGCCGGCGTCGTGATCGGCACGCGGCCGCTCATCGAGATGGTGCCCCTCTATCGCGACGCGCGAACCGGCGACGTGATGACGCAGTACGACATGCGCTGCGTCGAGAAGATCGGCCTGATCAAGTTCGACTTCCTGGGCCTGCGGACGCTCACGATCATTGCGGATGCCGAGAAGCACATCCGGGCGGGGGGCTACCCGGACTTCTCGATCGAGCGCGTCCCTCTCGACGACGAGCCGAGCTACGACCTGCTCTGCCGGGGCGATACGGAAGGCGTCTTCCAGATGGAGTCTTCGGGCATCACCGATCTCGTGGTGAAGCTGAAGCCGCGCTCCTTCAAGGAGGTGATCCCACTGATCGCCCTCTACCGGCCGGGACCGCTCGGCTCGGGCATGGTGGACGACTACGTCTCCCGCAAGCACGGCGTCACCAAGGTCGAGTACCTGATCCCCGAGATCGCGGAGCTGCTCGAGGAGACGCTCGGCGTCATCGTGTACCAGGACCAGGTGCTCCAGATTGCGAACCACGTGGGCGGCTACACGCTCGGCGAGGCAGACCTGCTGCGCCGCGCGATGGGCAAGAAGAAGCCCGCCGAGATGGAGAAGCATCGCGAGAAGTTCGTGAACGGTGCGGTGGCGAACGGCATCGACGCGAAGAAGGCCGGCGAGCTCTTCCAGCTGATGGCCGAGTTCGCGGGCTACGGCTTCCCGAAGGCCCACTCGACGGCCTACGCGTACCTCACCTACCAGACGGCCTACCTGAAGGCGAACCATCCTCGCGAGTTTCTCGCCGCACTGCTGTCGATCGAGGCGGGCAACCACGACAAGCTCTCGCGCTACATCGCCCATTCGAAGGAGCGCAAGATCGACGTCCTGCCGCCGGACGTGAACGAGTCGGAGCGCGACTTCACACCCGTTGCCGAGGGCATCCGCTTCGGCCTGGCGGGCGTGAAGAACGTGGGCGAGGGCGCGATCGAGTCGATCCTCGAGGTGCGTCGCGAGGCGGGGCCCTTCGAGAGCCTCTTCGACTTCACGGGCAGGGTGGGGCGCAAGGTGAACCGGCGCGTCGCCGAGAGCCTGGTCAAGTGCGGGGCCTTCGACTCCCTGCACGCCAATCGCGCCTCGCTCTGGAACGGGCTCGATGCCGCCCTCGAAGCGGGCGCCGCCGCCCAGCGGGATCGCGAGATCGGCCAGGAGAGCCTGTTCGGCGACCTCGCTGGCGACGCGGGCGGCCTCACTCCCGAGCTGCCCGACGCCGCGCCCTGGGCGGACCAGGAGCGGCTCGGTTTCGAGAAGGAGGTGCTGGGCTTCTACGTCACCGGCCACCCCCTCGAGGAGCATGCCCCCGCGCTTGCGCGCTTTGCGGACGTGACCGCCACGACCGCCAGCGAGTGGGTCGGGCGCGAAGTGCGTATCGGGGGCATGGTCACCGGGCTGCGCGAGACCCGCACCCGCCGGGGCCAGACGATGGGCTTCGGCACCCTCGAGGACCTGGAGGGGAGCTTCGAGTTGGTGATCTTCTCCGAGCCCTTCGCCAACCACAGGGAGCTCTTCAAGCGCTCGATCGAGTCGGGCACCGACGCGACGATGGCAGCGCTGCCGGTGGTGGTGGCGGGAACCCTGGAGAGCGTGGACCCGCCGAAGCTGCTGGTGCGGGATGCCTTCGAGCTGGCCCAGGCCGAAGAGCGTCTCGCGAGCCGCGTGCACATCCGGGTCCGCGAGACCGAGGCCAGCCGCGATCGCCTCCAGGCGCTGGGCCAGGTGCTGCGCCAGCACAAGGGCGACTGCACGGTCTGGATCCATCTGATGATCCCGGGCGAGAGCGAGACCGTGATGGCGCTGCCCGACGAGCGCGGAGTCGACCCGACGGACGAGCTGCTGCGCACCGTGGACGGGCTGTTCGGTCGGCCGGTCACGGAGGTCGGGCTGTGAGCGTCGGATCGGGGCGTCTCCGCGTTGCGACCGCCCTCGCGAGCGTGTGCCTGCTCCTCGGCCAGGCCGGCTTCGCCGCCGGGAGTGCGCCCAGCCGGGTGGTGGTCGAAGGGGTGGCGCCGCTGCCGGCGCAGGGCGTCGGGCTCCGCACCACGGCCCTCCGGAACGGGCTCGACGCGGCGATCTCCCAGGTCGGGCTCGACCTGATCCGCGCCGGGGGCCGAAGCGCCCCGGGCGACCTCGACGTGCTCGAGCTGCTCGGCGGCGAGCCCACTGACTACGCCCTCCGCTACCGGGTGCTCGCCGATCGGGGCGAGCGCCGGGCGCCCGGCGGGGCAGGTCGAGATGCGCGGGAGTACGCCCTCGAGATCGAGGTCCACGTGGATGTGGACCGGGTCGCGGCGGGGCTGCGGGCCGCGGGCTGGCTGGAGACGGTGCCGGGGCAGCTCCCGGCCGAGAGCCACCGGGTGATCGTCGAGACCAGTGATTGGGGGGCCTACGCGGCGTTCCTGGCCGTCCTCCGGGAGGCCGGAGGGGCTCGCTCCGCCGTGCCGGAGGCCTTTCAGGCCGGCGCCGCGACCCTGCGGGTGGAGGCGCCCGGCCGAACCTCCGAGCTGCTGGACCGCCTGATGCGCGGCCCGAGCCCGGGGCTGGTGATCGTCCCCATCCCGTCCCCGGACGCCGAGCTTCGTGTCCAGGTCCGCCGAGAGCCGCCCGCCGAGGCCTCCCCCTAGGGGATCGGGGCTCTCCGCGATTGACACGGAATTGCCGAATCGGTACTGATTCCGTGCCGTTAGCTGGCCGATAGGCACGTAGCTCAGTGGCTAGAGCGCCGCCTTGACACGGCGGAGGTCGGCGGTTCGACCCCGCCCGTGCCTACCATCGTCAGCTCGCGAGCACGCCGGCTCCCGATCGCGCCCGCCGCGCGCCCGGGAGACCAGGCCTTCACCGGACGATGCATGCCTTTCCGACACCATCTGCGAACCCAAACCCGTTCATGAGCGCCATCACCGTCGGTCTTCCCGACGGCCGGACGCTCTCCCTGCCCACGGGTTCCACGGTGCTCGAGGTGGCTCGGGAGATCGGCGAGGGCCTGGCACGCGCCGCACTGGCGGGCCGCATCCGCGGTGAGCTGGTCGATCTGCGCCTGCCCCTCGACGCCGACGTGGAGCGCCTCGAGATCGTGACCGCGAAGGATCCCCAGGGCGGCGAGGTGATCCGGCACTCGGCCGAGCACGTGATGGCCGACGCGGTCAAGCGGCTCTTCCCCGACGCCCAGGTCGACGTCGGCCGCACCGACCACAGCGACAAGTTCCAGTACGACTTCCAGGTTGCCGAGCCGTTCAGCCCCGAGGATCTCGAGCGCATCGAGGCCGAGATGCGCCGCATCCTCAAGGAGAAGAGCCCGTTCACCCGCGAGGAGGTGAGCCGCGAGGAGGCCCGCGCGCTCTTC
>JAJDAR010000502.1 GCA_029261775.1 Deltaproteobacteria bacterium | reverse complement strand
CGGACTGGCCCTCCTTCCCCAGGCAGGTGTGGCCGTCGGCCTGGTGATCCTGATCCAGAACGACCCGGCCTTCGCCGAGATCGAGAAGCTCTTCACCGCGATCGTGCTCACGGCGGTGACGGTGAACGAGATCCTCGGGCCGCTCGTCACGCGGCACGCGCTCGCGCGCTCCGGAGAGGTGGACCAGGACCGCGCGCGGCTGGTCGACTTCCTGCAAGAGGAGAACATCGTCACGGGGCTGCGGGCGAACAGCATGGAGCACGCGATCGAGCAGCTCGTGGATCTGCTCATCTCGTCCCACCACCTGAGCGGGGTCGATCGCGAGGCCCTGTGCAATTCGGTGCTCGAGCGCGAGGCCCAGGTCTCCACGTGCCTCGGCGAGGGCCTGGCTGTTCCGCACGGCGAGCTGCCCGAAGGCTTCCCGATGCTGGGCGTGATGGGCCTGTCGGCGTCCGGCCTGCCGTTCCCGACTCCGGACGCGCGGCCGGTCCACTGCGTCGTGCTGCTGGCGACGCCCGCCGGGGAGCGGGATCGGCAGCTCGAGGTCCTCGCTGCTCTCGCCCGCACCCTCGGCAGCGATCCCGTCATGCGCCAGCAGCTCTACTTCGTGGATACCCCGGCCCACGCCTGCGAGATCCTCCACGGCGACGACACCGAGGCCTTCAACTACTTCCTGGGCGACCCGGACGAGATCCGGGGCTGAGGGCGCTCCGGGGCCATGGCACCCCCTATGGCCCCACCACGCCTCCGGACTCAATCCCCCCGAGCCGCCGGTCGATGAGATCTGCGTGGAGCTCTTCGGCGCCCTCTGCCATCTCTCCTATGTCGTGGTCAGCGCGATCCTCGGGATCCGCTTGCTGCGACGCGGCCGCTCCGACGGCGGCGTCCCGGAGCTGTGGCTCGGCGTCGCGCTGCTGGGAATGGGCGGCTTCGGCTACCTCGCCATGCTCATCCCTGCGGCCATCGGGCCCGACGTCCAGACCGCGCCGCTCCTCACCCTGAGCGCGATCGGCCGGCTGATGATGGACGGCGGCATGCTGGCGATGCTGGGCTTCACCTTCGCCGTCTTCCGTCCCGCGGGCCGATGGGCGCTGGCCGTGGCGGCCGGCCTGGCCGTCCTCACCTGTGGAGGAGTCGCGGGCATGTTCGCCGGCGGCGACTGGTGGGGGAAGGACGTTCACAGCACGGCCTTCTGGGTCGAGGTCGTCGGAGCCCAGGGCGTGCTCGGCTGGGCCGCCCTCGAGGCCTGGGGCTTCCGCCGGCAGTTGGTCAGACGCCGGGCGCTCGGACTCGGGGAGCCCGAGGTGGCGAACCGCGCCCTGCTCTGGGCGGGCTTCGGCGCGGCCCAGTTCACGTTGATGGTGCTCGTCACCCTGGCGACCGTGCTCTACGACGCGACGGGTCGCATCTTCGTCAGCCTCGATGCAGCCATCGCCGCCTGCGGACTCGCGAGTGGGCTGTGCCTGTGGCTGGCGTTCTGGCCGCCCGAGGCCTACCGGCGTTGGGCGGCCTCGTCGGCCGTCGCCGACCCCGCCGCCTGAGGACTACGCCAGCCAGCGACCCAGTGGCGTCTTCTGCCAGAGCAGGCGGATGAACTTCTGGGTGCCGTCCTCGGCCTTGCGCGTGTAGGGGTAGCCGCCCTGGATCGGGCCCTTGCCCTTGCGGTCGGCGAGGATCGGGTGCGCGTGGCAGTAGCCGCGCAGGCCGTCCTTGCCGTTGACCGTGCCGACGCCGCTCGACTTCACGCCGCCGAACGGCGCCTCGGGCACGCCGTAGGTGAGGGCCATGTCGTTGACGCATACGCCCCCGGTCTCCATGCGCTCGGCGAGCCGCATGCCCTTCTCGGTGTCCTGCGTCCACACGTTGCCGTTCAGCCCGTACTCGGAGTCGTTCGCCAGGCGCAGGGCCTCTTCGGCGTCCTTGACCTTCTGGATCGCGATCACCGGCCCGAAGGTCTCCTTGCGCATCATCTCCATGTCGTGACTCACGTCGGTCAGGACAGTGGGCTCGTAGTAGAGGCCGCGCAGCGCCGGGTTGCGCCGCCCGCCCACGTGGACGGTGGCGCCCTTCTGGCGCGCGTCCTCCACGTGGCCCTCGATGATCTCGAGTTGCTTGTCCCAGAACGTGGCACCGACGTCGAACTCGCCCTGATCCGACTGGCGCAGCTTCTTCGCCTCCTCGACCACCCGGCTCACGAACTCGTCGTAGACCGGCTCTTCGACGTAGATGCGCTCGGTGCCGCAGCAGTACTGGCCCGTGTTCATGCACGAGCCCAGCAGGGCGCCCTGTACCGCGCGCTCGAGGTCCGCATCTTCGCAGACGATCATCGCGTCGTTGCCGCCGAGCTCGAGGGTGCAGGGGATCAGCTGGCGACCGCAGGCCTCTCCGACCTTGCGGCCCGTGGCGACGCTGCCGGTGAAGGAGATCTTGTCGACGCCGGCCTCGACCAGGGCGGCACCGGTCTCGCCGTCTCCCTGCACGACCTGGTAGAGATCGTCGGGAAAGCCCGCCTCTCGGAACAGCCGCTCGACGATGCGCGCAGAGAAGGGCGTCACCTCCGACGGCTTGTGGACGACGGCGTTGCCGGCCATGACGGCCTGGACGAGAGGGTTCACCGACAGCACGACCGGACCGTTCCAGGGCGTGATCAAGCCGACGACGCCGAGCGGCTTGTAGACGATCTTGAGTCGCTTGGCGAAGCCCATCACCCCGTGGATACGGCGCTTCTCGGGCGCGAGGAACTTCCGCGCGTTCTTGGCGTAGTACGAGATCGAGTCGCAGCCCGCGAAGACCTCCATGCCGATCGCCTCGTTGCGCGGCTTGCCGGTCTCCTCGATGACCTTGGCGATGATCTCGTCCTGGGCGT
>JAJDAR010000501.1 GCA_029261775.1 Deltaproteobacteria bacterium | reverse complement strand
GCGCCGTCGTGGTCGGCTCGGGCCTCCGCCTGGGCCTCGCCAACCATGGAGCCGACCCCTCCGTCACCGCCGAGCTGGTCGTCACCACCCGCGCGGCCGGACGGCTCGTGGGCAGTGCTCGCCACACGATCGATCCGCTCGGACCGGGCGAAGAGCTGGAAGCGTGGATCCCCCTCGCGATCTGGGGTGAGGGTCGACCCGAGCTGCGCGCCGCCCTGATTCGCGAGGGCTGCTGCACCACCCGGCTCTGGCTCGAGCCGGGGGGCGTTCCGCTCGAGATCGAGCACACCCTCGACCCGCCCCCCGTAGGGTCGGCGCCGCCACGAGAGAACCCTCCCGCCCCCTGATCGCCTCGGAGGCGACCCAGGGCGCCCGACTGCGAATCGAAGGAACCGAATCGAAAGGAGTCCCGATGGCCCGCCCGCTGGACGCGCTCGCCATGGCCCTCTTCCTCCTCCTGGCAGGACCGGTCCAGAGCCTCGGACAGACTCCGATCGAAGCCTCCCCGGACGTCGCGATCTCGCTGTCCGGTGCGATCGTCGGTGCCGGCGAGGTCGCCCTGGACGACGGGATCGGAGCGCCGACTGCGAGCGGACCGGCCGTCGTCCTGGCTCCGGGCGCCGACCTCGACGCCTTCGATCGCTATCCGGGAGGAGGCGCCGAGCTGCTCTCCACCGACGTGGCGCAGATCCACGCCGGTGGCCTCGTGGCCGGACCGGGCGACGTGGTGTTGGCGACGCCGACCGTTGCCGTGGCGCTGTTCGCCTCTGCCGCACGGGGTCTTCCGGCCGGGACCCGGGTCGACGCGGTGGCACGAGACGTGGGCACGGCCCTGCTGCTCTCCTTCGACACCACCGTACGGCTGGACGGCGAGGTCTTCGATGACGCCGATCTCGTGTGGCTCGCGCCGGGCGCGCCGGCCTCGAAGGCCTTCGACGCTGCGGGCCATGGCCTGGACCGGGGTCTGGACGTCGATGCCGTCTACCGCGAGCCCGACGGAGCGCTGCTGCTCTCCTTCGACACCGGAGGCGAGATCGACGGCGTCGTCTTCGCCGACGAAGACCTGCTCCGCCTCTCGGGCGGCGTCTGGTCGCTCGCCGTCGACGCGGACATGCGGCACCCCGGTTGGGGCGGCGCCGATCTCGACGCCGTGAGTGGGGCCGGCGACTTCGACCAGGACGCGGTTCCCGACGCGGAGGACAACTGTCGAAGCCTTCCCAACCCCCTGCAGACCGACACCGACGGCGACGTCGTCGGCAACCCGTGCGACTGCGATTTCGACAACGATGGCACCTGCTCGATCGCGGACTTCACCCTCTTCCTGCCCGACTTCCAATCGAGCGTCGACTCCGGAATCGGCACGGACATGGACGAGAACGGCGCGGTCGGCATCGGAGACTTCAATCTCTTCCTGCCGGGCTTCCAGGCAGGGGTACCGGGGCCCTGATCCAGGAGGCCGGGAGCGCTCAGCGCCCGCCGGCGAACCCCGACTCGCGGAGGATGCGGAGGAACGCGGGATCCTCCCGAAACGCGTCGAAGGACGGCTCCGCCGCGACGTACCAGAGGTGATGGCGGGCGGCCTCTTCCAGGCAGGCGAGCATGGGCTCGCGGTCGCCGATTGCGCCGTAGACCAGGGCGGTCGCGTGGGGATCGGCACGGCATCGCTTCCCGGACCGCGTCGCGTCGAGCCAGAGCAGGAACCGCAAGTTTCGCTGCGTGCCCAGCAGTCGGTCCTGGATGCGGATCAGCGGTCGCGCCCAGCGGGGCATGACCCACAGGTAGGCCTCCCGAGCCGCATCCAGATCCCCGCGCATCCGGTAGGCATCCGCGAGCAATCGGGACACGTAGAGCGCACGGGGCTCGATCTCGAGGGCGCGCCCCAGGTACCCGATCGCGCGCTCCGGCTCCCGCGCATAGAGATGGAAGCGGCCCGCCAGACGCAGGGTCTCGTCACCGAGCGGATCGAGGCGAACGGCACGCTCGATGTGGGGACGCGCCTCCTCGACCCGCCCCGTCATCATGAGCAGTGCGGCCATGCGACTCGAGCTCCTCTCGCCTCCACCCTGTTCGAGAGACCGCCGAAGCGCCTCCTCCGCCCCCCTCCAGTCCCGCCCGGCGAGATGGATCTGGCCCTGGGCGGAGAGGGCCTGCGGGGAGTCGGGCGCGCGCTTCAACGCCTCGAGCACCGTCGCCTCCGCGGCTGCGAGCCAGTTGGGCGAGCTCCCCCCCATCTCTCCTTCGCGCTCCCAGAGCACGAGAGCCACCTCGGCGAGGGCCACGTACGCACGGACGTGATCGGGATCCCTCTCCAGGGCGCGCTCGTAGAGCTCGACCGCATCCAGCAGTCGCTCGCGATCTGCGGAGCGGACAGCGTCCTGTCCACGCAGCAGGATCGCCTGGGCGCCGGCGTCAGCGACCTGGGGCCGCAGCGGGTTGAGTGAGGCGTCGGCGCCCAGGGCCTCCGCGACGCGGTCCGCAATGCCGCTCTCCCATCCCTTCGGTTCCTCACCCGCGAAGGAGCTCGACCAGCGCTGGATGCCGGTCGCGGCCTCGACCGCGGCGATGTGGACGCGGATCCCACGCTCGGCTTCGCTCCGGAGGGTTCCGACGACCAGGGTTCCGGCGCCGAGCTCGCGCCCGATCTCCGCCGTCGAGCGGTCCCCGGACGGATCGAAGCGGAACGACGAGCGAGGCGAGATGACCTCGAGCTCCGGCCAGGTGACGAGACCCTCGATGACCTCCATCGCCAGCCCATCGGCTTCCAGCGAGCGGCGCGAGGCGGAACGCAGGTCGCGAAAGGGAAGCACCGCGACCTGAGCGCGAGACGGCCCCCCCACCGCCTCGGACGGCGGTGGCGCGACCAGCTCAGGGGCGAAGGGCCGGGCGAGCCAGACGAGCGCCAGCACGAAGACGAGCAGGGCCAACCCCTTGGCGGTGCGAGCCCGCCGCAAGGGCTGAGCGACGGCCACGACCGCCTGCTTCGACTCCGGAGCGGCGGGGGAAGCCGACGGCCCCGAGACCGTCTCCACCTCGACGCCCATCGCGTAGCCTCGCCCACGCACGGTCTTGATCAGACGGGGCTCGCCCTCGTGATCGTCGAGCGCCCGCCGGGCGAGGCTGATGCAGCGGGTCAGCGAGGCCTCCCCCACGGCCACGTCGCCCCAGACCTCGTCCAGCAGCTCGTCCTTGGTGAGGGTGCGCAGCGGATGGCGCGCCAGCTGGAGCAGCACCTCCATCACCTTCGGCTGGACCTCGACGATCGACGCCTCGCCCTCCGGCGCGATACGCCGCAGCTCGAAGCGATCCTCGTCGAGCTCGAAACGGTCGAAACGGTGGATCACGTGTCCCGATCGTGTCCCGGCCCCGCGGGCTTCGCAACGCCCCGGCCCGAAGGCGGTGTGGGCCCCTCTTCTCCTACCATGGGGTCGCTGCTGGGGCCCGTCGGGGAGGTGGGGATCCGAGATTCCTCCCGCGCGAGGCACTCGGGCAGGAGGAAGGATTCGTGCTTCGCCGCATCGCGATCGGAATCGGCGTGATTCTCGCCCTCCCGCTGCTCGTGTACGCAGCGGTCCTCGCCGAGGCCCATCTCGAGATGCGGCGGGTCGCTCCGACCCTGCCGGACGTCGCCGCGATCCAGGCGCTGCGATCCGCAGCGGACCGACCCGTCCGCCTGCGCTACGTGAACAGCGGCACCCAGCGCCAGAGCGGAGGGCGCACCGGCACCTATGGCGGCTTCCTCCTCGAATGGGAGGACGGCCGGGCCTTCGCCATCGACGTCGGGATGACCGAGTCCGGCATGCAGGAGTTCGGAGACACGTTGTCGTCCGCCATGGGGGCGGAGCCTGTCGTGACCCACGGCTCGTTGGGGACACAGCTCGGCGCGAGAGCCCGGCGCATCGAGGGCGTCGCATTCACGCACCTGCACTACGACCACACCGATGGGATGTCCGAGTTGTGCGCTGTCCATGGCGGCACGATCCCCGTGTTCCAGACCGCCGACCAGGCCACACGCGACAACTTCGGCACGAGCCCGGGACGCAACGACCTCGTGCGCTCGGGCTGCGCGCGTCTCGAACGTCTCGAGGGTGGGCCTCTCCTGGCGATCCCGGGCTTCCCCGGCCTCGCGGCGTGGGCCGTCGGAGGACACACACCGGGCAGCACGGCCTTCGCCGCCTCGATCGACGACACGCTCTGGATCTTCTCGGGCGACGTGACCAACTCGATCGGCAACCTGCTCGATGACGTCCCCAAGCCCTGGGTCTACAGCACGCTGCTCATCCCCGAAGCCCCGCGGCGGCTCGCAGAGCTGCGACCCTGGTTCGCAGCGAGACATCGCGAGCCGAACA
>JAJDAR010000500.1 GCA_029261775.1 Deltaproteobacteria bacterium | reverse complement strand
TAGGCCTCGGCATCCGCCTCGGTGCGCTTGGCGTTCGCCTCGGCCACGGCGGCCTGCTCGCGGGCCTGTGCCTGCTTGACGATCTGCTGCGCCTGCTGCTCCACGATCCGCAGCTGGGCCTTCTCGCGCTCGAGCTGCTCCTGGCGCTCCTTGGTCTGGATGACGGCGTCGCGGACGACGGGCGGCAAGGTGATGTCGCGGAACAGCACGGCCTCGACCCTGACCCCCTTGGGCTCGAGATAGGCGGTCAAGCCCGCCTCCATGTAGCTCTGCAGCTCCTGCTGCACGGTCTCGAGGAAGAAGTCCTGACTCTGCTGGACCGACTTTCCGGCTTCGCGGAGCAGCGAGCGCACCTTGGGCGTGATGTGCTTCTCCACCACGTCCGAGAGCTGCCCGGTCGTCTGCAGGATGTGGGGCGTGCGCGGGCCTTCGATGCGGAAGGTCACGGACACGTCCATGGTGGTCTTGAGCTTGTCCTGGGAGGGCACCTCGACCTTCTGCCAGGTGTGGGTCTGCTCGCGCAGATCGAAACGGGTGAACGACAGCAGGGGATTCACGAAGTGAAGCCCTTCGGCGATCGGCTCGGGCCTGACCTTGCCGAACAGCGAGGCCACCTGGTTGTGACCCGGCGGCACGGTCGTCACGCAGCACGAGAGGAAGCCCACGAGCAGCAGCGCACTGGTGGCGAGGGCGACGAGCACGAGCCCCCGTCGTCCGAGGTCGAGAGTGTGGTTCCGGTCCATCGCATCCTCCTTGTTGGTTGCGTGTCTCGCGGTGGCATCACCGCGAAACAGACATCCGACGGAGGCGCGGACGGTGCCTGGGGATGGAGCAAGGAGCGTGCCGGCGTCGCTCGACCGGAGATCGGGGAGTTGCGCAGAGCCCTGCGCGCAGGTTCCGCCACCCTGGGCGGCAGCTGCCGCCGCGGGCGTCTCCTGGGGGGAGGCGATCCACGTGTCCCCGGGGGCGGGGCTGCTAGTGGACTCGCGTCGCCAGGCAGCTGCCGAGAACCACGACCTCGCCGGTGGCGACCAGGTCATGGGCCAGGAGGGTGGTGAGCGTGTCGTCGTGGGTCATGGCTCCGAGCGCCAGGACGAGTTCGACGAGCGTCGCGTTGATGGGTCGGGAGTGCTGCATCGGCCGGTTCCTCCGCTGATGAGTCGCCTCGGGAGCCGGAATGGTTCACACGTGCCCGCGATTGGTGGTTGCGCCGGCATACCTGGAGGCGCAGATTGGATTCGCGCCCGCGCCTCGACGGGCCGCCGCCTCCGGGGCGGCCGGACATACCTTCTCACGCCGCAGGCGGGGGCGAAGGAGGAGCCTGTCATGACGATCGCCCGGCGATTGAAGTGGTATCTCGACGTCCAGGGGGTGGACTACGAGCTCGTACACCACGCCCACGCCACCAGCAGCTCGGGGTCGGCTCGCGCCGCCAAGCTGCCTGGAGGCAAGGTCGCGAAGAGCGTCGTGCTCGAAGACGAGCGAGGCTACGTACTGGCTCTCGTCCCGGCTTCGTGTCGCGTCCTGCTCGACGAGATCCGGCAGCAGCTGGATCGCGATCTCCAGCTCGCCAGCGAGACGGAGCTGCGGGAACTGTTCAGCGACTGCGAGGTCGGCGCGGTCCCCGCGGTCGGTGCTCCCTACAACGTGCCGACCGTCATCGACGACAGCCTGTTGCGGCTCCCCGACCTGTATTTCGAGGCGGGGGATCACCGGGAACTCGTTCACATGAGCGGGCCGGCTTTCCGCGATCTGTTCGCGGGCGTGCAGCACGGACGCTTCTGCAAGCCACACTGATCCGCGAACGCGTCAGCAGGGCCGCGCGCCCACGAGCCGGTCGAGGCTCGATTCGATCTCGTCGGCCAGCGCCTGCGGGTGGCGGTCTCCCGCCTCCAGGATGGCGTGGGCCGACTCGAGCCCTCTCTCCCAGGGCGCGAGCCGCTGCGCGAGATCTTCCGCCGTCTTCGGGGGATGGGGCAGATACTCGGGCAGGCTCGCCGGCGCGCCCTCGAGCTGACGCCCGATGCGCGCCAGCAGGATCTCGAGCGGTCGCTGGACGAACATCCAGCGCGCCACCTGCAGCAGCTCGCCGTCGGGATCCACGCTCGCGAGGCAGGCGCTTCCGACGACCGCGACTCCGAGCGGCGAGCGCGAGAGCGCCTGGCGCAGGGCCCGGCCCTCTCGTTCGAAGAGCTCCTGCGCACCCTCTTCGAAGAGCACCCGAGCCCGGGACCGCCCGGCGGTCGCTTCGGTAGAGCGCTCGACGTCGTTGAAGGCCAGTCCGGTGCGAGCGCATAGCGCGTGGCCGACCAGCGAGACGCCCGAGCCCGGATGGCCGACCAGAACCAGCGGTTCGTCGAGCAGCAGCCGGGGATACGGATCGTAGTAGCCGTTCATGACAGGGGTCGGCACGGGGTCGCCGGTCGATCGGGAAGGCTCATGTCGGAACTCCGGTCCCTCGGCTCCCGCTAGGCGGGATCCGTGCCGGACGCGAAGCGCGCCGCCGTGAAGAGCAGCAACGCCATGCAGACCGCCTCGATCGCGATGAAGGAGGTCGCCAACTCGGCGCCGTGAACGGCCCAGGCCAGGGTCCGGACGACCGCCGCGGCGCCAAGAAGCATGGCGGCCGCCTGCAGCCAGGGCGCCCGTCGGCGGATGACGCCGATGCCGATCATCCCGGCGAGGCTGGAGAAGAAGGCGCCGAGATCCCCTACCTGTGTGCTGCGGGCCAGCCCGTCGAGGAGCGGCATGCCGAGTCCCGCAGCGGCCTGCTGCGGGTCGGTCAGCCAGCCGATCGCCTGGACCAGGAAGAGCAGGCCGATGAGGCCGGAAAGGCCCCGCAAGACGTTCGTGGCGTTCATCGACGCTCCTCGTGTCGAAGGCGGACCCGCCGAGCATGGAGCAGGGCCCGGGGCGTCGCAACGCCTTCGGCGACTGGAGGCGGTGTCGATAGACTCGACCTTTCCGCCTGGAGCCGCGAGAGTCCGCCCCCTCCTGATGCCTCGACGCCGCAAAGCCCCTCCGCGGTTCCGCAAGACGCGTCTTGCGACCCGTTTCGCCGCTTCGCTGCTGCTCGCGAGCGTGGCGATCGTGTTGCCCGTGCGCTTCGTCGATCCACCTACGACCGCGTTCATGCTGCGTGACGGGCTCGAGCACGGCCGCAGCGTGCAGAACGAGTGGGTCCCCCTTGCGGAGATCTCGCCGCACCTGGCGGTCGCGGTCATCGCGGCCGAGGACCAGAAGTTCCCGACCCATGCCGGCTTCGACCTCGACGCGATCCAGGACGCCCTGTTCGAGAGCCGGGGCCGCAGGCGCGGTGCCAGCACGATCAGCCAGCAGGTCGCCAAGAACCTGTTCTTGTGGCCGGGCCGCAGCCTGGTCCGCAAGGGGCTCGAAGCGTGGCTCACCCTCTGGATCGAGCAGCTCTGGCCCAAACGGCGGATCCTCGAGGTCCACCTCAACGTGGCGGAGTTCGGACCCGGTGTGTTCGGTGCCGAGGCGGCGAGCCGCCGCTACTTCGGGCGATCGGCCCGCTGGCTCTCGCCCGAGCAGGCGGCGCTCCTGGCCGCCGTGCTGCCCAACCCCAAGCAGCTCAAGGCCGGCTCGCCCTCGCCCTACGTCCGCCAGCGCGCGGCCGCGATCCGGCGCGCCGCCGATCGGCTCGGCGGAAGCGCCGTCCTGCGTCAGCTCGACGAACCCGCATCGCGCACTCGAACCAGGTAGTGGGCAAGGCATGCGAGCCCCACAGCGGGGGGCAGGTCGAGAAACCAGTGCTGCTTGGTGGCGAGGGTCGAGTAGAGGATGGCGACGACCCAGGCGGTGAGACCGAAGGCGAGGAGCCTGCGCGAGCGACCGGTCCCCAGCAGGGCCATCCCGTAGAGCGCCGAGTAGGTCGCCAGACCCGCGTGCAGCGATGGCATCGAGTTCCACACCCGGTCGACGCCGACCAGCCAGCTGTGCAGAGGCCCCGCCACCTGCTCGGGACGGGGTCCGGCCACCGGCCAGAGGTAGAAGCACAAGAAGCAGGGAAGGCTCAGCAGCACGACACCGCGGACGTAGCGCGCCACCTCGTCGCGGCGCCTCGCCAGCAGCGGGAA